>JBPOHE010000037.1:0-23095 GCA_052035915.1 Pseudomonadota bacterium
CCCTCACCGATCTCGGCGAGAATCCCAACATCAGCTTGCCTGCGGTCGCAAACTGATGACCTTCCCTTCCTTGCCAGAGTCGATGACCTTCTGATCGCTTCTTACACCACGTCCGGGGACACGATCAGATGGGCCAGGAGCAGGGGGAAATGGCCCTGAAAATAAGAAATATATTGAGAGATATAATGATCTTAAATGGTTTTCTTATGATACTTACCAAGCCCAGGGCCGGAAAAAGACCATAAAAAACCCCCGATCACGCCGATCCTCGGCGCCGATCGAGGGTTCAAAGCCTCGTGGCCGTCAGTCAGACTTGTAACCTAGGGGCTCACATCAGGAAAGACTCAGGTTTTCCCACCACTGTCTTTGCCCGAGGCCGCCGGCGTTGACTTAGAAGCTGGAGATGTCGCGGCGGGGGCCGCCGCCTTGGGGGCCGGGGTTGGCGCGGCTGTAGCCGGGGCCGTGGTCGGGGCCTTGGAGGTTGTCGCTGTCGTCGGGGCCGCGGGAGCCGGAGTGGCCTTGGGGGCGGGAGTCGCCTCGGCGGTCGCCGGTTTCTTCCCTTCAGCCGCCGCCTCCTTGGCGGTCGCCTTGTTCCGACAGAAAGCCTCTACGGTCTTACCGGCCTTGGTGGAATAGCTGGAGACCCAGGAACAATTGGGCGCCTTGTCGCAAGCGTCCTTGGCCAGGCCCTTACAGGCTCCACCGGCCTCTTCCGCCGCAACGAAGCCGGATAGAGCCAACATGGCAAGGCTCCCAAGGCCTAATACCACACCCAGAAGACGGGAAGGGGTGCTGCTTCTTGCTGTCATATATCCTCCTCTTTTCCGTTTGATAGCCTAGTGTATTCGGGGGTTTTGATATTGGCACCAGAGGAAGAAAATGTCATCCACTTCCGTTGCCCCAGATCCAACGCCTTGATTCGAGGGAAGCCGCCGTGACCAGCATCGATATTTCCAGCCTGCGGACCAGCCTCAGGCTCGCCGCCAGGGAGGAGCTGCTGGGGCGGTTCGTCGCCTCCGGGATCGGCTACAAGGCGGACGGTAGTCTGGTGACCGCGGCGGATTTCGCCATGAATTCCCGGATACGGACCGAATTGGGTCATCTCTATCCGGATACCGCTTTTCTCAGCGAAGAGATGTCCCCCGAGGAGCAGCTCCGGGCCCTGGAGAGCGTGGACCAGGATCTCTGGGTCCTGGATCCTTTGGACGGCACCAGCAACTATGTCAACGGTCTCCCTTACTTCTGCGTCTCCCTCGCGCTCATTCGCAACGGACAAGTGCTCTACGGCCTGGTCTATGATCCCAACCGGGACGAGTGTTTCGATGCCCGCCTGGGTGAAGGGGCCTGGCTCAATGGACAGCCTTTGGGCCGCGGCCCTCAGGTCCTCAGCCTGGGACAGAGTATCGCCCTGGTGGATTTCAAGCGACTGCCGCCGGCACTGGCGTCCCGTCTGGCCGCCACGCCACCCTACGCCTCTCAGCGCAGCCTGGGTTCGGTGGCGCTGGATTTCTGCTGGCTGGCCGCCGGGAGGGTTCATCTCTATCTCCATGGGCGGCATAACCTCTGGGACTATGCGGCCGGGCGGCTGATCCTGCAGCAGGCCGGCGGTTATTGCCTCGACCTCGAAGGCCGGCTGGATCCGCCGCTGAGCCTGGATCCGAGATCGAGCGTCGCCGCTCTGGAGGCCGGGCTGTTCCGACAGTGGTGCGCCTGGCTGGGGATCACTCCGCCGTCGGCGGCCCGGAGAGACGGCAATGAATAGGGAACCGGGCGCCTGGATGGTGATTTATTGCCTGGGAACCGGCACATTTCTGCTGGGTAAGCGCGGGGCCTGGGTGCACAAGGCCGGGACCTGGAACTTCTTCGGCGGCCATATCAACCCCGGGGAATCTCCCGAGCAGGCCGTATTGCGCGAGTTGCGGGAGGAGACCGGCTTTACCCCCTGTCAAGAGGAGATCCATACGCTGGGCGCGGCCGACATCTCTCCCCTGGGCTATGTCAACGGCCTGAGGGAGTTTCACTATTTTCTGATGCTGACCAAGACCGAGCTGGAACCCTCGCTCGGTCTCGAGCATTCGGCTTTTGGCTGGTTCAAGGCCCATGACTTCCCCCTGGAATTGAACCGACCCACCGCCGTAGCCGTGGAGATCGGCATCCTGGAAAAGACGCTCAACGTCATCAATTCCGGCTAATGTCATCGATTTCTGATCCGTTTTCCCCGCTTGCCCGTTGAGAGAGCGGCACCGAAACACCAGTCATTGCGGCCCTGAGAACGATAGGCCGCTCCGGGCCTGGGCGTTTAGGTCCGGTTTTTCGTTCTTCTATAGAGAACAATTCTGGCTCTATAAGGCTATTGTTCTTGAAAGAAGAACGAAAAACGGCCATTTCCCGCCGAGGCCCGGATAGCTGTAGAAGCTCGGACCACTGCCGAAGCGGCTCTTGTAGTGGCCCCGGGGCTACCCCATTTCCCGGGGTAATCATCTGGTTGTAAGAGAAGCGCGCCATGGACAAGAAGACACAATTCAATATCTGGTATCTGGCTCTCGCCCTGTTCGGGATTATCCTGCTGCACGATGTCTGGTCTACCTATCAGCAGGTGGAGGTGATCCCCTACAGCCGGTTCGAGACCTTGTTGAAAGAGGGGCAGATCGAGGAGGTGCGGGTGTTGCACAACCGCCTCGAAGGCAAATTCAAGTCCACGATCGACGATGGCCGCCGCTATTTCGTCACCAACCGGGTGGAACCCGAGCTGGCGCAGATACTCACCCAACAAGGGGTGCAGTTCACCGGCGTCGTCGAGAGCACCTTTCTGCGTGATCTCCTCTCCTGGGTGGTGCCGGTGTTGTTCTTCTTCGGCATCTGGATGTTCGTTTTCCGCAAGGTGGCGGAGAAACAGGGCTTCGGCGGTCTGATGTCGGTGGGTAAAAGCAAGGCCAAGGTCTATGTGGAGACCGACACCAAGGTGAGTTTCGATGACGTGGCCGGGGTCGACGAGGCCAAGGAGGAACTCAAGGAGATCGTCTCCTTCCTCAAGGACCCCCAGCAGTATGGTCGCCTCGGCGCCCGGGTACCGAAAGGGGTTTTGCTGGTAGGACCGCCGGGAACCGGCAAGACCCTGCTCGCCCGGGCCGTGGCCGGCGAGGCCGGGGTAGCCTTTTTTTCCATCAGCGGAGCCGAGTTCGTGGAAATGTTCGTCGGCGTCGGGGCCGCCAGGGTGCGGGATCTCTTCGAACAGGCGCGCAAGGCGGCGCCCTGCATCATCTTCATCGACGAACTGGATGCCCTGGGCCGCGCCCGCAGCATCGGTCCCATGGGCGGGCACGACGAGAAAGAGCAGACCCTCAATCAGTTGCTGACCGAACTCGACGGCTTCGATCCCCAGTCCGGCATCGTCCTGCTCGGTGCCACCAACCGACCGGAGATCCTCGACCCGGCCTTGCTACGGGCCGGTCGTTTCGACCGCCAGGTGTTGGTCGACCGACCGGATAAGCTGGGGCGTATCGCCATACTCCAGGTCCATCTCAAGAAGGTGCGCTTGGCCGGGGATGTCAAACCAGAGCAGATCGCCGCCCTCACGCCCGGGTTTTCCGGCGCCGATCTCGCCAATCTGGTCAACGAGGCGGCCTTGCTGGCGACCCGCCGGGGTGGCGAGGCGGTCACCATGGAAGACTTCAACGGCGCCATCGAACGCATCATCGCCGGTTTGGAGAAGCGCAATCGGCTGCTCAATCCCCATGAGCGCACCGTGGTCGCCTACCACGAGCTGGGTCATGCCCTGGTGGCCAATGCCCTGCCCGGGAGCGATCGGGTGCATAAGGTTTCCATCATTCCCCGGGGCATCGGCGCTTTGGGCTATACCATCCAGCGACCGACCGAGGACCGTTTCCTCATGACCCGGGAAGAACTGGAGTACAAGATGGCGGTGCTTTTCGGTGGCCGGGCGGCGGAGATGCTGGTGTTCGGCGAGATCTCCACCGGCGCTTCGGACGATCTCGACCGGGCCACCGACATCGCCCGCAGCATGGTGACCCGCTTCGGTATGTCCGAAAAACTCGGGCAGATGACCTACGAATCCCAACGCCGCTCCTTCCTCGGCACCAACGGCCAGGAATACAGCGAGCGCCACTACAGCGAGGAGACCGCCCGGGAGATCGACTGCGCGGTGCGCCAACTGACCGAACAGGCCAGGCTACGGGCGATGGATATCCTCAATACCTACCGACGGCAACTGGATGAGACGGCCAAACGGCTGTTGGAGAAGGAAACCTTGCTGGCCGATGAGCTGCCTCTTCTCGAACCGGCCTATGACCCCAAGCAACCCCGGCGTCTTCCTCCGACATGAGAGGCATGCGTGCAACCTCCAATCTGATTGGCGAGTTACCTCAGCCACCGCCCAGGATCACCGTTACACAGGCCCAAGCCGCCACCCTCGTGTAGTGCAGATTTTCGGGGGTAGCCTCTAGACGAATCCAGAAGTGAGCGCGATCAGAGGGCCAAATCCGCTCAGTTGGATTAGAGCGGATATCGGCGCAAGTAAAAACAACATCCGGACCCAAGGAAGCCAGGAAGGGGGGCCCGCTGAGAATGGCCCGGCTTATGGCGGAAGCCGTTGCTGCACCTTTTGCTGCAACCCGATGGTGCCCGGCCTCCGATAGGGTCTACCGCTTGACCTCAACCCTGGAGAAGTCCTATCTTGCTTGCGGGAATCGAGATCGCGCACCCATCGGGTCTGCTTCTAGCCTTCCTTTATTGCCGCCCATTCACTCCTCAGCACAGATCCCAGGAGTCCGCACCTTCCCTACCACTCATTCTTCCATGCCTTTTCGGAGGAACACATCCCATGTCCCGCAAACACCCCATCATCGCCGTCACCGGCTCTTCCGGCGCCGGCACCACCACGGTCAAGAATGCGCTCGAGCATATCTTCCAGTGGGTCGGCGCCAAGGCCGCCGTTATCGAAGGCGATTGCTTCCATCGCTATGACCGCAAAGAAATGAGACTCGAGCTGGAAAAAGCGAAAAAGGAGGGTCGCAACCTCAGCCACTTCGGCCCCGAAGGCAATCTGTTCGACAAGCAGTTCGAACTCTTCCGCAGCTACGGCGAAAGCGGTCGAGGCTTGTCTCGTCATTACATCCACGACGAGGAGGAGGCCGCCAAATACGGTCATCCCCCGGGCACCTTCACCCCCTGGGAGCAGGTATCGCCGGATACCGATCTCCTCTTTTACGAAGGGCTGCACGGCGGCGTCATCACCAAGGAATACAACCTGGCGGCGGAGGTCGATCTGCTCATCGGTGTCGCGCCGACGATCAATCTGGAATGGATTCAGAAAATCAATCGTGATACCAAGGAACGCGGATACAAGTCCGAGACGGTCATGGATACCATTTATCGACGCATGTGGGACTACATGCATTACATCGTGCCCCAGTTCGAACACACCCATATCAACTTCCAACGCATCCCCCTGGTGGATACCTCGAATCCCTTCATGGTGCGGGACATCCCTACCGCCGATCAGAGCCTGGTACTCATCCATTTCGTCAAGGCCAGGCCCACGGTGCAATACAAACTCCATCTCAAGGGGCTGATCGAAGGTTCTTTTATTACCGGTTTCAATACCATGATCATTCCGGGTTCAAAGATGACCTATGCCATGGAGCTGATCCTGACCAAAAGGATCATGTTGCTGATGAAACAACGGGGCCGGTTGGATAACCATCACGATCTTCCATGACGATGGCCAAGAGATGGCCTCCCTGAGCGATTAGAAACGAACCAGAAGGAGAGGGTCGGCCAAGGCCGCCCTCCCGGCGACGCGCCGCACTATCCAGCCGGTGGTGAGGACGACAAAGAGCGGGTTGGAACCATCCGCCATCCCCTTGGTGAGCCTTCCGGTCTGCCCGCTCACAGCCGCCAAGCCATATACATTCAGAGGGAGGCTTGCGGCGTTGAGCGAGGCATCCGTCGCCACCGCCACTCTCTGCTGTCCATCCATTAGGAAAATCCGGGCAAAATCTGGGCGAAGGATCACGCCTGTGTTAGATTGCGGGCCGTTCCGAGCCTTCCACTCACCCAAACCATAACCAAGATCAATAGGGACCAACCATGAAGCTGAAATCCATTCTGTTGGGAATTCTTGCGACGCTTAGTTGTTCCGCTACCCTTGCCGACATCAATGTGGGCGTTACCCTCTCCGCCACCGGACCCGCCGCCTCCCTGGGGATGCCGGAGAAGAACACCTTTGCCCTGCTGCCGACCCGGATCGGGACGGAAAAGGTCAACTTCATCGTGCTCGACGACGCCACGGACCCCTCCACGGCGGTGAAAAACACCCATAAACTTATCAACGAAGACAAGGTGGACGTGATCATCGGCTCCACCGTGACACCCAATTCCCTGGCCATGGTGGACGTGGTCGCCGAAGCCGAAACCCCGATGATCGCCATGGCGGCCGGCGCCAAGATCGTCTCGCCGATGGACGAGAAGCGGCGTTGGGTGTTCAAGACACCCCAGAACGACAGCCACATGGCCACCGCCATCATCGCGCACATGGTCGCCAACGGGGTAAAGACCATCGGCTTCATCAGCTTCAATGACGCCTACGGCGAGGGTTGGTGGAGCGCGGTGCAACCCCTGGCCGAGAAAAACGGCCTTCAGGTGGTGGCCAATGAGCGCTATTCCCGCAACGATACCTCGGTCACCGGTCAGGTGTTGAAGATCATGGCCGCCAATCCGGATGCCGCCATGATCGCCGGCTCCGGGACCCCAGCCGCGTTACCTCAGAAGACCCTGGTGGAAAAAGGCTTCAAGGGCAAGATTTACCAGACCCACGGGGTGGCCAATCAGGACTTCCTGCGGGTCGGCGGCAAGGATGTGGAAGGGACCCTGCTGCCGGCGGGGCCGATCCTGGTCGCCAGCCAACTCCCGGACAGCAATCCCATCAAGGCCATCGCCATGGACTTCGTGACGAAATACCAAGCCGCCTATGGGGCTGGTAATGTCTCCACCTTCGCCGGTCATGCCTGGGACGCCAATCTGATGTTGCACCGCGCCATTCCGGTCGCCATGGAGAAGGCCAAGCCCGGTACCAAGGAATTCCGCGCCGCCCTGCGGGACGCCCTGGAGGGGATCAAGGATCTGGTCGCTGTCCATGGGGTGTTCACTATGAGTCCGACCGATCATTTGGGCCTGGATGAGCGTTCCCGGGTCATGGTCAAGATCGTCGACGGCGCTTGGGTGTTGCAGAAGTAGCACCACGTCCGGATCGGCAACAACCCTGTATGTGACGGGGGCGTGAGTCCCCGTAACCATTTTCCATGGATCTCCAGATCGCGCTCCTGCTCTCCCAGGACGGTATCGTGAACGGTGCCGTCTACGCCCTGCTCGCCCTCGCCCTGGTGCTGGTGTTCACGGTGACGCGGGTCATCTTTATCCCTCAAGGGGAATTCGTCGCCTATGGCGCCCTAACCATGGCGAGCCTACAGGCCGGCAAGGCGCCGGGAACCATCTGGCTCTTGCTGGCGATGGGATGTCTGGTCACCCTGGTGGATCTGTTTTTCGCCCTGCGATGGGGGGAGCGTCGGCATATCCTCCGTTCCCTGCTGTGGAACCTGTTCCTGCCGCTGGGTATCGTCGCCCTGGTGCACTTCGTCCCGGTCGCCATCATGCCCATGCCGATGCATATCCTGCTCACCCTGGCCATCGTGGTTCCCATGGGACCGATGCTCTATCGCCTGGCCTTTCTCCCCCTGGCCGAGTCCTCGGTACTGGTGTTGCTGGTGGTGGCCGTGGCGGTGCATTTTGTCCTCGTCGGCCTGGGACTCTTTCTCTTCGGGCCCGAAGGCTCCCGTACCCCGGCCTTTACCGACGCGGTGTTCAATCTCGGTCTGCTCTATCTGACCAGCCAGAGCCTATGGGTCATGATCTGCAGCCTGGGGCTCATCCTCGCCCTGGAGCGATTTTTTCACGGCAATATCTATGGTAAGGCGCTTCGCGCCACGGCCATGAACCGCACCGGCGCCCGTCTGCTGGGGATCGCCCCGACCTCGGCCGGCAAACTGGCCTTTGCCCTCGCCTCCCTGATCGGCGCCTTCTCGGGGGTCTTGGTGGCTCCGATCACCACCATCTACTATGACACCGGCTTCCTGATCGGACTCAAGGGCTTTGTCGGGGCCATCGTTGGTGGCATGGTGAACTATCCGCTCGCCGCGGCCGGGGCCATCATCGTCGGTCTGCTGGAGTCCTTCGCTTCCTTCTGGGCCAGTGCCTTCAAAGAGGTCATCGTCTTCACCCTCATCATCCCGGTGTTGTTGTGGCGATCCCTCAGATCCCATCACACGGAGGACCAGGAGTGAGGGCGAAACTTCCCCTGATCGTCTTCGTGCTCCTCATCGCCCTCTGCCCACTCTTTCTGGGGGAGTTCCATCTCACCCTGCTCAATTACATCGGGCTCTCCGCCATGGTGGCCCTGGGTCTGGTGGTGTTGACCGGCGTGGGGGGGCTGACTTCCTTCGGACAGGCGGCCTTCGTCGGCTTGGGTTCCTACACCACCGCCTATCTCACCACCGCCTTCGATGTCTCGCCTTGGGCGACCTTGCCGCTGGGCTTGCTGCTCACCGGCGTCGTCGCGCTCGGCCTGGGGCTCATCACCCTGCGTCTCTCCGGGCATTATCTCCCCATGGGGACCATCGCCTGGGGTCTCGCTCTCTATTATCTGTTCGGCAATCTCGACTTCCTCGGTGGCCACACCGGTCTGCCCGGCATCCCCCCCATGAGTCTCTTCGGTTGGCGCCTCAGCACCAGCGGTCAGATCCATTATCTGATCTGGCCGCTGCTCCTGGCCGCCATGGCCGCCACCCAGAATCTGCTCAATTCCCGGGAAGGCCGGGCCATCCGTGCCCTCAAGGGTGGAAGTCTCATGGCCGAGAGCATGGGAGTGAATACAGGCCGCTCGAAAATCATCGTTTTTGTCCTCGCCGCCCTCCTGGCCGGACTTTCCGGCTGGATCTATGCCCACATGCAACGCTTCGTCAATCCCACCCCCTTCGGGCTCCACATCGGCATCGAATATTTGTTCATGGCCGTCGTCGGTGGGATAGGCCATGTCTGGGGAGCGGTGGTCGGCGCCGGCGTCATCACCGTGCTCAAGCAGTGGTTGCAGGACTGGCTGCCGAAGATTCTGGGGCAGAGTGGCAATTTCGAGATCATCGTCTTTGGCATCATGATGGTGATGGTGCTGCAGCATGCCAGATCCGGGATCTGGCCCAGCCTGCGCCGCTGGTGGCCTCTACCGCCGCGCCATCGGGGTCTCGATGCCGTCGGCCAACCTCTGCCCCAGCGCCCCCTGCCGCCTCCCGGTAGTCCGTTGCTGTCGTTGCGGGGCGTTACCAAGACCTTCGGCGGGCTGGTCGCCTGCAAGGATATCGATCTCGAATTGCGCGCCGGCGAGATCCTGGCCCTGATCGGTCCCAACGGCGCGGGGAAGAGCACCCTGTTCAACCTCATCTCCGGCGTCCTCCCCCTCACCTCGGGGCGGGTGGACTTTCTGGGCGAACGCATCGATCTCCTGGAGGCCCGGGAGATCGCCGGGCGGGGCCTGAGCCGCACCTTCCAACATGCCCATCTGCTGCCGAGCATGAGCGTGCTGGAAAACGTCGCCATCGGCGCCCACTTGCGTGGTCGCAAAGGCGTCTTGGCGGCCAGCCTGCACTTGGAACGCCGGGAGGAGGGACAACTGCTGGGAGAGGCCAGGCGTCAGTTGGAGCGGGTGGGTTTGGGCGCCTTGGCTGATCTTGATGCGGGCAGCCTGGCCTTGGGCCAGCAACGCATCATGGAGATCGCCCGCTCCCTCTGTGCCGCGCCCTGTCTGCTGTTGTTGGACGAACCGGCGGCCGGGCTGCGCCACATGGAAAAACAGAGTCTGGCGGAACTGCTCAAGGGGCTGCGCACCGAGGGTCTGGGTATTCTCCTGGTGGAACATGACATGGACTTCGTCATGAACCTGGCGGATCGCATTCTGGTGATGGAGTTCGGCGAAAAGATTGCCGAAGGGCTCCCGGAGGTCATCCAAAACGATCCCCGAGTGCTAGAGGCCTATCTCGGAGGGGTGGAATGACGCCGCCGCTCATTCTCGAAGTCCGTCACCTCAGCGTGAGCTACGACAAGGTCGAGGCCGTGCACGGTGTCAATCTCCAGGTACGGGCCGGCGAGGCGGTGACCGTCATCGGCGCCAACGGCGCTGGCAAGACCACCCTACTGGCGGCCATCATGGGTCTGCTTCCCGCCCAGGGCGAGGTGGTGTTTTACGGACGACCGCAACCTTACCGCACGGCGGAACGCATGGTGGAATTAGGCATGGGGCTGGTGCCCGAAAGCCGGGAACTCTTTGCCGATATGAGCGTGGAAGATAATCTGCTGCTCGGGGCCTTCGCCCGCTACCGCAACGGTGATCGGGATTACGCCACCACCATGCGGGAGGTGTTCACCATTTTCCCCCGGCTCGAAGAACGCCGTACCCAGCCCGCCGGCACCCTCTCCGGCGGCGAACGCCAGATGCTGGCCCTGGGGCGCGCCCTTATGGCCAAGCCGAAACTCCTGATGCTCGATGAACCCAGCCTCGGACTCGCTCCCCTGGTCGTGCGCGAGATCTTCCAGGTGATCACCAGACTCAAACAGACCGGTGTCTCCATGTTGCTGGTGGAACAGAACGCCCATGCCGCCCTGAAGGTGACCGACTACGGCTATGTGCTGGAGACCGGGGTCATCGTCTTGGATGGCCCGAGCGCCGATCTCGCCCGGGATGGCCGCGTTGTCGACAGCTATCTTGGGCTGGGCAAGAAGCATTAAGTCGAGACCCTGGGCACTCTGAGCAAACCTCCTCCATTCACCCCGGTAATAAAAAAACAGGCTCTTGGGGTACAAGAGCCTGTAACCGCTACAAGGGAGGAGTACAAATGATGACATCCACTCTCCTCTGCTTGGATGTCGCTATATAGAAAACCCGATTTCATCCCCCCCCAGCATTGAAATATCTCAATAGCTTACAGATAAAAAAATCCCGACCTGAGGGTCGGGATAACAGAGGTTTCCCCTATGATGGAGAGGGTGGTGAGCTGTAAGGATCGCAATACCCCACAACTCGCTTATATTTACGCAAAAAGCGCGCCAATGATATTTTGGGGTGCGGCAGGCTTTTTCTTCCGGCCCGATGCACCCCCGGCGTGCGTCTCCCGAGTTCTATCACCAACTCGCATCCAATTTTGTGCACGCTTTTCCGGTGAGTCTGGCCAGAAGTGATATCTTTAAGGCATTATTTTCGCGGCCACAGCAACAAGGGACGATTGAACCGATGAAGATCCAGCTTTTCTGCCTCGGAGCGATCTTTGTTATCGCTACCAGTTACGCCGACCCCAAGGTCTATCGCTTTGTCGATGATCAAGGGATGGTCGTTTACAGCGACCGGGCGCCGCAGAAGGTCCAGCAAGGGGCCCAGCAGGAGATCTCCCTACCCGCCGCTCCCACGGAGGCCGCCGTCAAGGCCGCTGAGGAACGGGAAAGCCGTCTCAAGGCCGAAGCGGAAAAAATGGCGAACGACCGCAAAGAGCGTGTCCGCGCGGCACAAGCCAAGACAAAAGAGGCCGAGAAAAAACCCGAGGGGAAAATCGTCGAGGGCAGCCCCGGCCAAGCACCGACCATCAACCCTCCGGTCAATACTTCCCCATAAGGCGCTTCCCGCCGAGCACTGGGCGGGATCTTGTTCACTCCAGAATCTGTGTGCCGGGGGCGATGGCTTTCGGGGCTGAAGAGGGTGGGATGGCGTGCTTGGAAGCCCTTCATATCTCTCAAAATAATTCGTTCTCATAGCATTTCGCCTTGGCTTCGGAGCTTTGGTCGGCGGTTGGGCAACACTGTTGTAGGCTGAGCGGCACCGCGCACTCAAGGGCGATCAGCATCGGGATGTCGGCTGACGCTTGTTGCTGCGTATAATCTCGGCCCTTGTTCCGATCCACCGAGCCCTTGTCCCATGCCTACCGAGCCAGCTTCCGATTTGTCCGCGTCTCTCCGCGCCCTTATGAACCGGCGCATCCTGATCCTGGACGGCGCCATGGGGACCATGATCCAGGGTTATCGTTTGAGCGAGGCCGATTACCGGGGCGAGCGTTTCCGCGACTGGCCCCAGGACCTTAAAGGCAACAACGACCTCCTGGTGCTGACTCAGCCCGAGGTCATCCGGGGCATCCACGAGGCCTATCTGGAGGCGGGGGCGGATATTCTGGAGACCAACAGCTTCAACGCCAACGCGGTCTCCATGGCGGATTATGGTATGGAGTCCCTGGTGTTTGAACTCAACCGAGCGGCGGCCGAGCTGGCGCGGAACTGCGCCGATGGCTATAGCCGTCGCGCGCCGGACAAGCCCCGCTTCGTCGCCGGGGTGTTGGGACCTACCAATCGCACCGCCTCCATTTCCCCGGATGTCAAGGACCCGGCCTATCGCAACATCGACTTCGCTCGGTTGGTGGCAACTTATGCCGAGGCGGCCCGCGGGCTGATCGCCGGTGGAGTGCATACGCTCCTGATCGAGACCATCTTCGACACCCTGAACGCCAAGGCGGCGGTGTTTGCCTGCGGACAAGTGTTCGAGGAGGATGGAGTACACCTGCCGCTGATGATCTCGGGCACCATCACCGACCAATCGGGCCGCACCCTCACCGGGCAGACGGTGGAGGCCTTCTATACCAGTTTGTGCCATGCCCGGCCCCTCAGCTTCGGGCTCAACTGCGCCCTGGGGCCCTTCGAGTTACGTCAATACCTGGAGGAGTTGAGTCGGGTAAGCGAATTTGCCGTCTCCGCCCACCCCAACGCCGGGCTGCCCAACGATATGGGGGGCTATGATCTGACCCCGGAGGTGATGGCGGGGGAGATCGCCGAATGGGCCGAGGCCGGTTTTCTCAACATCGTCGGCGGTTGCTGCGGCACCACGCCGGTTCATATCCGGGCTATTGCCCAGGCGGTGGCGGACAAGGCACCCCGCAAGGCTCCGTTGGCGGATCATCGATTGCGGTTGTCGGGTTTGGAAGCTTTTGTCGCCTGAAAACCCAGTGCTTGTGAAGCAACAGGAATGGCTCCCGCACCAGCCGGGCGAGGGGAATTCGCCGTTCACTGAGGCGGTTTCTGTAGGAACGGCCCGGCCTCTGCCTCCAGTTTTTCTGGCGGTTGCCCCAGGATGGGCCGCTTATTCTCGTCCACGCCTCTGGCGCTGACCCTTCTTGCGGCACGAGCGACGACAAGACGACGCCTTCAGCCCGCATCACTCCCGGGCACGGGCTCTGTGGCCCGATTTTTTGTTCTCCAAAATAGAACAATGAATTCCAAATAAAGCCATTGTTCTTCAAAACAGAACGAAAAATAGCCATCTCCAGCCGATGCCCGGAACAACCCCGAGCATCAAGACCGCTTCCTGATCGGTCTGTATTCCCAGCGGCGGATTTGGGGTCGGCGCCCGAGCTTGATCAGTGGCGCAGCTTGGGTTGCAAGAAACGCCACCTAAATACGAGGCTTCAACTTCCTCGATAATCGAGTTTTCAATTTCGATAAGCTGAAGCCGCGTAGGATGATAGGCAGGCATGGCATCCTAGAATTCGCGAATCAAAAATGGGTACATCCAAAGGCAAGGTAGGCATTGCGTACCTTGCCTTGCTGTAGACGGGTGGCCTCCCGCCCAGGCCTCCATTGATCCCTTCCCGAGTGCCTGCCTGGGCGGCAAGAGCCCAAATGGCCCTACTTCCGTCCTCGCTTTTGGATGTAAAATTTCCATAAAAATCACCTCTGGATAGCCTGTGAAAATCGTCATCCTTGGTGCCGGCCAGGTCGGCAGTTCCGTTGCGGAAAACCTCGTCTCTGAAGCCAATGACATCACCGTGGTCGACACGGATCTGGATCGCCTGGCGGCCTTGCAGGATCGCCTGGACCTGCGCACCGTGGTTGGTAATGCCTCCTCGCCCTCGGTGCTGCGCCAGGCGGGAGCGGAGGACGCCGAACTCCTGATCGCCGTCACCCAGAGCGACCAGACCAACCTCTGCGCCTGCCGTATCGCCGCCTCTCTGTTCAATGTGCCGACCCGCATCGCCAGACTGCGGGCACAGGATTACGCCGAATTTCCCCAGTTGCTCGACGAGAACAACTTCGCCGTCGACTTCAGTATCTGCCCGGAACAGATCGTCACCGATTACATCGCCAAGCTGATCGAATTCCCCGAGGCGCTGCAAGTGCTCGAATTCGCCGACGGCCTGGTGAGTCTGGTGGCGGTGCGCGCCTCCCAGGGCAGTCCCATGGTGGGCAAACCCCTGGGGGATCTACGCAAGCACCTGCCCAAGGTGGATGCGCGCATCGCCGCTATCTACCGCAAGGATCAGCCCATCATCCCCGAGGGCCGGACCTTCATTGAGACCGGCGACGAGGTGTTTTGCCTGGCGGCGACCGAGAATATCCGCACCGTCATGGCCGAGCTGCACGAGCGCGACAAGCCGGTCAAGCGCATCATGATCGCCGGTGGCGGGAATATCGGTTTTCGTCTTGCCATGGCCATCGAGACCAAATATCGCGTGAAGGTGATCGAATTCAACAAGCGTCGCGCCGAGTTTCTCGCCAGCCATCTACAGGAAGCCCTGGTGCTCCAAGGCGACGCCACGGATGAAGGTCTTCTGGAGCGCGAGAACATCGAGGACATGGATCTTTTTCTCGCCCTCACCAATGACGACGAGAACAACATCATGTCCTGTCTGCTGGCCAAGCGCATGGGCGCCCGCCATGTGCTGGCGCTGATCAACCGCCATGCCTACGCCGATCTGGTGCAGGCCGATCGCATCGACATCGCCATCTCACCGGCCCAGATCTCCATCGGCTCCTTGCTGGCCCATGTGCGACGGGGCGATGTCGCCGAGGTCCACAGCCTGCGCCGCGGCGCCGCCGAGGCTTTGGAACTGGTGGCCCACGGCGACCGCAAGACCTCCAAGGTGGTGGGCCGCCGCATCGACGAACTGGACCTGCCCCGGGGCGCCACCATCGGCGCCCTCCTCCGGCGCAAGACTCCCCCGCCACCCGGCGGGAACGGCTCAACTCCCCTCCAACGCGAGGATATCAAGGTGGTGGTGGCCCACCATGACACCATCATCGAACCCGAGGATCACGTCATCATCTTCGTGGTCAACAGAAAACTGGTGCCCAAGGTCGAACGCCTGTTCCAGGTCGGATTCGGCTTCTTTTAGCCTTTGATTCGGCGCACCCATGAATCGCCTCGCGCCAGTCCTGCATGTCTTTTCCCTCATCATGCTGCTGTTCAGCCTGACCATGCTCGTCCCCCTGGCACTCTCTTGGGGGCTGCGGGATGGAGCCGAAAAGGCGTATGACGAGGCCTTTTTGCTCGCCCTGGGGTCAGGGGCGCTGCTTTGGCTGCTTACCTTCAGGGTCAAACGCGAACTCCAGGCCTGGGACGGTTTTCTGCTGGTGGCCCTGGTCTGGCTGGTGTTGCCGGCCATGGGGGCGGTGCCCCTCTATGTCTTTCTCCCACAGCTTTCATGGGCCGATGCCTATTTCGAGTCCGTCTCGGGTCTGACCGCCACCGGCGCCACCGTCCTTTCCGGACTGGATAAACTACCGGCCTCCATCAACTTCTGGCGTCATCAGCTCCACTGGATGGGGGGCCTGGGGGTGATCGTGCTCGCCGTCGCCATCCTGCCGTTGTTGGGGATCGGCGGCCGGCAGTTGTTCAAGGCCGAGACCCCGGGGCCGATGAAGGATGCCAAGCTGACCCCTCGCATCGCCGAGACCGCTAAGGGGCTGTGGTTCGTCTATGTCTTCCTGACCCTGGCCTGCCTGCTGGCTTACCACTTCGCCGGCATGTCCTGGCTGGACGCCATCATGCACGCCTTCAGCACCCTGGCGCTGGGCGGCTTTTCCTCGGTGGACGCCAGCCTCGGCCATTTCGATTCCCTGGCCATCGAGTTGATCGCCATCTTTTTCGCCCTGCTGGCGGGCATGAATTTCGCCACCCATTTTCTTGCCTGGCGGCAGAAGAGCCTGCGCGCCTATCTGTTCGATGGAGAGCTGCCTTATTACCTCCTGGTGCTGGGGGCGAGCAGCCTGCTCATCGCCTGGTACATCTGGCTGAAGGGGGTCTATCCGGATTTCTTCGAGGCGCTACGCCACTCCGCCTTTCATACCGTCTCGGTGGCTACCTCGCTCGGCATGGTGACCCAGGATTACGCCCAGTGGCCTTATTTCGTCCCCTTCTGGATGCTGTTCCTGGGCAGCTTCGCCGTGTGTTCCGGCTCGACCGGCGGCGGCATCAAGATGATGCGGGCCATCATCCTCTACAAGCAGGTGTTCCGCGAGTTCGTGCGTTCCATCCATCCCAACGCGGTCTATCCGGTGAAATTGGGAAGGGAGACCCTGTCCACCCAGATCCTGTTCGCCGTGTTGGCCTTCGCCTTTCTCTATATGGTGAGCATCGTCAGTCTGACCCTGATCCTGAGCGCCACCGAACTCGACATCATTACCGCCTTCTCCGCCGTGGTCGCCTGTCTCAACAACACCGGACCCGGTCTGGGCGCGGTGGGACCGGCCTCCAATTTCGGTGTGCTCACCGATCTCCAGACCTGGTTTTGCAGCTTCACCATGCTGCTCGGCCGTCTGGAGATCTTCACCCTGCTGGTGGTGATGAACTTTACCTTCTGGAAAAACTGAATCAGGCACCCTCATGTATCGTTACGTCGCCGTTTTCCGCGCCATTGCACTCATCCTGGCGATGTTCAGCGGCACCATGCTGGTGCCGGTGGCGTTTGCATTTTTTCTCGAGGATGGCGCCCAATCCGCCTTCGACGAGGCCTTTCTCATCACCCTGGGAGCGGCGGGGATCTGCTGGTTTCTCGCCCGGGGCAAGGCCCGGGAGCTGCAGATCAAGGACGGCTTTCTCTTGGTGGTGCTGGCCTGGACCGGGGTGCCGGCCTTCGCCGCCATCCCGCTGATGATCTATTTCTGGCCGCAACTGAGCTTTACCGACGCCTATTTCGAGACCGTCTCCGGCATGACCACCACCGGGGCCACGGTGATCAGCGGGCTCGATCAGCTCCCCTTCTCCATCAATCTCTGGCGCGGCGAGCTGGTCTGGCTCGGCGGCATGGGTGTGATCGTCTTGGCGGTGGCCATCCTGCCGCTGTTGGGTGTCGGCGGACGCCAGATGTTCAAGGCCGAGTCCCCCGGGCCGATGAAGGAATCCAAGCTCACCCCACGCATGGCGGAAACGGCCAAAGGGCTCTGGGCGGTCTACGGGATCATCAGCCTGTCTTGTTTTCTGGCTTGCTGGGCGGCCGGCATGAGCTGGCAGGACGCCCTGATCCACCTGGGTCCCATCATGGGGCTGGGCGGCTTTTCCAGCCATGATTCCAGCTTTGGCTACTTCGACTCGGTGCCCATCGAGATCGCCACCACGGTGTTCATGTACCTCGCCGGCATGAACTTCGCCACCCATTTTCTCGCCCTGCACGGCAAGAGTTTGTCCCCCTACCGGGCGGATCCCGAGGTGGGCTGGTATCTCGGCGTGCTGATCGCCAGCGTTCTCGTCATCGCCTTTTTTCTCTGGTACCACGGCACCTACGACAACTTCTGGACCGCGTTGCGGTTCTCCAGCTTCAATGTGGTCTCCATCGCCACCACCACCGGCTTCGCCAGCACCGACTACGCGCTCTGGCCCATCTTCGCCCCGCTGTGGATGATTTTTCTCTCCAGCTTCGCCACCTGTGCCGGCTCTACCGGCGGCGGCATCAAGATGATCCGCGCCATCATCCTCTACAAGCAGACCTTCCGCGAGATCCTGCGCTCCATGCACCCTAACGTGGTGCGCCCAATCAAGGTTGGCGGCGAGGACGTGCCCAATAACATCGTCTTCGCCGTGCTGGCCTTCGGTTTCATGTACATGGCCATCATTGTCTCCCTGACCCTGGCGCTGGCTTTCAGCGGTCTCGACATCGTCACCGCCTTCTCCGCTATCGTCGCCACCCTGAACAACATGGGTCCCGGCCTCAACCTCGTAGGGCCGTCCACCACCTATGCCGTGCTCACCGACTTCCAGACCTGGGTTTGCACCATCGCCATGCTGCTCGGGCGTTTGGAGATCTTCACCCTGCTGGTGGTGCTGAGCCCGGCCTTCTGGCGGAAGTAGGGGCGCGGACCCATCGCCGGTTTGGGTTGGAGAGGCTCGGCGGGCTGAATCGACCCTCGCACCGCTTGGTGTGAGCGCAACCCTGAGGATTCGCTCATCGCCAGCGAACCGGGCCTCGGCTGAAAATGACCATTTTTCGTTCTTCTAAAGAGAACAATGGCCTTATTGAAGCAGTATTGTTCTCCTTTAGAGAACAATACTCGACCGGACGGCGGTCGGGATATCGGGGATCAAGCGACTCGTGCCGGGCCAGGGTCAGGCCGGTGCGATCCCCCTGAGCTTGTCTCCGCCTCAGACCCTGTGGCTCGCCCACAAGGCCACGCCCAGACAGAGCAGGCCGGGAAAGGTCGAGGCGAACAGGGGGTCGAGATTGAAAACGATCGCCAGATCGGCAAAGGCGCGGTTGAGCAGCAGAAAGCTGGTTCCCAGGAGAGCGCCCGCCAGCATCCGCGGGCCCACGCCGGCGACCCGTAGGTTGCCCATGACGAAGGGCACGGAGAGAAAGAGCATGACAAAGATGATCATCGGGGTGAGGACCCGGTTCCAGAACGCCACCTCGTAGTGGGCGGCCTGTTGTCCGTTGTCGCGCAGGAAAAGGATGTACCTGTAGAGCCCCCAGGACGGCAGGGCCATGGGATCGATAACGAGAAACTTCACCAGCACCGGGTCGAAGAAGGAGGTCCAGACGGCCTTGTCCAGATGACGGCTGCGCACCTCCGTCGGCGTGAATTCGCTTTGGGAGACATCCTCGATCAGCCATTTGTCGTCCTCCAGCCGGGCGCTGCCGGCATGGGTCACCATGCGCAAATGTTGTTCGGCGTCATATTCGTAGAGATAGACATCTCCAAGTCGGCCGGCGGGCAGGATGCGGCGGATATTCACATAGGTGTTCCCGTCCCTGGCCCAGAAGCCGTATTTGGTCTTGAGCACCAATTGCCCGTACTGGGCCTCGGATCGCCATTGCTGCGCCAGATTGGTCGCCTCCGGGGCGATGAGGTCGCTGATCAGCATGGCGAGAGCGGCGAGGACGACCCCACCCTTGAGGGTGGAACCCACGATCCGCGCCAGCGAGATACCGCTGGCGCGCATGGCGATGAGTTCGCTGTGTCTGGCCAGGATTCCCAAGCCGAAAAGACTGCCCAGCAGGGTGGCGACGGGAAAGACCTCCGCCGCATACCTGGGGATCTGCAAGGCCACGTATAGCAAGACATCGCTGATCCCGTATTGCCCCTTGCCCACCTCCTCGATCTCGTTTTCCAGTTCCGGCAGGGCGAATAGACTGATGAGCACCGCCAGCATTCCCAGGGTGCCGAGGATGACGTAGCGGGCGATATAGCGGTCGATCCGGTTCATCTCCGCCGCCCTCCAAGCCTGGCGCGCCAGCTGCCCCCGACCCCGGATTGCAGGAGCAGCATCATGGCCGCCAGGAGGAACATCGCGGCCGGCACCCACCATAATCCCAACCAGGCGGGGGTGATCTTGTCTTCCATGAGGGTAAAGGAGACCCCCTGGAGGTTGAGAAAGAGGAAATAGACCACGAAGGCGAGCACCATGCGCCCGAAGATCCCCTGTCGCGGTTGAGAGCGCGCCAAAGGCAGGGCGAGGACGGCAAAGGCGAGCACCAGCAGGGGTTGGATCAAACGATACTGGGCCTCGGCCTGTTCCCGGATGTCCGACGAGGCCAGCAACTGCCGGGTGGGCAGGGCCTTGCGGAGCTGGCGCAGGGGTTCGGAGCGCCCCTCGCTGACACGCACCGAATAGCGTCGAAAGCTCCCGATCCTGTAGTCATTCTGCCCCGGGGTGCCTTCGTAGCGACGCCCGTTCTCCAGTACCACATAGACATCGTTGCTGGCGGGGTCCACATCGAGATAGCCCGTCCGCGCCGAGACCAGCCCGATCCGCCCCTGTTCGCGGTTCTGCACAAAGATGTTGCGCATCCGTTTCTGCTCGAAATCCATCTGCTCGATATAGACCACCGTGTCTCCCCGGGGAGATTCATTGAAGCGCCCCGGACTGAGGCTGTTCAGCGCCGCCACCGTGCCCGTGGCCTGTTGCTTGAGGAGCTGGATCATGCGATTGCCCCAGGGCAGCACATCGGCCGCCAGCCAGGCGACCAGCAGGGCCACCGGAAGCGCCGCCGCCAGCACCGAGCGGAACATCCGCAAGGGTCCCAGCCCACAGCCTTCCATGATCATGATCTCGCTGTCACGATACATCCGCCCCAGACTGAGCAGCACGCTGAAGAATACCGCCGCCGGGATCAGGAGCGCCAACACCCGCACCATCTCGATGGCGATCACCTCGAAGAGGATGCTGGAAGGCAGGTTCCCGGCCGCGACCTTTTCCAGGTAGCGGACGAAATTGCTACCGAGCACGATCAACACCAGGACGAGGATAAAGGCCGCCAGCGTCTTCAGGGTTTCCGCGAGCACATAACGGTCGAAGATGGTGATCATGCCCGGCTCATAAGGATAGGGGAGAGAAAGGGGATCGTCCGCGCGGCAGCCCCGACTCCGGCGAGATGCTTGGTGGATCCCGGGGCCGGAATCGGTAGACTAGCGGCATGGGCGCGGCACATCCTACACGAAAAGCGACAGCGGCGGGAAACCCGGCCTGGCCTGTGGTGCCGCGGATCTCGTGCCCGTTCCGGAAGCCCCGCTCCCGGAGAGGCTCCAACAGCTCATCTCCATCCCCAAGATATCGACCAGGCCGGGCGCACCCCTGACACCGGGAACCCGTCTCCGATGCGTCCGGCTTCGGTCCCACAACTCATGAGGAAACCCCATGGAATTCAGTGTCAGCCGTAAAGACCCCTCCCAGGTGAAAGTGGATTGCCTGGTGCTCGGGGTCTTCGCCAAACGCCAGCTCTCCGCCGGGGCGCAGGCCCTTCCCCAGGCCACCCAGGAGTATCTCCAACAAGTGCTCAAGCATGGGGATATCGAAGGGGAACCGGGCCAGTCGCTTTTGCTCTATCAGGTCCCCGGCCTCGAGGCCCAACGCCTGTTGTTGGTCGGCGGCGGTAAGCTGGAGGAGCGCTCGGCGGCGAATTTCCGCAAGCTGATGGCTGGCGCCACCGCCCAACTGGAGGCCGGATACAGTGCCTCGGCGGCACTTCTGCTCAAGGGGCTCCCCCCGGATAGCGCCACCGGCTATCAAAGCGGAAGGGATCTCGTCATGGCGGCGGAAGAGGCGCTCTATCGCTTCACCCAGACGAAATCCCAGGTCGAGAAGCCCAGGCGTCCCTTGAAACGGCTACAGGTTCTGATCCCGGACAGCGCCGACGAGCCGGAGGTCAAACGCGGGCTGGAACATGGCCGCGCCATCGCCGCCGGTATGTCCCTGGCCAAGGATCTCGGCAACCTGCCGGGGAATATCTGTACCCCGAGCTATCTCGCCGACCAGGCGAAGGCCCTGGCCCAGGATGAAAAGGCCCTGGAGGTGACCATCCTGGAGGAAAAGGACATGGACAAGCTCGGCATGAAGTCCCTGCTCTCGGTCTCCCGGGGGAGCCGCCAGCCCCCCAAACTGATCCAGCTCGAATACCGGGGCGGTTCGGCCAGTGAAAAACCCGTCGTCCTGGTCGGCAAGGGGTTGACCTTCGATGCCGGCGGCATCTCCCTCAAACCCGCCCAGGCCATGGACGAGATGAAATACGACATGTGCGGCGGCGCCAGCGTGCTGGGCGTCATCAAGGCCTGTCTCCGACTGCAACTGCCCCTGAACCTGATCGGTGTGATCCCCTCTTCGGAGAACCTGCCCGACGGCAACGCCAACAAGCCCGGGGATATCGTCACCAGTATGTCGGGCCAGACCATCGAGATTCTCAATACCGATGCCGAGGGACGGCTGATCCTGTGCGACGCCCTCACCTACAGCGAACGATTCAAACCCGCTGTCGTCATCGACATCGCCACCTTGACCGGCGCCTGCGTTGTCGCCCTCGGCAAGCACGCCTCCGGGCTCATGAGCCAGCAGGACGAACTCGCCGACGCCCTCATCAGCGCCGGCAACAGTATTGGCGACCGCGCCTGGCGCCTGCCGCTCTGGGAGGACTACCAGGAACAGTTGAAAAGCAACTTCGCCGACATGGCCAACGTCGGCGGCAAAGAGGCCGGCGCCATCACCGGCGCTTCTTTCCTCGCCCGCTTCACCAAGAAACTGAACTGGGCCCATCTGGATATCGCCGGTACCGCCTGGATCGGCGGTGATAAAAAAGGTGCCACCGGCCGGCCGGTCCCCTTGCTGATGGCCAATCTCCTCAATCGGGCCGCTCAGGGGAACTGAAGCCGGGATGACCAGGGTGGATTTCTATGTGCTGGGAGAAGCCGGCGAGGCCGATCGCTATCGGTTCGCCTGCCGACTGGTGGAAAAGATCTACCAACAGAACCGTCGGGCCTATATCCACACTGGTTCCGAGGAGGAGGCGCGTCAGTTGGATCGCCTCCTCTGGACCTATCGCCAGGACAGCTTCCTCCCCCATGGCCTGCATGGGAAGGTCAACGCCCTGCTGAACCCCATCCTGATCGGATGGGGGGAGGACCCCGGGTCCGAGAACGACGTGCTCATCAACCTCGCCCCGGAGGTCCCCATGTTCTTCAGCCGTTTCGAGCGGGTATCCGAGATCGTCGATACCGATCCCCAGGTCCGTGAGCTGGGGCGCCAACGCTATCGCTTCTATCGCGATCGCGGCTATCCCCTGGAATCCCACCAGATCGAGCCTTCGACCAGGGGTGAGCGGCGCTAGCCATCCTTCACCCAGCTTGTCTGAAAGCAGAGTAGGTCGGCAAACCATTTCCGACAATACCTGAATCGGCATAAAAATGCGGCAAAGGGGTTCCGACCAGCGAGCTCGGGATAGATCGTGTGCCCGGCCGTGGT
>JBPOHE010000140.1:0-8692 GCA_052035915.1 Pseudomonadota bacterium
ATAACACTTGGTATCGTCCAGCAGATTTTGAAGATGGATCATCTGTTCATTCAGGGTTGGGTTAAGGACGGCCAAGCTTAGTGGTTTTTACCTGAGCATGTGAACTGACTGGAATCCATCAAGAGCCTTGAACATTATGTGACTCAAGTCTGTTATTGAGGGCGTGATCGAGGCACGCATGGAAAGAAAGCGTAATGGTTTCTTGACTTTCTGCCAGCAATCCACAACCGACGTTTTCATCATTTTCATGAGCTGGATCAATAGTCCCGGTAGTAGTTCAAGCGGTGCCGATCTTCTCATTGACGCGTCTTCCGGCTGAAAGGAGCGGTTGGGGCCAAGCTGATGTGGACGCCAGCGCTCGATTGCCCTTGGAGATCGAGGCTGGGCGAAGGGAGCACGGGTTTCGGAAAAAACAGGGGCTTTTCCCGGCCGCAAGGGCCAAATCCCAGAGATATTGAGCTAGGTCAATAAAAATCTCCCGGCTTCTCGTTTAGCCTTCGTCCCATTTTCAGGCCACCAGTCGGGATGGTTGTCAACGAGGGCGTCAGAGGGTGCAATACAGCGGTTCCGTAGGTCTCTTCGACATCATCGTCATTCTTGTCTATCTGCTGGTCATCGGCTACCTCGGCTGGCTCGGCTATCGGGGAACCCGTACCGCGGCGGATTATCTGCTGGCCGGACGGAGCGCCCATCCGGTGCTTATGGCCCTCTCCTATGGCGCCACCTTCATCTCCACCGCCGCCATCGTGGGGTTCGGGGGAATCGCTGGGATGTTTGGCATGAGCTTGTTGTGGCTCACCTTTCTGAACATCGTCGTCGGTATCTTTCTGGCCTTTGTCTGGCTTGGCGAACCGACGCGGCGCATCGGGCATCGGCTCGGCGCCCATACCTTTCCGGAGCTTCTTGGTCGGCGCTATCAAAGTCGTGCTATCCAGATCTTTGCTGGGGTACTCATCTTCCTGTTCATGCCCCTCTATGCCGCGGCCGTGCTCACCGGCGGTACTGTGTTTGCCGTGGCCCAGTTCGGGCTGGACTTCGATACGGCGCTGCTGATCTTTGGATTGATCACCGCCGCCTATGTGATCGCTGGCGGACTCAAGGCCGTCATGTATACGGATGCCCTGCAAGGGTTGATCATGGTGTTGGGGATGTTGGTGCTGCTGGTGTTCACCTATTCCAGTCTGGGTGGGGTGACCGAGGCCAATCGGTATCTGACCGATATGGCGAATCTGGTGCCGGCCAGGTTGCAGGCCATCGGCCATCAAGGCTGGACCGCCATGCCGGCCATCGGCTGGGGCGATCATAGGTATGACCTCTGGTATACGGTGGTGACCGCCATCATCCTGGGGGTAGGCATCGGGGTGCTGGCCCAACCCCAGTTGGTAGTACGCTTCATGACAGTGCGCAGCCGCCGGGAACTCAATCGGGCGGTACCGGTCGGCGCGGTCTTTATCCTTATCATGGTGGGGGTGCCCTATATTACCGGCAGTCTCTCCAATGCTTGGTTCGCCCAGCATGGTCCATGGCTGTACGGACGGGTGGTGGCCAACCTGGAGGCCGATGGCCGACGGGCCACCGTGGAGTTGATGCGTCAGGAGGGCGATGGGCGTTGGCGACCGGCGATCAACGAGCCATCCGGCAAAGCCAATACCGTTCCCTTGATCGTCGAAACCCGGCGGACCGTGAGGGATATAGACAACCAGCCTCTGGAGTTGGTGACCGGGCGCTCGGTATCGATCGTCTACGCCAAGGGCAAGGCAGACGAGGTGATCCCCACCTATATCACCTCGGCCTTACCGCGCTGGTTCGGCCTGTTGTTTTTTATGACGCTGCTGTCCGCCGCCATGAGCACCCTCAGCAGTCAGTTTCATGTCTTGGGGACCAGCGCCGGGCGGGATATCCTGGAACAACTCCAGGGTGGACATCGTCCGCCGAGTATCCTGGTGGTGCGCCTCGCCATCATCGTTGGCCTGATCCTGGCGGTGAGTATCAGCCACTCCGTGCGTCAGGAATACGTCATCGCCCGCTTTACCGCGATCTTTTTTGGTTTATGCGCGGCCACCTTCCTTCCGGCCTATATCGGTGGGCTGTTTTCGCGGCGGGTCACCCGTGCCGGCGCCTTGGCATCGATGATCGTAGGCTTGATCAGTTCGGTATTCTGGCTGTTGCTGGTGAAAACCCGGGAAGCCAGCGCCATAGGCTTGGTGCAATGGCTCACCAATGGTAAAACCAGCCTCCTCATGGACGTCCCGAACTGGCCAGAGGTGGACCCGGTGGTGGTGGCCTTACCCTTGTCCGTCATCACCCTGATGGTGGTGAGCGCTTTCACCCCCAAGCCGGAGGCGTCGCATCTGCAAAAATGTTTTCCCTTGTTCAGCTAGGGGGACCTGAAAGGAAGAAGAGAGGAAGGCTCGATGTTAGGTATCGATGATCCGCTGGTGTGGCTGGCTTATATCCTGTGCCCCGCGGCTACGGGCTTGAGCCTTCTTTGGGGCCTATATCACTGGAACGAGAACGATGAACGCCTTGAACCGGAAGACCGGCAATGGGCACAAGAAGAAAGAGAGGTGGAAAATGAGCTCTAAGACGAAACCCGTATCTCAGCTATCCCGGTCTCTGTGCTGGGCGGGATTACTCATGACCGGCCTGGTCTGGGGTGCGGAACCCCAGGCGCCGGAGGTCTTTTCCTTCGGGGCGGATCTGCGGCTGAGGTACGAGGCCCTCAACGACGGCATTACGCTCGATGATCGCAACGACCTGGGCGATCGGTATTTCTGGCGCTACCGCGGTCGCCTCTGGGGCAAATGGGCGCCAACCGAGGACATCGCCCTCAACGGGCGACTGATGTGGGAGGGTCGGCATTACGATCGCCCCAAGAGCTTCGACGATAGCTACAACGGCGGGTTGATGTTCGATCAATTGAATTTCGACTGGAAAAAGATCGGCGGTCTGCCCTTGAACCTTAAAGCCGGACGCCAGGACATCATGCTGGGCAACGGCTGGCTGGTGATGGACGGTACCCCCTTGGACGGCTCCCGCACCTTCTATCTGGATGCGGCCAAATTTACCTACAGCCTCAAGGATCTGGCGACGGACATCGATCTTATCTATATCAACCAGCGCGCCCAGACCGACGAATCCCTCGGCACCCTCAACGGCAAAGAGGAGGACCAAGCCGAACAGGACGAAGAGGGTCTGATCCTTTACGCCCGCAACAAGAGCCTTATCCCCGACAGCGATCTGGATGGCTATTTCATCTATAAGAACGACGATCCGGTGACGGGATTGTGCGCCCCGCCGAGCACGCGTCGCGACAACAACGGCAGTTGCTTCAACTCGGTTTCCGATAATGGCGAAATCTACACCCTGGGTATTCGCCTTTCCGGCAAGTTTGCCAAGAACTGGAAGCTCTATGCCGAAGGTGCCGGGCAGTGGGGACAACGTCGGGGCAACGACATGAGCGGCCTTGGCCTCAATAGTCGCTTGACCTATGAACTGGGCGACGCGCTCAAGAACGCCCCCCATATCGGCTACGAGTATCTCTCTGGCGACGATCCCTCCACCCGCAAGAATGAAGCCTTCGATCCGCTCTGGGGACGCTGGCCCCAGTGGAGCGAACTCTACGTCTACACCTATGCCATCGAGACCCGTATCGGCGAGGTCACCAACCTGCATCGGCTCAATCTCGGCTGGGATCTGCAACCCCACGAGACCATCAAGCTATCCTTCGACTATCACGCCCTCTGGGCCGACGAGAATACCAGGCAGGGGGCGGTCGGTTTCAGCAACAACGACAATTTCCGTGGCAATCTGTTCGCCGCCTGGCTCCGCTATAAGATCAACAAGCATGTCGCCGGTCATCTGGTGGCGGAATATTTCGATCCGGGCAGCTACTACCAATGGCCCCGGGATAATAGCGCGACCTTCCTGCGCGCCGATCTGACCCTCACCTGGTAAGCACAGGCTTGGCCTCGCCGCTGCTGTCCAGGGAGGTGGTTGACACCACCCTGGCGGGCAGGGGCGTTTCTAGCCGATATCTTTTGCGGATGTCGGTCAAGTCGGCAAAAGACGCTCCAAATGACCCCTCGGCGCCTCTCTCGTCGGGATCAAGCATAGATGTGGCTGAGTGACATGGTCACCGGTTACGCAACCATGCTGTTGCAGGAGGCCGGGAGGTGGTTGGTGTTCCGCTCGCCCCGGGAGCTGGTGATCGCCATGACTCCCGAAGAAGTCATGCCGGCGCTGCAACGGATCGAAGCCGGGGTGGAAAAACGTGGCCTCTGTGCGGCGGGCCTGCTGGCCTATGAAGCGGCTCCCGGGCTGGATACCTCCCTCAGCACCCTTCCCAGCGGAGGATTCCCTCGGCTTTGGTTCGGTCTCTATGACCAACCCTTGGTGGTCGCCGCCCCTGGTTTTCCCACCGAGCTTGCGCCCCTCGTGCTGGATTGGCGTCCGTCCATCGACGAGCCGGCCTATCTCCAGGCGATCGAGCGCATCCGCCGCCTGATCCGCGCCGGGGACACCTATCAGGTCAACTTCAGTTATCGCTTGTGTGCCGACTTCACCCATGACCCCTGGCGGCTTTTCCAGCAGCTTTGGCAGGCCCAGCGACCGGCCTACGGCGGCTATCTGGACCTGGGCGACTGGGTGGTGTGCAGCGCCTCTCCCGAATTACTCTTCCGCCTCGACGGGGAGCGAATCCAGACCCACCCCATGAAGGGAACCGCCGCCCGGGGGCCGGACGCGCCCAGTGATCGGCGTCAGGCGGAGGGCTTGCTCCATTCGACGAAGGACCGGGCGGAGAATCTCATGATCGTCGACATGGTGCGCAACGACCTCGGGCGCATCGCCGAACTGGGCAGCGTACGGGTGCCGGAGTTGTTCACCCTGGAGAAATACCCCGGGGTCTGGCAGTTGACCTCGAAGGTAGAAGCCCGCACCCGGGCGGGTTTGGCGGAGATACTGGCCGCGGTGTTTCCCGCCGCTTCCATCACCGGGGCGCCCAAGGCCAGGACCATGGAAATCATCTCTGAGTTAGAGACCAGCCCACGTCGCATCTACACCGGATCACTGGGTTTTATCCTGCCCGGTCGCCGGGCCCAGTTCAATGTCGCCATCCGTACCGCCCTGGTGGATCGGTGTCAGCGTCGGGTGGAATTCGGCACCGGCGGCGGCGTTCTCTGGGACTCCTCGGCCCAACTCGAACTCCAGGAGTGCCGGGCCAAGGCGCGTATCCTCAGCGCCCCCATCCGGCCCATCTTCTCCCTGCTGGAAAGCCTCCTCTGGACACCGGAAGATGGCTTGTTCCTGTTGACCTATCATCTGGAGCGGTTGCAGACCGCCGCCGGGTATTTCGACTATCCCCTGGATCTGCCCGCGGCGCGCCGCTGTCTGGAGGAGCGGACCGCCGATCTGCCGCCGTCCCCCCATAAACTGCGGCTCCTGGTGGATCGGGAGGGTCGGATCGGCGTCGAGACGCAGGCGATCGACATCGAGATCCCGACCCGACCACGACGGGTGGCCTTGGCGATGGCTCCCGTTGACCGCGATGATCCCTTCCTCTATCACAAGACCACCCATCGGGCGGTCTACACCCAGGCCAGGCAGGCCCGCCCCGGGTTCGATGACCTCATCCTCTACAACGGACGGGACGAGGTCACCGAAGCCACCCAGGCCAATCTGGTGGTCGAACTGGAGGGGGTCTGGTACACGCCGCCGGTGGCCTGCGGACTCCTGGCCGGAACCTACCGCCGTTGGCTCCTGGAGCAGGGAAAAATCCAAGAACGGGTCATCCACCGCTCCGAATTACGCTCGAGTCGCCGGTTATGGCTCCTGAACTCGGTGCGCGGCTTGATGCCCGCGACCCTGATGGAAAGCGGATCGAACCCCTGATCCCCGGCGACCTTTGTTGTTTTCCTAAGGGCCTTGTTTACATGGGCTTGCTCAGGGTAAAGGCGCCACGGAGGTCACCGACCTTGAAGCCAGTCGCCTGATCGGCCGGATACAGCCCCTTGATGGCGTTTTTCACCTCGGGTTTGAGGTCGCTCCCATGGCAGTTGAGGCAGAGATCCTGCGTGGGGATCGCCTTCATGTAGCGAAACACGGGTTTGCCGCCGACGCGGACAATTTCGCTGAACTCGAGCATCTGGGGATCCTGGCCCTGGGCCAGACGCGCCTCGAACTGGCGCAACACCTTGAGTTCCCAGTCATCGGGGCGATTGGCGACATTGCGTAACTTGAGACTGGTACGCCCCACATCCCAGTGGGTAGTGGCCGAGGTGTTGCGGGCCATGGCGGGGGCCTTGACGTTACAGACGGTGATGGCCGTGACCGGTCCACCGCTTTGCATGGCCGTCTGCAGTTCGTTCTTCAGGGTATTGCCGAAGGAGATGGCGATGGAGCGGGCCTGGGACATCAGATATTCCCGTGATTGGGCATGAGCCAGACCAATAGACCCGGCACAGAGTCCGGCGATGAGAACCAGGGGCAATCTTTTCATGGTTGAGGCGCTCCAGGGGGTTGCATAGAAGGACACCGGCCTGCCCGTGACAGGCTTCGGAACGGCAATATACACAAGGCTGGGTTAGGGCGTCAGCCTGTAACCCGCCGATTCGTCTGTGGTTTCGGCTAGTTATACCATTTCTGAATACATCCTATAGGGGTAGGGAAGGCTCTGACCTCTCCTTCCTCCGAACCGTGCGTGCGATTCTCCCGCGCACGGCTCTCCGGTCGAGGGTTTCCTCATCGGGATCGGCCGGCGGCGTCATGGACTTCTTTCGATGCTCATGCGATCAACCCCCGCCGCGCCCTCATTCGCCCGTTCTCCTTCCCAGGCCAGACGCCGGGTCTTGGCGGTGAAGCCTTGTATACCATGGGTCTCCCTTCACCCCGTTTGCCTGGGCTGTCAACCTCCGATCCTTCCAAATCGAGGCTTCCACCCAGTCCCAAGATCGGGTGTCTGACCCGCGTATCGTCGTTGCCGACACGGACTTTCACCCTGCTGATGATGTGCCTTCGCGGGCGCATGGCTTCCGAGTCGTCAGGCTCGGGGCCACACCTCATCTGCCGATGCAGGATAGATCCAGGAGGAATTGGTGCGAGTGCTTCATGGTTCCGGGCATGGGCTGAAAATGGCCGTTTATTGTTCTATTATCGAGAACAATTGGCTATAAATTCTGATATTGTTCTCTTTTAGAGAACAAAAAACCGGCTAAAAGAACTCATGCCCGGAAGCCTCGACAAGCAGACGGGCTAGCTCCTCACCTGTCTCTATTCGTAAAGACCTAACAGGGATCGGTGTTAGGGGTTGGTGCCCGAACTCGCCCTGGGATTTTGCATAAACCCTATCGAGAAATGGCATAAGCCACTTTGGATGCCGCCGAGCCAAACGCCGGTCTTGATTTGGTGGATAACGGCGTCATATCAACAGCAAAGCCTAAACGCCGCTTTCCTGAAGCCGGTGGAAGGAACGACGTCTCGGACTTGATTTTCAGCCTCGACCGCCCCGATAGCTGGTCGCCATGATTGGGTTTTGCCAGGATTGAGATTTCCCCGGGCTCGGGTATGCTAGGTGGGAACCAAAATCCAGTAATTTAGTCAGAAAATCCAAAAGCCTTATTCGGTGTTTTAGCTTACAAGGAGAAATCGCCCTATGACTCGTTATCTCTCTACCACTTCCAGCGCCAGGCCATCCGTGCTGGAAACCAACCGGGTGTTGCGCAACACCTATATGCTGCTGTCGATGACATTGCTCTTCAGCGCCGCGATGGCGGGGTTGGCGGTGCATTTCAACTGGCCGCCATTGGGGATGCTGATCACCCTGGTAGGCTATTTCGGCCTGCTCTTTCTTACCCAGTGGCTATCCAACTCCGCTTGGGGGCTGCTGAGTGTTTTTGCCCTGACCGGCTTCATGGGCCTCACCCTGGGTCCCATCATCAACCTGTATCTGACCAATTTCACCAATGGTCACCAACTGGTGATGCTGGCCATGGGCGGCACCGGCGCCATCTTCCTTGGCCTCTCGGGCTATGTGCTGACCACCCGTAAGGATTTCAGCTTCATGGGTGGGTTCTTGATGGTGGGTATTCTGGTCGCCTTTCTCGCCGGCCTCGGCGCCGCCATCTTCAGTATCCCGGCCCTGTCGCTAGCGGTGTCAGCGATGTTCATCCTGCTGATGTCGGGGATGATCCTCTACCAGACCAGCGAGATCATCCACGGCGGTGAGACCAACTACATCCTGGCCACCATTTCCCTCTACGTGACCATCTACAACCTCTTCGTCAGCCTGCTGCAACTGCTCGGCATTTTTGGCGGCGACGACTAACTCCGCTTGCATCTCTCCCCCTGGAAGCCTCCGGGGGGAGAACCCCTTCCTTAAAAGATTGTGAAAAAAACCGTCGCGAGGGCAAGGCGTCCGGAGCGCAGGAACCGGAGTGTACAAGGAGTACATGAGGCTTCCGAGCACCGCGCAACGCCGCGTTCGTGCCGCGTAGTAGGTTTTTTCACAACCTCTCAGTCCAAGAACTCCCTCCCCCCCATAGAGGACCTCAGCGCCAGGGGGACCTGGATGCGCCCGTCCGCCTGCTGATAGTTTTCCATCACCGCCACCAGGGTACGGCCCACCGCCAGACCTGAACCGTTGAGGGTATGCACGAGTTCGGGTTTGCCGGTGGCCGGGTTGCGCCAGCGGGCG
>JBPOHE010000039.1:0-32301 GCA_052035915.1 Pseudomonadota bacterium
CGGGTTCATCTCTGCAATCTTCCTTTGATGTCCTTGATGTGGCTCAGATAGTAACTGGCTGCCTTCAGTTGGACAATATCCGCTTGCGGGCACGTCAGTGCTGGCTCGTTCGCCCTTCATCGCTCCCGGGCATGGACGCTATTGGCCGATTTTCCGTTCTCTTAAAGAGAACAAATGCCCTACAAAATCCGATATTGTTCTCGAAATAAGAACAGAAAATGGCTATTTTCCGCCCATGCCCGGAACGACCGGACGCTCATACCCATTCCCGAGGTGAAGGAGAGGAAAAAACCAGCGAGAAATGCGGGCCAGCCAGCTACTTGCGCCGCTCGGCCCCGGCCCATGGCGTCTCAGCCGCTTGGGCTGGAGGCGATCAATCTTTGATGGATGTTCTCGACTTGATCGATGAGTTGGTCAAGGCCACCGGAGTTGTCGATCAGGTAATCCGCGGCGGCGAGACGTTCGGATCGCTGGCACTGGGCGGCGAGAATCCCTCTGACTTGGTCTTCACTGAGGCCATCCCGTGTCATTACCCGTTCGACTTGGAGTTGTTCCGGCAGATCGACGACGATGATGATGTCGGCGATATCCTGTTGCTTGGTCTCCAGCAGCAGGGGGATGACCAGGATCGCGTAGGGCGCGGCGCAGGCGCGGAGGCGTTGTTCCATTTCCCGCCGGATGGGGGGATGCAGGATCTGCTCGAGTTGGCGCCGTTGATCCGGATTGGCAAAGACGAGATTTCCTAGCGCCCTCCGGTTCAATGAGCCGTCGGCATTGATCACCCCGGCCCCAAAGGCGCGGGCGATCTTCCGCAACAACGGTTGACCGATCCGGGTCAACTCCCGGGCGATAAGATCGGCGTCGATGATTGGGGCCCCGAGTCGCCCGAACAGCTCGGCGACGCTGGACTTGCCGCTGCCGATACCGCCGGTCAGGGCAACCCGCAGCATTTCCGCGTCAGGCCAGTCCCGACCATCTCAGGTAGAGATCCAGGATCTGATCTCCCCAGAGCAGCATGATCCATCCCGAGAAAGCCAGATAGGGGCCGAAGGGGATGGGCAGGTCCCGATGGCGACCTTGCAGCAGGATCGCCCCCAAACCCAGAATCGCCCCTGAAAAAGAGGCGATCAGGATCACCGGTAATATCTGTTGCCATCCCAACCAGGCGCCAAAGAGGGCAAAGAGTTTGAAATCTCCGTACCCCATGCCCTCCTTGCCGGTCAGACGCTTGAAGATCTGGTAGATCGACCAGAGGCTGGCGTAGCCGATGGCGGCCCCCACAACGGCGCTCGGCAGGTCGGCAAAGAGATCGAACAGGTTTACCAGCAGGCCGACCCAAAGCATGGGGATGACGATGACATCGGGCAACAACTGGGTGTCGAAGTCGATGAGGCTGAGGGCGATGAGCGCCCAGGTGAGAACCAAGGCGGCGAAGCTGGCCCAGGTGACGCCGAATCGCCAGGCCACCAGGATCGACAGCAGGGAGGTGGCCAGCTCGACGAGCGGATACCGCCAGGAAATGGCTTGATGGCAACTGGAGCAACGCCCACGCAACAGGATGAAACTCAATACCGGGATGTTTTCCCAGGGTGGAATCCGGTGTCCGCAGTGAGGACAACTGGAGCCCGGCTGATTGAGGTTGAACACCCTCGTCTCAGGCGTCTTTTCCAGGCCAAGGAGTTCCTGACAATCCCGTTGCCAGCTCTGTTGCAGCATGATCGGCAGACGATAGATCACCACATTGAGAAAGCTGCCGGTGATCAGACCGAAAATTCCCACCACCGACAACCATAAGAGCGGTTGCTCGGCCAGCAAGGCGAAGGATGTCATGAGATATCTATGGCCGTTTGTGGTGCCTGAGCCATGATCAGAGTACCGAGGCGAGTTTGAAGATCGGCAGGTACATGGCGATGACCAGGCTACCGACCAATCCGCCAATGATGGACATGATCATGGGTTCCAACAGACTACTCAGGGCGTCGACCATGTTGTCGACCTCTTCCTCGTAAAAATCGGCCACCTTGGCCAGCATGCTGTCCAGGGCGCCGGATTCCTCGCCGATGGCCACCATCTGGATCACCATGTGCGGAAACACCTTTTGCTGCTTCATGGTGAGTTCGAGGGACTGACCGGTGGCGACATCCTCCCGCATGCGCTTGACGGCATTGGCATAGAGCGTATTTCCCGTGGCCCCGGCCACCGAGTCCAAGGCTTCCACCAGAGGGACGCCGGCGCCGAACATGGTCGACAAAGTACGGGCGAAACGGGCGATCGAGGCTTTGTGCAGGATCTGTCCGATGACAGGTAAGCGCAACAGGCCCAGATCCACGGCCTCACGAAATTTCTGCGATCGTTTCCAGGTCTGGTTGATGAAGTAGCCACCGCCCACGCCTAGGCCGAGGATGACCCACCACCATTCGCGCGTAAAGCGTGAGAGATCCATGACCATGCGGGTAAAGGCCGGCAGGTCGGCGCCAAAGGATTTGAACAGGGACTCGAACTGCGGAATGACGAAAATCAGGATGATGGCGGTGACGATGACGGCGACGATGATGACCGCGGTTGGATAGAACAACGCCTTTTTGATCTTGCCTTTGAGCGACTCGGTCTTTTCCTTGTAAGTGGCGATCTTGTTGAGCACGATCTCCAACACGCCGGCATGCTCGCCAGCGTCGACCAGATTACAGTAGAGGTCGTCGAAGTACAGCGGGTGCTCGCGCAAGGCCGAGGTCAGGGATGAGCCCCCTTCGACATGGTTTTTAATGGTGAGTACCAGGTTCTGTACGCTGGGGTTCTCATGTCCCTTGCCGATGATGTCGAGCGCCTGCACCAGGGGCACGCCCGAGTTCATCATGGTGGCGAGCTGACGGCTGAAGACGGCGATGTCCTTGGGGATGATCTTTTTCTTGCGGGGGGCGAAGAGTGCCGATTGTTTCTTGACCGTGATCGGCTTGATGCCTTGCCGGCGCAGATCGGCCTTTACCAGGCCGGGATTGGTGCCACGGGTTTCCCCTTTGACTTTTTTCCCTTTCTGATCGGTGCCGACCCAGACGTAGACATGGGCCTTTTCCGTTTTCTGTGTTGCGACAGCCATCGAATTAATCCTTTGTGATACGGTTAATTTCTTCGAGACTCGTAATTCCGGCCCGAACCTTTTTCAGTCCCGACTGGCGGAGATTCGCAATCCCTTCTTTTTCGGCCAGGGCGGCGATCTGTATCGCATTGCCGCCGTCCATAATGAGTCGCCCCATACTCTCAGAGATCGGTAACACTTGATATATACCAGTTCTGCCTTTGTAGCCTTTGGTACATTTGTCACAACCCACGGCTTTATAGAGCTGGAGGTCCTCCAGGTCTTGCGGCTTGAATCCTTCCGCCAGCAGGGCGGTGCGAGGCACCGTTTCGGGCACCTTGCAGTGCTCGCACAGGCGGCGAGCGAGTCGCTGGGCCATGATCAAGAGGATGGAAGAGGCGATATTGAAAGGCGGCACCCCCATGTTGGCCAGCCTGGTCAGGGTCTGGGGGGCGTCATTGGTGTGCAGGGTGGAAAAGACCAGGTGGCCGGTGAGCGCCGCCTTGATGGCGATTTCGGCGGTCTCCAGGTCACGGATCTCGCCCACCATGATGATGTCTGGGTCCTGGCGCAGAAAGGCGCGCAGGGCCTCGGCGAAGGTGAGACCGGTCTTCAGATTCATATTGACCTGATTGATACCGGGTACCTGGATTTCCACCGGGTCTTCCACCGTACAGATGTTGACATCCGCTTTGTTGAGCATGTTCAGCGCCGTGTACTGGGTTACGGTCTTGCCGCTCCCCGTCGGCCCGGTCACCAGGAGGATGCCGTAGGGTTTGCTGATCGCCTTGAGAAAGGCCTCCTTTTGCTCCGGCTCGAACCCCAGGGCCTCGACACCGATCTGGGCGCTGCTGGGGTCCAGGATACGCAGCACCACCTTTTCGCCATAGAGGGTGGGACAGGTATTCACCCGAAAGTCGATGGAGCGATTCTTCGACAGCACCATCTTGATGCGACCGTCCTGAGGCACCCGCCGTTCGGCGATGTTCATCCGCGACATGACCTTGAGTCGGGTGACCACCCGACTGGCGATATTGGAGGGCGGAAAGGCGATCTCATTGAGCATGCCGTCCTGGCGATAGCGAACACGAAAGGTTTTTTCGTAGGGTTCGAAGTGGATATCCGAGGCCTTGGTGTTGATGGCGTCCAGCAATACCTTGTTGACGTAACGGACGATGGGGGCCTCGTCGATATCGAGATCCGATTCCTTACTTAAGGATTCGTCATCGGCGATGGAGATATCGAGCTTTTCCAGATCCGTATCCAGCAGGTTGGACATGGTTTTGTCATGGGCCTGCAGGGCCTTTTCGATGACGTTGGTAAGTTTGTCGTCCTCCACCAGAATGGCGCTGGTTGAAAGTCCGGTATGGAATTTGATCTGCTCCAGGGCGTCATGGTTGGTCGGATCCGAGACCGCCAGGAAGAGTCGGTTGCCGCGCTTGAAAAGAGGTAAGGCATGGTGTTTGCGGATGAGCTTCTCTTCCACCAGGTTGACGGGAGCGGATTCCACGTCCAGGGCATTGAGATCGAGCAGCGGCGAGCCAAACTCGGTCGAGGCGGTAACCGCCACCTGCGAACTGCTACACAGGCCCTTGGTTACAAGATATTGAACAAATGGCATATTTTCCTTGGCAGCCGCATCATAAGCCTCGCGCGCCTTGGCCTCGGAAATCAGGCCGTCCTGGACCAGGCGGAAAGGGAGGCCGGGAAGCTTCGAGGTGGTGGTGACAGTAGCCATGGAATCTCGAGGAGCGATGGAACCAGCTTACAATATTAGTAGCAATAAGCCTCTCTTTCCTAATGCTTGGTTTCGATCAAGAGAGGTCTGCCGGGACCGCGTATCCCCGGCCAGGGCAAGTGAACACCTCATCCCGAGCGCTGAAGAGGGGAAATGACGCCCCTTTTCCCTCCCTCGGTCAGCCCGACTTCTGGCGTACTATCGAGGGGTCAGTGAATGCCGCTGTAATTATGGTTGCGTACTGTCCCAAGCGCCGCCTCGCTTCCTGTGTTTATACGAAAGGAAATGACTGGTGAATCCGAATCCTTCAATCACGATCGTCCTCCCGGCCTGTAATGAGGCCGCATCCTTGAAGACCCTGCTGCCGGAAATCAGGCGGCTCTATCCGCAGGCCGAGATCATCCTCGTCGATGATGGATCGATAGATGATACGGCCCGGATCGGGGAAGAGGCGGGGGTCCGGGTGCACAGCCATCCCTATCGGATCGGCAATGGGGCCGCGGTGAAGACAGGGGCCCGGCTCGCCACGGGAGACATCGTTCTGTTCATGGATGCGGATGGTCAGCATGATCCGGCCTATATCCAATCCCTGCTCGACAAGCTGGCTGAAGGGTACGATATGGTCGTCGGCTCCCGACTCAAACACACCCATGCCAGCCTGCCGCGGCGATGGGCGAATACGCTCTACAATCGTCTGGCGAGTTTCATGGTCGGTCAGCCGATCGCGGATCTCACCTCGGGCCTACGGGCCGTGCGTGCCGCGAAACTGCGAGAATTTCTCTATCTGCTGCCCAATGGATTCTCTTATCCGACCACGGTGACCATGGCCTTTTTCCGTGCCGGCTATCCGGTGGCCTATGTTCCCATCGAAGCCGGGGTCAGGCAGGGGCAAAGTCATATCCACTGGCTCAAGGATGGTGCGCGTTTCTTCATCATTATCTTCAAGATCGGCACCCTCTATTCCCCGCTCAAGATATTCGTGCCGGCGAGCCTGGGGTTCTTCAGTATAGGTTTGAGTCACTATCTGCATACCTATTTCACCATTGGCCGCTTTACCAACATGAGCGCCCTCTTGTTCATCACCTCGGTGGTGGTGTTTCTCATCGGCCTGGTTTCGGAGCAGATAACCTCGCTGATGTATCGGCAAGAGTAGCCGTGGCAAGACCGGGCAAGTCGATACCGGGGGGCTCCCCGAAGCCGCCGTCTGGTCCGGCGATAGCCGTTCCGTTTTGGTTTATGGATTCGGTTGTGAGCAACAGCGCTGGGATTCGCTGCGCTCATCGCCGGTCTACGCGGACCGGGCCTCGGCTGAAAATGGCCATTTTCCGTTCTCCATAGGAGAACAACAGCTTCTCAGAAGAGCCATTGTTCTCCTGAAGAGAACGGAAATTCGAGCCCGAGACTCCATGCCCGGGAGCCGCCCATGGAGTCCGTGGCGAAGCGGCGCCAGCCGGGATGGGAGGGATTCATGCGGGGTGGGGCAGCCACTTCTCCATGAGGTAATCGTCCATGACGAATCCGTGGCCGATAGACTCCGTCACCGCCCCGACCCGGCGAAAGCCGAGCCGTTCGTAGGCCCGGAGGCTGTCGCTGTTGTGCTTGTTCACCCGGAGATGGATACGCCGCACCCCTTTTTCTCCGGCCAGGGATTCGAGAAAGCCAAGCGCGGTTTTGCCGCAACCCTGGCCGCGCCGATCCGATCTCACATACAGCTTGCTCAGAAACACCCCGGTATCCTGCCATTCGATTCCCAGATAGCCGACATATTCATGGCCTCCCTGCAACAGGAAATAGTGGAGACCGGTCTCGATCTGGTTCTGGATCGCCCGTGGCGATTGATAGCGATCGAGCATGTAGTCCACCTGTTCGGGGCCGATGATGGGGCGGTAATGCTCGGTCCAGATCGCCCCGGCCAGGGTGGCGACGGCCTGGATCCCTTCCGGGTTGGTGACGGGAATCACTCTGGTCATGGTCGAGGCTTCGGGGAGGTGCCAGGGGAGGTTATTTTCCTGGTGCCGGGCTGGCGCTCCGTTGGCGCACCGCCTCGAACAGACAGATCCCGGCGGCGACGGAGACGTTCAGGCTTTCCACACTACCGGCCATGGGGAGTTTGATCAGCTGGTCGCAGTGTTCGCGGGTAAGCCGACGCATTCCTTCTTCTTCGCCCCCCATGACCAAGGCCAGCCCGCCACGGAGATCCGTCTCATAGAGTGAGCGTTCGGCCTCGGCGGCGGTGCCCACCACCCAGACCCGCAATTCCTGACCCAACCAATCCAAGGTGCGCGACAGGTTGGTGACCTGGGCGAATCTCAGGGTCTCGGCGGCCCCACTGGCCACCTTGCATACGATGGGGGTCAGCCCCACCGCCCGATCCTTGGGGGCGATCACCGCATCGACCCCGGCGGCCTCCGCGGTGCGCAGGCAGGCCCCCAGGTTGTGGGGGTCCTGGACCTGATCCAGCACCAGGAGAAAGGGCGGACGTCCAAGGCCGAGCAGATAGTCGCGCAGTTCGTTCTCGTCGATCGCCTCCGGGGGCCTGACCAAGGCAGCCACGCCCTGGTGGTTGAGCCCGGCCATCAGGGCGTCCAATTCCTGGCGCGTCGCCTCCCGGACGCGGATTTCCCTGTGTTGGGCCTGTTGCAGGATTTCGGTCAAACGTCCATCCCGTCGTCCGGCCAGGACACGGATCTCCCGTACCCGCTCGCCGCCCCGCAGCAGGAGGGCACGCACGCTGTGCAGACCACCGATCCACTGCCCGCCCGGTTCCGGCTGGGTCGCGAGGGGTTGTCGTGGAGGAGTCCTCATCGGTGCTTCATCCGGACGGGGATTTTGACCGGGATGGCTGGCGTGTCCGCCGCTTCTTGGGTTTGGTCGCCGGGGAAGCCGCCTCGGAAACCTCATCACCCGGGCTGACGAGATGCGGGCGCAAAGCCCCAGAGGCGGGGCGCTCCTTGGCCTCGCCGTCTTTGCGTTTCGAGCGGGTGGGCGTCGAGGCCGGGCTATTCGCCGACCCTCGGGACCAGCCGGAGCGGCGGCGCTTCGGGCCGGAGTCCGGAGAGGCATCCGCCTCGCCGGCGGCCGGGACGAAGTCGATCTTGCGTTCTTCGAGGTTGACCTGGGCCACTTTCACCCGGAACGGATCGCCCAGGCGGTATACCCGTCCGCTGCGTTCGCCGGTGAGCCGATGGCCGATGGGATCGAAGTGGTAATAATCGTTGCGCAGGGCGGTGATGTGCACCAGGCCGTCGACATAGAGACCCTTGAGTTCCACGAAAAGGCCGAAGGAGTTGACGCCGGAGATGAGGCCGTCGAATTCCTCGCCGAGCTTGTCCTGCATGTATTCGCACTTGAGCCAGGAGGTGACGTCGCGGGTAGCCTCATCGGCCCGACGCTCGGTCATGGAACAGTGCTCACCCAGGGTCTGCAACTCCGGCAGGGAATGGGTGAAGTTGTCGCCTGTCCCGTCCAGCAGCCAATGCTTGATCGCGCGATGCACCACTAGGTCGGGGTAACGACGGATGGGCGAGGTGAAGTGGGTGTAGGCGTCGTAGGCGAGACCGAAATGACCGTTGTTGTTTGGGCTGTACAACGCCTGGGAGAGGGAACGCAGCAAGACCGTTTGAATCAGATGGGCATCGCCGCGTTCCCGGGTCGAATCGAGGAGGAGGGCGAAATCTTTCGGCCCGGGTTTCGCCGTGCCGGGTAACCTCAGCCCCAATTCGCCGAGGAAGCGCTTCAGATCCTCGATCTTCTCCGCCGGGGGAGCCTCATGGATGCGAAACAGGGCCGGCATCTTGTTCCGGAGCAAGAGGCGGGCCGCGCAGAGATTGGCCGCCAGCATGCACTCCTCGATCAGGCGATGGGCGTCGTTGCGCTCGACCGCCACCAGACGCTCGATCTTGCCCTGGGCATCGAATTCGATGCGGGTCTCATGGGTATCCAGATCGAGGGCGCCCCGTTGCTCCCGGGTGGCCCGCAACAGCCGATAGATCTGTTCGAGGTCGCGTAACCTCGGCAGGAGTTTGGCGTACTTGGCCTCGAGTCTGGGATCGCTGCCGTCCAGTATGGCCGCGACCTCGTCATAGGTGAGCCGCGCCCGGGAACGCATGACGCCGGGGAAAAAACGCGAGCGGACGATGTCACCGGAATCCTTGATATACATCTCGCAGGTCAGGCAGAGCCGGTCCACCTCCGGGTTGAGGGAACAGAGACCGTTCGAGAGGACCTCGGGCAGCATGGGGATGACCCGGTCGGGAAAATACACCGAGTTGCCACGGAGTTTCGCCTCGGCATCCAGGGCCGTGCCCGGACGCACATAGGCGGAGACATCGGCGATGCACACCAGCAGGCGCCAGCCCTTGGGGGTGCGGGCGCAGTAGACGGCGTCGTCGAAGTCCCGGGCGTCGACCCCGTCGATGGTCACCAGGGCCAGCTTTCTCAGGTCGGTGCGACCGCTCTTGGCCGCTTCCTCGACCTGGGTACCGAGTCCGGCGATCTCTTGCTCCACCGCCTCGGGCCACACCACCGGCAGCTCGAAGGTGCGGATGGCGATGTCGGTCTCCATCCCCGGGGCGAGGTGCTCACCCAGCACCTCCAGGATGCGACCCAGGGGAAGGCTGCTAGCGGAGGGATATTCGGTGATCTCCGCCACCACGATGTCGCCCTTGCGGGCGTTCCCCAGTTCCGTGGGCGGGATGACGATATCATGGTGCAGGCGCTGATTGTCCGGCTTCACGAAGCCGATACCGGCCTCGCAACGGAGACGACCGACGACGCGGCGGGTATTGCGTTCGAGGACCTCCACCAGGGCGCCCTCGCGCCGACCCCGGGCGTCGATGCCGGTGACCCGGACCACGGCCCGATCGTCGTGCATCAGCGAGCGCATCTCCCGGGGCGAGAGAAAGAGATCCTCACCGCCGGTATCGGGTTGGAGAAAGCCGAAACCGTCGGGATGGCCGATCACCCGTCCGGCGATCAGATCGCGGCGATTGACCAGGCAATAGAGACCACGGCGATTGCGCACTAACTGGCCGTCCCGCACCATGGCGTTGAGTCGGCGATCCAGGGCCTCGCGCAGGGCTCCACCCTGGAGACGCAACAGCCCGGCGATGTCGTCGAAGCCCAGGGGCAGGCCCTGCTCGGTCAAACGCTCGAGGATGTACTCGCGGCTTGGTATCGGATTTTCGTATTTGCGAGCCTCACGCTCGCGGAAGGGGTCGAGATCGACGGCGCTGTTCCGTCGGGCTGTCCTTTTCACTGCAGGCGAGCCTTACGATAAAGATATGATCGGTGATTGTAGCGTTGACAAGGTGGCACTGTCTCGGTACATTTCTGCGGCCTAACTTGGTTTGCTTGTCGGCGGCCAAGTCTCCAGCCGAGGTGGCGGAATTGGTAGACGCGCTAGATTCAGGTTCTAGTGGGGGCAACCCTGTGAAGGTTCAAGTCCTTTCCTCGGCACCAACGACAACACAGGTTTCAGCATAAAAGGCTTCCTCGGAAGCCTTTTTGCTTTTCCGTCTGACCTTCCAGCGCTTATCCGGCTGCCGATCCGAGGAGGATTCGATGCGATTCGGTCTCGACCTCTTGCTGGAACAACCCCATCTGCGCCAACCCCTGGCCGGCCAGCGCCTGGCCCTGCTCGCCCATCCGGCCTCGGTGACGGGGGAGCTGGTGCACGCCCTGGACGCCCTGATGGGACTCGAGGATCTTCGGATCACCGCGGCCTTCGGTCCCCAACACGGGCTGCGGGGCGACAAGCAGGACAACATGATGGAATCGGCGGACTTCCGGGACCCGACCTATGGGATTCCGGTCTTCAGCCTCTACGGCGAGGTGCGTCGCCCGACCGCCGCCATGATGGACAGCTTCGATATCCTGCTGGTCGATCTCCAAGACCTGGGCTGCCGCATCTACACCTTCATCACCACCCTGCGCTATGTGTTGGAAGAGGCCGCCAGGTGGAACAAGGGGGTGTGGGTGCTGGATCGTCCCAATCCGGTGGGGCGGCCCATCGAAGGGCTGCGCTTGCGCCCAGGCTGGGAAAGCTTTGTCGGCGCCGGTCCTTTGCCCATGCGTCATGGCCTCACGCTCGGGGAGTTGGGACACTGGTTCATCCGCACCCTGGGGCTGGATGTCGAGTATCGGGTGATCCCCATGTCGGGTTGGGAGCCATCCACAGGGCCGGGCTATGGCTGGCCCTTGGGGGAACGCACTTGGATCAATCCCAGTCCGAACGCGCCCAATCTCTGGATGGCCAGGTGTTATCCGGGCACCGTCATGCTCGAAGGCACCACTTTATCCGAAGGTCGGGGGACCACCCGCCCGCTGGAACTCTTTGGCGCCCCGGACCTGGAGGCAGAGCGCTTGATCGCCGAGATGCAGTCGCTGGCGCCGGAGTGGTTGGCGGGCTGTCGACTCCGCCCTGGCTGGTTCGAGCCGACCTTCCACAAGCATCAGGGCCGGCTCTGCGCCGGGGTGCAGATCCATGTGGAGGATAGTGCCTACCGGCATCGGCTGTTTCGCCCCTGGCGCCTACAGGCCCTCGCCTTCAAGGCCATCCGGCGTTTGTATCCCGAATATCCCCTGTGGCGGGACTTTCCTTACGAATACGAACCGGACCGCTTGGCGATCGACCTCATCAACGGTTGCGACGACTTGCGCCTCTGGGTGGATGATCCGGCGGCAACAGCGGCGGATCTCGAGGCCCTGGCGGCTGAGGATGAAGCCTCCTGGCAGGAGGAACGGGAAGCCTTGTTACTCTATCGCTAGCTGGCCGATCTCTTGGTCCGGGGGGCAAGCGCCACTCCGGCTACGACAGGAGGTTCGGCGTCCTCCTATACTCCCATTGTCGATCCATTCTCCTGCTCCTGTAACAACCATGGCCCCAGCGCACGATTGCCTGAGTTCGAGGCACCAGGCGGCGACCCGCCGTGAAACCCTCATGTCGGCGCTGGCGCTGTTCTTTCTCCTCCTCAATGCCTTCGCCCTCCATCTGCTGGAGCGCCACCCCGGGGATTTGGAACAACTCGGCTGGCTGGCTTGGCTCTTCGCCGCCAATTGGCTGCCGATCCTGGTGGAAGCGATCCAGGGCTACTGGCGGAGCGGGGAATATTCCTGGTCCGCCCGACGTCGGTTATGGCTGATTTGTTTGTTGCCCCCCTATCGCCTGGCGCTCTCCACCTATCCAGCGGGGAGGTGCTTTTGGTTGCCGGTCATCGGCTGGCAGGCCGCGGATCGGGAGTGTTACGACCGACTGGACCGCCTCTTCAGCATCCCCATGCTCTGCATGGCGACCCTGATCCTGCCGATCCTGGCGGTGGAGCATCTCTGGTCCGATGAGGTGGAGCGGTATCCGGCCCTGGCCCTGGGGCTCGATCTCGGGACTTCCCTGATCTGGCTCGCCTTCGCCATCGAGTTCATCATCATGTCGGCGGTGGCGGAGAAAAAATGGCTCTATGTCGCCCGCCATTGGGTCAATCTGCTGATCATCCTGCTGCCCTATCTGTCCTTTTTGCGCGGCTTGCAACTCATGCGTCTGGTGCGGTTGGGGAAGCTTACCAAGGCGCTCAAGATCTATCGCCTGCGGGGATTGGGGATGCGGGCCTGGCAGGGGATCATCGCCCTGGAACTGGTCGAGCGTGTCCTGTTTCGCAGCCCCGAGGCACGCCTGCAACGACTCAGGGAGCAGGTCGAGGAGAAGGAGTTGGAACTGCTCCGACTGCGTCGGCGGGTCGCCGAGCTGGAGTCGCAGTTGGGGAGCACCCCAGTGCCGGTCGAGGCCGATCCCATTCCTGGGAGGGCGACGGCCCGCTGCCCGGAGGAAGGCTCGAACTGAATAAAATCGTCCGGCTTCATACCCTTTCCGAATACCTTTTGGGCTTCCAATGATGAGAGAAAGAGTCAAAAGGCATTGGTATAGGCCCTCACTTGTTCCGGGCATTGGCTGAAAATGACCAATTTTTGTTCTTCTTTCAAGAACAATGCGTAGTTCCATGCGGAATCGTTCTCCTCATAAGAACAATAGTACCCGCTTGGGCACCCATGCCCGAAGTACCCCAGTTCGGTCGGGTAAAAATAGGACCTTGCCCGATACTTTATAATAGGCATCGGGCAGGGGTGCCCAACCCGACTGTTACTGACACAGAGGTCCAGCTGATGGCCTCGATGACGGCAAACCGCCAGGCCGGGAGGCTATTTCCTTGGTGGCTGTCCAGGCTGGAACGGCACTGATTCTTTTTATATCACTTGACGGGAGAGGCCCATGACCAGTCCGGCTCTACAAATGGTCTTCGATGCCGAGACCTATCTGACCTGGGAAGAACTTCAGACAGAGAAGCACGAGTACTTCCAGGGCGAGGTGTTCGCCATGGTGGGGGCGCGGCGCGAACATGTGGTGGTGTCCGGCAATCTCTACGCCGCCTTCAAACAACGCCTGCGTGGCGGACCCTGTCAGGCCTATATCGCGGATTTGAAGCTGCGGGTGGAGGCCGTGGAGGCCTTTTTCTATCCGGACGTGATGGTCTCCTGCGATCCGCGGGATCATGCGGCGAGCCAATTCATCGAGAATCCGATCCTGATTGTGGAGGTGTTGTCGGACTCAACGGCCGCCTTCGATCGCGGAGGAAAGTTCGCCGCCTACCGCACCCTGCCTTCGCTACGGGAGTTTGTGCTGGTGGATATCCCCTCCCGACGGGTGGAAAGCTTCCTGCGGGCACCGGACCGCGAATGGCGATTTCACGAGTATCTTCCTGAAGACGGGGACTGTCCCTTCCGGTCGCTGGGGGTTTCGATTCCCTTCGAGGAGATCTTTGAAAACCTCGTTCCAGCCGCATCAGGAGATGACGGCGAACAGAGCCCGGGGGCTCCTGAGCGGTAGGTCCAGGCAACATCTGCCGAGGAAGGCGAATCCTTGCTCCCGAGCCTGGGGCAAAAAAACGGCTTTGTATAAGCCGTAGGGTACGCATCGCGTACCCTATCTGGCTTGAGTCACAAGACCGGATCGCTTACCGGCTCCCAACTCGAATCCGGGTTGTACTCGGTGATGGCGAGGGCCGTCTCCTTGGTCGCTTTCCCCAGGTCTTTTTGAAAAACGATGCCCTGCTGATTGACGATAAAACTCATGATGCCGGAGGCTCCGTATTCGGCCGGATAGGCCAGCAACCCGAAGCCTTCGCTGAGATGTCCGTCCTTCAGATAGCTTCTCGAGCCCCCGGGCGCGTGAGCCCCCTGCGCCGTCAGGATACGAAAGTAGTAGCCATGGTAAGGAATGGGCTCGCCGCTAGCGTTATGCCGGTACCCTTCCGCGACCGCTTCGGCAACCAGTGGACCCAAGGGACTCGGTTCCTGGCCAGCCGCTATCGGCCAATACAGACCATCGCGTTTCCCCTCGCTACTGGCAAAACGGGTAGCATACTGGCGGACGCCGGAACCCATGGGGTCCTTGGCGGCGTATTCGTTCTGGGCCTCAACGTAGACACGCACGGTGGCTATGGCATGGAGTTCATTCCTGCCGATGCGTCGATTCAGAAGTTCCTCCTTACCCGCGGACGTGTCGAAACGCCAGCCCTCTTTCTCCTTTACCAGGGGGATGGGAAAGGGCCAGTGATCCGTTCCGATCGAGAGCAAAGCCAGGTCAGCGGACCGACGTTGAATATGTGTGCCGGCCCGGGCGGCCGCGACAAAATGCTTGAGATCCTCCCTGTCCGCCACCTTGTCTCCCGATCTCAATTGCTCCACCTCGGGACCCAGGACATCCACCAAGGCCGCGGGATCCGTCGCCGCCGCCTTTACCAAGGCCTCGACGGCCATCCTTGGGGTGGGGAAGTGGCGTGGCTCACCCATGGCCTCTTGCCCGACGACAACCATCAGCGTGGCCACGGCGGCCAACACCACATGCTTACAATGACTGATCGTGCTCATGTATCCGATTCTCCAGTGTTTATGGCAATGGCAACTCTGCCGGCTCATGCGGTGTGCTCAACGTCCCCGGAAACCGCCTCCGCCACCACGGCCACCGCCCATCCCTCCTCCGCCACCGCGTGAAAAGCCACCACCACTAAAACTGGAACTGCCTCGACTGCTGGCGCCGCGCTGACTGGCCGAGCGATCGAATCCGCTGTCGCCGACCTGGAAGGCGTTCGACTGGCGCGACGGACTACCGCGGTTCGCCTGCCCGAAGTCGCGGCTTTCCGACCGTTTGAAATCCGTTGTCTCCGGGCGTTTTAGATCGCGGCTTTCCGCACCTTTGAGATCTCGTGTGGCTGGGCGTGAGTTATCGCGGCTCTCCGCACGCTTGAAGTCGGCGGAATCCGGGCGCTTGACGTCCCTGGTGGCTGGCCGGTCGTAGCCTCGGGCCGTGTCGCGGTCGATACGGGCGCCCTGTCGATTGCTGTCGAGTCTGGCATTGGTGAATTTCTGCTGTGTGGATGAATCGCGATAGCGCACCCCACCACGGTGATCCACATTGTGTTGCCAGTTACTGTAGTTGCCACGGCCAACCTTGTTGCCGATGTTGATGTTGCCGGTATTGATGTTGCGGTTGAAATTGAAGTTGTTGTTGATATTGACGTTGCCACCGTGCCAATCGCAATGACCGTAGTTCCAGTTGTTCCAGATCGCCGCGCCCACCGCCATGCCAAGACCGAAAGAGATGATATTGGAGGCGGCATAACCTGGCGGATACCAGTAGCTTGGCGGATAGCTGTAGATGGGATAGTAATAGCTGGGTGGCGCCCAAGCCGCGCCATAGACTACGGTTGGACTATAGGCCGGGACATAGACGACCTCGGTAGCGGGCTCGACGACGATGACCTTTTCCTGCACCACCACCTTCTGTTCCTTGGTGGTTTTGAGGTTGCCGCTGTCGTAGGCGTAGCGGCGCATGCGTTGTATCGCATTCATCACCTCCTCTTGCTGGGCGAGCATGGCGTCACCCAGGTCCTGGGTCCAATCCAGGTTGTCGCTCATCCGTTTCAACACATCTGGAAAGTTGGTCAGCGACTTGACGCTCGCATCCCATTTTTGCGAGGCCAGGGCATTTTCCAGCGCCTTACCTTTCAAACCAGGATTCTTCTCGATCCAACGGGAGGCCTGTACGATCTCCAGTGGATAGGTGGCCGCCATCAGTATCTGGGCGATCAGACTATCCGGATAGATGGCGATCGGCGCCACCAACTGCTCGATCTGCGCCTGAGTGAAGGCCCGCGAGGTCGAGGCGGCCTCTGCCGCCGTGGCTTCGGTTAGAGGGCCGCTTTGCGGCGACCAGCCGCCACCTACCAGCAACGCGGCTATCAACCAAGCCGCCAACCCACGCCAATGGATACTCATTTTTCTCTCCGGAGGACCATGCATTGAGAAACAGGGAACAGGTCGATCGAAAATCGCAACTTTATGATTTGCTTGCTTAACTGTAGAGCAGGTTGGTGTCCAGGGCAAACGAACTTCATTTTTGCCGTCTATCCGTCAAGACCCGTAAGATCAGGGTAGGGAGCAACAGCCCTGTAGTCTGCTGCGCGGACCATTTTATAATCCAATAATGGTCCGCATAGCAGACCCTGCCCGACCAGAGGTGGGCCGCGAGCAGGTGAGGAGTGTCGTTTTAACCGCTCGCCGGAGATCGTCACCGCTAGCCCATCCGCTTTTTAGCGCCCCGGGCATGAGCCTTTTTACCTGGTTTTATGTTCTCAAAAAAAGAACAATGGCATTTTTAATCTGGGTATTGTTCTCTAAAGAAGAACGAAAACCAGCCATTTTCAGCCCATGCCCGGAACCACGGCGGTTACCCGTTCGTCTCGGGTCTTACTCCCAGCCGCGCATCCAAGCTCGGCGTCCATCACCAGCCGACCCTTCGGCGGCCCAAATGGATTCAGCCAGGTATGGCCTCGAACTCCGTCTCAGCTCTGACGCACATAGGTGCCCGGGGCCGGGTCGAGAGGGGGATAGCCCGCCGCGGGGGCGCCCATGGGTGGAGGCGGGGACCAGCCGCTGGAATGATCCCCTAACCATTGGTGCCAGGACGGCCACCAGGAGCCCTGATGCTCGGGCACCTGGCCGAGCCAGTCATCGGGAGCCAGATAGCAGTCGCCTTCCCGCCGGGTGGCGAGGCGGTAATGGCGTTTTGGTCGTCCGGGCTCGCTGACGATGCCGGCATTGTGTCCGCCGGAAGTGAGAACGAAGGTGACCTCGTCCGCGTCCGCGAGCAGGTTGATCTTATAGACCGAACGCCAGGGGGCGATGTGGTCGGTCTCGGTGCCCAGGGCGAAGATGGGAATCGGGATGTCGGTGATGGCGATGGGCCGTCCATCGACCTGGTAGCGACCTGTCGCCAGATCATTGTCGAGAAAGAGTTGCCGCAGATACTCCGAGTGCATGCGATAGGGCATCCGCGTCGGATCGTTGCTCCAGGCCATGAGATCCGACATGGGGCGGCGCTCGCCCAGCAGGTAGTCGTGCACCAGGCGGGACCAGATCAGATCATTGGAACGCAGCATCTGAAAGGCCCCCGCCATCTGGGTGGTGTCCAGATAGCCCCGTTCCCACATCATGTCTTCCAGGAAGGTGACCTGTCCCTCGTTGATGAAGAGCATGAGTTCCCCCGCCTCGGTGAAATCGGTCTGGGCGGCCAGCAGGCTGATGGAGCCCAGCCGGTCGTCGCCGTCCCGCGACATGGCGGCGGCGGTCAGGGCGAGGAGGGTCCCCCCCAGGCAATAGCCGACGGCATGGATTTTTTTCCCGGCCCCGGCGATGACGTCGATGGCGTCCAAGGCGGCCAGCACCCCCAGGCGTCGATACTCGTCCATCCCCAGCTCCCGGTCGGCCTCGGTGGGGTTCTTCCAGGAGATGACGAACAGCGTGTGCCCCTGCTTCACCAGATAGTCGATCAGCGAATTCTGCGGCGAGAGGTCGAGGATGTAGTACTTCATGATCCAGGCGGGGACGATGAGCAGGGGTTCGGCCAATACCTCCGGGGTTTGCGGGGCGTACTGGATGAGTTCCATGAGCTGGTTGCGATACACCACCCGTCCCGGTGTGAGCGCCAGATCGCGTCCGACCACGAAGGGTTCGCTGCCCGGCGGTTTGGCGCCGCTGAGCAGGTGCTGCCAGTCTTCCAGCCAGTTCGACCAGCCCCGGACCAGGTTGGCGCCGCCCTGGTCGATGGTTTTACGCAGGATCTCCGGATTGGTCAGGGGAAAATTCGAGGGGGCGAAGACATCCAACATCTGTCGGGTGGTGAAGGCGACCATGTTTTCGTGTTTTCGATCCACCCCGGGTACGCCGATGGTGGCGTTGTCCCACCATTGCTGGGTGAAGAGGAAGGCCTGATAGATGAAATTGAAGGGCCATTGTCTCCAGGCGGGGTTCTCGAAGCGACGATCCTGGGGCAGGGGTTGGATGCCGCAGATCTCGTCCTGACTGATGGCATGCTGCACGGCGTACCAGAAAAAGCGCTGGGTCTTGCGCCACAGCTTCTCGGTGAGCTGGATCTGTTTCCCGGGCGAGGTGGCCAGGTGCACCCACCAATCCAGAAAGGCCATGGCGATGACGGCGGGCGAAAGGCCGAGACTCAATCTGGCGAGCTGGGCATGGGCCAGGCGATCCAGATCCTCGGCCAAGGTGGGGCTGATCACCGCCTCGCCGATCCAATCCAATACCGCCATGGAGAGGTCCGGCAGCCCCTTTCCGGTCGGACCCTGGGGAGGAAGTGGAAGAACCTGGGTATCGTTCGGCTCATCGCTCATGGCAGGGATCTCCTGGTCGGCTTGGTGCTCGCTTTGGGTTGGACAGGACGCGGACCCAAGGGTGCCCTGTCAGGGATGGAAGCGCCGCCTGGCGTCGGCGGTCGGTCAGGGGCCGGCCCGCGGCCCGGCTCCTCTCAGGCCAGATTCAATTCCAGCCAGAAACAGACCCCATCCTCGGCCCGGTTGTCCAGCCCGATCTGGCCACCCATCAACATGACCAGGCGACAGGCCACCCAGAGGCCGACATCATGACACTGCATGGAAGGCCGCTTGTGAAAAGACACCAATCTGAGTGCCCGTTTCTTGGCGGCGAGTCGTTGCCCGGTATCCGCGGCGACGATCCGCACCCTGTTGCCGAAGCTGTTGCCATCGATACGGATCTCGCCTGGGGCGTTATTGGATTGGATGGCGTTGGTCAGGAGATTGATGAGGGCGAGGCGCAGGCTGTGTTGATCGGCCCTCACCCGATAGGTCTTGGTCTGGTTGATGCGGTTGTCGAGGCTGACACCGCAGGCGGCGGCCCTTGCCGACACCTCATCCAGGCATTCGGCCAGCAAATGAAAGATATCGATCGGCTCCAAATGGATGGGTGTCTGCCCCGAGTCGATACGGGTGAGTGCGGAGACCTGATCGATCAGGTCCTGTAATCCCTGGGTGGTTTTCAAGATCTCGCGCACATTGTCGAGCTGGGCTGGCCCCAGGGCGGGATCGATTTCCAACAGCTTGGTGAAGCCCGCCACCACATTGAGCTGGGTGCGCAGTTCCTGGGCCCATCTGGAGATGAAGGCCGTACTCTCCGGATGGAAGGCCCTGATCTGGGGCTGATTGGTCATCAGCATGGCATCGGCGGCGGGCTGGATTGGTGTTGTGGCGTTGTTGTGCCCTCAGGCCGCCTCGGTCCGGGGACCCTCGATCAAGCCACGGATCAGACCCCCCAGGCGTTCAAAGCCGATGGGCTTTTGCATCAAGAGTACCCCTGGAGGCAGCTCTCCCTGGAGGCCCACTTCGGCCTCGCTCAGGGAGGTGAGGGCGATGATCTTGGTATTTCCCAGATCCGGATGCTCCCTGATGGCGGCGATCATGCGGAAACCATCCATATCCGGCATGAGCAGATCGGTAAACACCAGATCCGGCAACCATTGCCCGATTTGCAGCAGGGCGGAAAAGCCGTTGGGGGCGGTGAGGATCCGGATCGGGAGCTTGAGCGCCGCCACCTGGCGGTGGAAGAGTTTGATGAGCTGAGGCTCGCGCTCGACCAGCACCAGGGTGAAGCCGGCCTCCGCGGCATGCCGCTGGGGTTCCTTGATCCCGTTGGCCCGTTCGTGTAGCAGCTCATCCAGCGATTTTTTCAGGATACGCCGATGGCCGCCGGCAGTTTTCCAAGCGCAGAGCAAGCCATTCTCCACCCAGAGTTGTACCGTCCGCAGTGAAACCCCCAGTTTGTCGGCGGCTTCGCGGGTTGTTACGAAATCTTCTTTTGCCATGGTGGTTCTATGCTCGATGTCGTTTTTGTTCGTTATCGGGGCTCGTCATCGAAGACCAACGGGGATGTCCCCACATCCCCTCTAGGATAGAACGATGTACAGGCGGGCAGGGAAGGGTCCTCCACCCGCCTGTATCCCCAACTCCTCCACCAGGCCCGGCGGGGCCCGGCTTCCTCTCATCTATAAGCGAATTCTAAAGCAAAAATTATGGGCTAATTCGTTCTCTTTATATCCTATTTGTGCAGTATCAACCGCCCTGGGTCAAGAGATCGGTCCTTTTTTTATCATCTTTTTTATCGTCCCTCGACCGGTTTACCGGCGATCACCCAATAGAAAGTTTCTCCGCCGGTCGTGATCAGCCGTTCCCAGAGGAGGCTGAAACCGGACTGGCGCAGCTTGTCGCGGGCGACTTCGGGTCGATCATGGCTGTAAGGGAGTTGGTACCCGAGAAATTCCAATTCGCCGTCGAGTTCGTCCTGTCCGCTGTACTCCCTGGTGGCCAAGGTCAGGAGGAGGGTGCCGCCAGGTTGCAGCATCCTGGCGAAATTCTGGAATAGGGCCTGATGTTGGTGGCGGTCAAGGTGAAAGACCGAATAGACCGCCGCCACGCCGACGAAAGAGCCGTCGGGAAAGCTCGGTTCCCGCATGTCCTGCTGGAGAAACCTCGCCCCGGGCACCTGTTCTTGGGCGATGGCCAACATACGGGGCGAGATATCCACCCCCGTCACCTCATAGCCGCGTTCGACGAAATACCGGCTCACCGGGACTCCGGCGCCACAACCGGCATCCAGCAGGGCGCCGGTCGCCGGCAGGCGGTGGAAAAACTCTTCGAGCATGGGTGTGGTATCGAAGAGGTGTCTTCCGGCGGCATAGGTGGTGGCGAGTTGGTCATAGATCTCGGCAAGGGACATCGTTCGTCCTCAAAGAGTTTGGTGGAAGAAGGCCGATTATCGGCACAAGCGAAGCGCCCTGAAACCTCGCTGGCGGCGACTGGACTGTTGTCGGGGAGCATGGGAGGATGTGAGGAAAACCACTGAGGAGGTCTCTATGCATCCCATACTCGAAAAAATCCAGCGGGATCACGTCAATCTGGTGCATCTGCTCAACCTGTTGGAACAGCAGATGAACAGCTTTTTTGCCGGCGAGGAGACGGATTTCAACCTGGAAATCGAATTGCTCGACTATCTCGAAAGTTATGCCGAGTTGGTACACCATCCTATGGAGGACCTGATTTTCAAGACCGCCCGTACCCAGCTGAAGGGCAAGGAGAGGGTGTTCGATAAGCTGCATGAACAGCATAACTCCCTGATCGGCCTGGCGAGAAAATTTCGTACTTCCCTGGAAGGCGTCATCAATGGCGCGGTGCAGAGTCGGCAGGAGGTAGACATCGAGGCCAGGGAATTCATCGCCTTGCAGCGTCTCCATCTGGAACTCGAAGAGCGGGAGATCATGCCCCTGCTGGATGGCGTCCTGAACGAAAAAAACTGGAAGGTGATTGAAAAATTGCTTCCCAAAGCCAGTGATCCGCTGTTCGGGAAACGGGATCCCAAGCGCTTCCGTACCCTGATTCACTACCTCGAAACCAGTGGTGTGCCCCAGACGTGAGCGGTTGCCGTGCCTGAACCCTCGCTCATCGGCCGCTCAAGCCGCCTGGATCCTGTCTGAAAGGGATCTCGGCAGCCGGTCACAATCCCTCACCGCCCCTGGTCTATGCTTTGATAGAACAAAACATAGAGATGGAGATGACCATGGGCGGTATCCGGGAGATGCTTGCGGACATCCAGAGTGAAGTGGTCATCACACGCCATTTCATCGGTCGATCCAGGCTCGGCGAGCGGGTGATGCGGGCCATGGCCGAGGTTCCCCGCGAGGAGTTCGTCCCCGTGGAATTGCGGATGCGGGCCTTCGACAACGGCCCCCTGCCCATAGGTCGGGGGCAGACCATCTCCCAGCCTTATATCGTCGCCCTCATGACCGATTTACTCGAACCCCAGCCCGAGGATCGGGTGCTGGAGGTGGGCACGGGGTCCGGCTATCAGGCGGCGGTACTCGCCACCCTGGTACGCCGGGTCTACACCATGGAGATCATTCCTGAATTGGCCCGGGCGGCGGAGGTGCGGCTGCGGCGTCTGGGATACACCAATGTCGAGGTCGGTATCGGGGATGCCTATCATGGCTGGCCGGAGCAGGCCCCCTTCGATGGCATCCTGGTCACGGCGGCGGCGCCCAATGTCCCCCTGCCGTTGCTTCAACAATTGCGACCGGGGGCAAAATTGCTGATACCCATCGGCCCGCCCTATGGTCGGCAGGATCTCGTCTTGATCAGCAAGAATGCCCAGGATGAAATCAGTCAGCAAAGCATCCTGGGGGTGGCTTTCGTTCCCTTGACCCGGCAAGCCGCCGCCACCAAGCCCCTCTGAAGGGGGAAGGTCAGGGGTCGGGAAAGCTGGGTTCGGTTGAGGAGTAAAGCAGAATGGCAAAGAAAGGTAAGGGGTCCTCGGAGGGAAAAAAATCCTCCAGGCGCATCGAAGAGTTTTCGCCTCCCCAGTGGAATCAGCCCAGGTGGTGGAATGTCCCGCTCATCCCGGATCTGATGACCCCGCTGAGCACGCGGACACCGCGGGTGGATATGCTGGATCTCGGTGAGACGATCCGCATCGAGGTGGAGTTACCGGGAGTCTCCAGTAATTCGTTGCGACTCTCGGCGGCGGAAAACGTGTTGACGATCCAGGCCGTGGCTGAATCGAGAGAGTCGTTCGAGCGGGAACATTACTATCGCGAGATTTACCATGGCGAATTCCAACGCATCCTCCTGCTTCCCTGTGGCATAGATTGGGAGAAGACCCGGGCCAGGATGCGGAGCGGCATGCTGACTATGGATTGCCCGAAGCTCGGGCGACAGGAAGGGTCGGTATCGGGCCGGACGATCAAGGTGGAGTGAGCCTCCGCCTCTCCGATCAGCGAAAAGGGGAGGGGGCGAGGAATCATCGGCTTTTTTCTGGGCATCCTGAGTCAAAGAGGCCACGCAACGTGGCCTCTTTTGTTTTCAGCCAGGTTTTTCAGCACCTTACCTAACCCTTGATGCAGGCCATGGGCTCAAGGCGGGCCACCATGAGCGCCAGACCCGCCTCCTGGGACGCCTTCACCACCGCCGAGACATCCTTGTAGGCCCCCGGAGCCTCCTCGGCGACCCCGCGCAGGGACGGGCTACGGATGAGGATGCCGCGTCGGGCGAGATCGTCCACCAAGGAGCGCCCTTGCCACTCTTTGGTGGCGGCGCGTCGGCTCATGGCCCGACCGGCGCCGTGACAGGCCGAGCTGAAGGAGCGTGTCTCCGCCTCCTTGGTGCCGGCCAGGATATAGGATGAAGTGCCCATGGAGCCGCCGATCAGCACCGGTTGTCCGGTCTCCTGGAACATGGGTGGCAGCTCTGGATGACCCGGCCCGAAGGCGCGGGTGGCCCCCTTGCGATGGACGAACAGCCGGCGTCGTTGGCCGTCGACCAGGTGCTCTTCCAGTTTGCAGGTGTTGTGGGAGACGTCGTACAGCAGCTCCAGTTCGGCCTCGGGCCGCACCCGGGCGAAGGCCAGCCGGGTCAGATGGGTGATGATCTGGCGATTGGCCAGGGCACAGTTGATGCCGGCGCGCATGGCGCCGAGGTAGCTGCGTCCGAGGTTGGATTCCAAAGGGGCGCAGGCGAGCTCCCGATCCGGCAGTTGCAGGCCGTGTTGCCCGGCGCTCATGACCATTTGCTTCAGAAATTCGGTGCCGATCTGGTGCCCGAGTCCACGGGAGCCGCAATGGATGCTGACGACCACCTCGCCCTCATGCAGCCCGAAGCGGTCGCCGATGCGCCGATCATAGACCTCGGCGACATATTGCACCTCGAGATAATGATTGCCCGAGCCGAGGGTGCCCATCTCTTCGCGCTGACGGCTCTTGGCGTGGGCCGAGACCTCCCCCGGTAGGGCGCCGGCCATGCGGCCCTGTTCCTCGATGCGGGCCAGGTCCTCCACCCGGCCATAACCCTGCTCGACCGCCCACTGGGCGCCGCCGCTCAGCATGGCGTCCAGGCCGCGTTCATCCAGGCGGATGCGCCCGGTGCGGCCTAACCCGGCGGGAACGAACTGGAAGAGGGCCTCGGCCAGGGCCGCCTTGACCGCTTCCACCTGCTCCCGCCGCAGACCGGTGTGCAGGGTGCGGACGCCACAGGAGATATCGAAGCCCACCCCACCGGCGGAGACCACCCCGCCTTCGGTGGGATCGAAGGCGGCCACGCCGCCGATGGGAAAGCCATAGCCCCAATGAGCGTCGGGCATGGCGTAGGAGGCTTTGACGATACCCGGCAGACTGGCGACATTGGTCGCCTGCTCGAACACCTTGTCATCCATGCCCTCGATGAGTTCGGCGCTGGCGTAGATGATCGCCGGGACCCGCATTTTGCCTCGCCTGGGGATCTCCCAGGAGTATTCCGAACGCTGCAACAAACCGCGCTGTGATGACATCGGAGATTCCTCCACTGAGCCGGATGGCCGCACCCTCGACCCTGAATCGGGTCGAGGCTTGATACGGATAAGTGTAATCAGCCAGCGCGGAGCGGCACCAGTTGGAGATCCCGGGGCGGGGTTAGGGATGATGTACAGGGCCTCTTCCTCGGCCAACCCGACTTCCGGATGCGCTTCCGATCACATATCCATTGACTTCATGGTGATAATCTGCGTCGGCGCACATACCCTTTGCGCTTTCGGGCGTGCTCGTTCGCAACCATCGAGGGGGGATAATGAACACAATGACCAATCCGCGAAGAGAGTTCCTGACCGGATTCGCTTCGGTCATGACGGGGCTGGCAACCCCGGTCCGGGCCCAGGAGGCGGAAAGCCCGAAGCTGGCTGAAGAGCTGGCCGCTTCGATTCCCGCCGCCGACATCAATACCCGCACCCTGGGCCGCATCAGCTTCGGCCTCGCCCCCGGCGATCTGGAAAAGGCCAAGTCCATGGGGTTGTCGAAGTACCTGGATCAGCAGCTCAATTACGAGCGCATCAACGATTCGACGGCGACCCAGGAGGTGGCACGCCTGTTTCCCAGTCTGGCGCAGACCCCGGACCAGTTGCTGTCACAGGACCCCAATGCCTTGACCCGGGATTTGCAAACCGCCGTTCTCTATCGGGCCTGGCGCAGCCAGCGTCAACTCTATGAAGTGATGGTGGATTTCTGGAGCAATCACTTCAATATCTTCATGGGCGGGAACCCGGCGGCGGCGCTCAAGATCGTCGACGATCGCGAGGTGATCCGGCCCTATGCCATGGGCCGCTTCCGCGATCTGTTGCGGGCCTCGGCGAAAAGCCCGGCCATGTTGTTCTACCTGGACAACTACAGCAACACCAAGTACGGCGGCAACGAGAACTACGCCCGCGAACTCTTGGAACTGCACAGTCTGGGCGTGGACGGCGGCTATACCCAGCAGGATGTGGTCGAGGTCGCCCGCTGTTTCACCGGCTGGAGCATCAACCCGAACGGAACCAGCCGGGGTCGCTTCCAGTTCTATCCCCAGCTCCACGATACCGGCGCCAAGCGTGTACTCGGCGTCACTATTCCGGCCGGGCGGGGGATCGAGGATGGCGAACAGGTGCTGGATATCCTGGCGAGCCAGGCTTCGACGGCGAATTTCATCAGCCGCAAACTCTGTCGCCGCTTTATCGCCGATGATCCGCCCGCCTCGGTGGTGGCGGTGGCCGCGGCCGCCTTCCGCGCCAACGGCGGGGATATCCGTGGTGTGCTGGGTACGATCCTCAAGTCACCGGAGTTTGCTGCCGCCCTGGATACCAAGGTAAAACGTCCGCTGGAGTTCATTTGTGCGGCGATGCGCACCCTGATCGTCAGTTATACCGCTCAGGCGGCGGATCCCTTGCGTTTCGCCCTCTACTCCATGGGGCAATTACCCTTCTTCTGGCGTGCCCCGGACGGCTATCCGGATCTGGCCCAGGCCTGGGTGAACAGTAATAACCTGCTGCTGCGCTGGAATCTGGCCACGGCCTTTGGTTACAACAAAATGCCGGGTCTGGGCAGCACCCTCTTGAGCAAATTGCCGAGCGGACTCACCCCCACGGCCTTGGTGGATCAACTGGCGAACCAATTGCTGCACCGCCCGCTCGACGCCGGCGACCGTACCGCCCTGATCAATTACGCCGCCCAGGGCCTGAGTCCCAGCAAACCCATGCCGTCCAGCCTGCAGAAGGCGATGGCTCCGGAGCTGGCCTCGCTGATGTTGGCTTCACCCTATTTTCAGTGGCGCTGAGCGCGATCGAGGAGAGAAAGAAAATGAGTCACTTTACCAGACGCCAGTTTCTCTTCAGCAGCGCCGGTCTGACCTTACCCTTGATGCTGCCCGGACTGGGGGGTATCGCCCCGGCGGCCGCCGGCACCGCGACCGGCGACACCCTGGTCTCGATCTTCTTGCGTGGGGCCATGGACGGACTCCATGCTGTGGTGCCTTACGGCGATCCGAACTACTACGCCAAACGTCCGACCCTGGCGGTTCCACCTCCGGGCAGCGCCTCGGGGTGTCTGGATCTCGATGGGTTCTTCGGCTTGCATCCGGCGTTGGCCGCCCTGATGCCCTGGTACCAGGCCGGGCACCTGGCCCTGGTCCAGGCCACGGGCTCACCCGACGACAGCCATTCCCATTTCGATGCCCAGGATTACATGGAGTTGGGTACCCCGGGGATCAGTATCACCCCCGACGGCTGGATCGGTCGTCACCTGGAAACCAAGGGCGACACTGGTTCGGCCTTCCGGGCCGTTGCCGTCGGTCCATTGGTGCCACTTTCTCTCTTGGGACCGGTTCCTGCCGTAGCGGTCGCCGATGTCAACAACTTCGGTCTCTGGAATACCGCGCCCGGCTTTGCGACCAGCCTCCGTTCCCTCTACCTGGGGACGGATTTTCTGGAGGAGGCCGGACAGGACACCCTGGCCGCCCTCGATGAGCTGAAAGCGGCCAATCCCGGGCAGTATCAGCCCGAGAACGGCGCCCAGTATCCGTCCGGCGGTGTTGGCGCCGCCCTGTTACAGACCGCCCAGCTCATCAAGTCCAGCCTCAGACCGGAGGCGATCACCCTGGATCTCGGCGGCTGGGATACCCATCAGGGAGAGGCGGCCATTCTCCAGAATCTGTTCACCGAGCTGGCTGCCGGACTCTCGGCTTTTTGCACCGATCTCGGCAGTCGTATGGAATCGGTAATACTGGTGGTGATGACCGAGTTCGGTCGACGGGTGGCCCAGAACGGCACCTCGGGTACCGATCATGGTCATGGCAGTTGCATGTGGTTGTTGGGGGGCGGCGTCAATGGCGGCCAGGTCCATGGAAGCTGGCCCGGTCTGGCGGACAACCAGTTGTACGGCCCGGGGGATCTCCAGGTCACCACCGACTATCGGACCATCCTGGCCGAGGTCATCCACAAGCGGCTCCAGAATCCGGCCCTGGCCCAGGTGTTCCCAGGCTTTACCCCGCCGGGCTATCTGGGTGTTTGTGTTTGATGGCCTGTTCTGTCTGGACTAGGGCCGCCGCCGAGCGGCGCCGATCCCGATCCGCCGGGTAGAGAACAACCCAACGGGATTGGCTTGGAACCCTGAGTGGCTCCGGGCATGGGCTGAAAATGGCCGGTCATTGTTCTTTTATCGAGAACAATAGCCATGTAGCAATGGCATTGTTCTCCATTTGAGAACGGAAAAGCGGGTAAAAAGGCTCATGCCCGGAAGCCTCGACAGACAAACAGGCCAGCCGTGATGCCCTTGCGGTCAACCTCATGGCTGGCCGGGCCCAGCTTCGACTTCCGCAGGCGAGAGCGGCGGCAGGCATCGGCCTTTCACTTGCCGCGTCACTAGATGCTGGAAACACCACTCGGCACCCGCCGATGCTCCGGGCACGGGCGTTGTGGCCCGGTTTTTCGTTCTCCCCATGAGAACATATCGTCTTAATATTGATCTATTGTTCTCCAATAAAGAACGAGAACTGGCCTTTTTCGGTCAATGCCCGGAACGATTGAGCGTTTATACCCATGGCTGTTGGTATTGGGTCTTTCCTTTTGTCGATGGATTCAGAGCGGAGCCCGCCTTCTCTCGACCACTCGCAAGCCCGGAATGTCTTCGGAATCGAATGGGTTGATCCTTACCGCTGTCTGATCCAAGCCTTGCTTCCCTGGTCGCGGAGAGGCTAGGCTTGTGAAACCCCGTCCATCCTGGAGAAAGCCGAATGAAGACCAGACCCTTGCCGCCGGACCTTGAGAAGCTGGCTATTCCCGCTCTTCATCTCGTCACGCGCGAGGAAGTCGATTCTTTCTCCAAGTTGGGCGGATTGCCCAATCTCCCCGAGGGTATCGACTGGCCATCCTGGAAGGGTCGATCCCTGGCTTTTCTCTGTCAGATCGATCTTGCCGCCTTGCCGCGGCCCGCGGTCATGGCCGACCTGCCGGAGACTGGCTATCTGTACTTTTTCTATGATCAGGAACAATCGACCTGGGGCTTCGATCCCGCCGATAGGGGGAGTTGGCGGGTGATCTACTCCCTGCACCCTCCTGCCCCCACATCCAGAGCGGCGCCACCGGATTTGGACGATGAGGGCCTCTTTTTCGAGCGCGGTATGGAGTTCAGGAGCATCGCCAGCCTTCCGGACCCTCAGCGTCTCACCTTGAATGCCCAAGGCGAAGAGGAAGATGAGATCGCCGAGCGGATTCTCGAGGCGAAGGATAGGCTGTTCAAAGGCCGACCCCAGCATCAGATCGGCGGCTATCCCTCGGTGGTGCAAAACGATTCGATGGAGTTTGAATGCCAACTGGCCGCGAACGGGGTGTATTGCGGCGATCCTTCCGGCTATGAAGACCCCCGTGTAGCCGAGTTGGCCGCGGGCGTCTCCGACTGGCGACTCCTGCTGCAACTGGATACGGATGACGAGATCGGCATGATGTGGGGCGACTGCGGGCTGCTCTATTTTTGGCTGCGTGAAAAGGATTTGCAGCGCCTGGACTTCCAACAGACATGGATGATCCTGCAATGTAGTTGACATGAGCCTGGGCCGGGTCTGGTCCGGCGTCCCAAGCCGGCTTTCCCTCCTGTCATGGCCTCCGGCCTGCCTTGGGCCGATGATCTCCTCACCGCCGGATACTCTTCCGGAACTACCACGTCTCTTTGGAGGCGCCATCTGATGCGGACGACAAGCATGGAATCCATTCTGGTTACGGGCGGTGCTGGCTATATCGCCACCCATTGTTGTGTCGAATTGGCGCAGGCGGGATATCGCCCGGTGTTGGTCGACAATCTGAGCAACAGCAAGATCGCGGCCATTCGGCGGCTGGAGCGACTGGTCGGGCGGGAACTCCCCTTTTACCACATCGACCTGCGGGACAAGGCCGCCCTCAAGGCCGTCTTTGCCGCCCATGAGATCCGGGCGGTGATGCATTTCGCGGGCCTGAAAGCGGTGGGGGAGTCCGTCAGCCGTTCCCTGGAGTATTACGACAATAATCTCGGTGGGACCATTGCCCTGTGCCAGGTCATGGCGGTGGCCGGGGTGAAACGCCTGGTGTTCAGCTCCTCCGCCACCGTCTACGGCAACCCGGCCTCGGTACCCATCCGCGAGGATTTTCCCGCCGGGGCGGCCACCAACCCCTATGGCCGCGGCAAGTTCATGATCGAAGAGATACTGCGCGATCTGTGCGCTTCCGATCCCTCCTGGCGGATGGCTTTATTGCGCTATTTCAATCCCGTGGGCGCCCATCCCAGCGGTCTGATCGGGGAAGATCCCAGCGGTATCCCCAACAATCTCATGCCCTATATCGCCCAGGTGGCCGTCGGGAAACGGCCTCATCTCAACGTCTATGGCCATGACTACCCGACGCCGGATGGTACCGGCGTGCGGGACTATATCCATGTCGTCGATCTGGCGTTGGGGCACCTGGCGGCCCTCGACTATCTGGAGCGGCACCAGGAGCGGCTGTTGGTGAATCTGGGCACCGGCCAGGGCTATAGCGTTCTTGAGGTGGTGCGGGCCTTCGCTCGGGCCTGTGGGCGGGCCGTCCCCTACCAGATCACGGGACGGCGCGAGGGGGATATTGCCACCTGCTATGCCGATGCGAGCCTGGCCGAAGCCTTGCTTGGTTGGCGGGCCATCCGGGGCCTCGATGAGATGTGCGCCGATACCTGGCGTTGGCAGTCCATGAACCCGGACGGCTATGTCTGAGGCAGCGGGCGGTGACCAACCGCCCGGGCGGGGTCAGCGCCAGCTCAATGTTCAGGCGTTGGGTATTGGGGGGCAAGGTGAGGCCCGCGGAGGGCGCAATAGGCTTCGCAATTGCGCCCGAAGGTCCTCCGGTAGAGCGCTTCCCTGCCGCGAATCCGTATCTGTAGTTTTGTAGGGTGGGTTAGACGCCCATTGACGCCATGCCAATGGATCACTGAACTGGATGGGCGTCGTAACCCACCAGCCGTCTATCGGTTTGATCAAACGAACGAAACGGAGCGAGACGGTTCTTATTCTCCATCTACCGATGGCAAAATCGAGTGGTGGGTTACGGCGCGCATCGGGTGCAGTGACGGTGTGACGGGTGTGTACGAGCGCGCCTAACCCACCCTACGCAACTTTGTGAATGCGGGCTGCCGACCAGGTCGGGCCAGGGATACTGTTCGATTTCTCGCGTTGAGGAAGGGGAAGACCGGCGCTTCATCTACGTCACGGGCTTCAACGCCAAAGGATGGGCACGGCGTCCGGTCTTCCCGGGAAGTCGTCCCATGATGAACAACCTCCACGGAAACACAATACAAGGTCGGGCAAAAACACAGTGTTGCCCGACGGTTTATAGCAGATGTCGGGCACAGGTGCCCAACCTATCCGGCTACGGCCCTGATTACGCATACTCTGCTACAGGCACCGTTCTCTCAACTGCAAAACTCTTTCGATGCAATTTTATTCTTTCGATCTCGTGCATGGTATCAGCCGTTATGTAGCTTTCTCCACAATGCGGACAGCTTATTATTGGCACGTTTTCAATGACTAGAAGCTTTTCATGTTTTCCATAACTCCGAGTAACTCTGCGAACTTCAGCGGCATCATGACCGCAAATGTCACATTTAACTTTTTCTCTACTATTCATCTTTAAATACCGTGATTATGATTAGTTTATCGCTAGGCCCAATTTTTGTAACCACAGTGACTGGATACTCGTCAAGCGATCTACCACGAACGAGATATTTCCATCCTGATCTCTCCTCATCCTTTTGGCGCTCGACAATTTCTCCATTGAGAATAGCTCGTTCGATGTCGTAAATAGATAAATCGTCTTCATCCATTTCATCCGCGGCATGGGTCGTTACGATATATTTGTTCGCACGTACAAAACTCCTCAACTCGACAAGAATGGACTCAAACAATCTATGATTCTCCGCGAGATTTGCCTGTGTGGAGGCTGACGACCAGCCTCAGTCGCCAGCGTAGCGAGTCGCCTGAAGGCGCATGTTAGGCAATTTTGTGCATCCTCTGGTTGCGTTCAATGGAATCTTGGGTTGCCAAACGGACGGCGACCCAACCTACGGTGCTGAAAACTACGAGGGTTGTAAAATGGGGGCGGAGCGAACCGCATCGATCATATCGTTTTCCATTCGCCATGAGCAAAATGATTGGCGCGAAGCTAAGTACAGGACAAAACATCCAAGGCCCACAGGAACGATTGGAGTTGTTCAGTGAGGTTCAAGACGATGTGGCGGAGAAAGTCGAGTCCGTAGCGGAACAGGGACTTGAGTGGCCGCTGGAGTGTTTTTTTAACCGGATGGGCTGTTGCTCGTGAAGCAAGACGCCGGTGCGATAGGTCCAGGCGAAGGCCAGGGCGAGCAAGCCAAAGAGTTTGCTGAGGCGTTCGGGGTCGGTCAGGTGAGTGTCCTCGAAGTTGAAGCCTCGGCTCTTCAGGCAACCGAACAGGGTCTCGATCTGCCAGCGGTCGGCGTAGGCTTCAATGGCCTCGGTCTGGGGCGCGCCGGAACTGGCGATGAACAGGAACTCCCCGTCGTCCAGGCGAAGCGCGGAGAGGTGGACGGAACACCCCCAGACCGGGCGGCGGCCCGGCAGATGGCGACATTCGCCGGGCTTGAGCGAGGCAAACAATCGGTCGAGGCGTCTCATCTGGTGACGCCGGTTGGGCGCGAGGGTGTCACGCTTGAGGCGCTGATAGAAGGGGATGTGGTGCTGTTGGAGCCAGCGGAACCACGCTTCACCGACAAACTCGCGGTCGG
>JBPOHE010000094.1:0-22567 GCA_052035915.1 Pseudomonadota bacterium
AGGAGAAGCTTCCATTGTACTTGGGCTTTTTCCAGTTCATTCATAACGTCCGTCGCCGAGGCAAATGCCTGTTGGAACCCCTCTTGGCCACCCTGCTGGCATAGCTGACTGGAATCCATCAAGAGCCATGTTCAAAGGGAGGGGAAGTCCCCATGGGTCACCATACACAACCTTACATGCCGTCTCCACGAACCAGAGGCCGGATGCCATCGCTCTTGGCGCTCGGGGGTACCCTGGCCTTGGCCTCGGCCAATGTGGCGGCGCTTCCAGGACTTGTCGTCCCATCTGGCGCTACCTTCAGCCTCGGGGGGGCACATTGGAGCTTCCCTGCGTCGATTTTCTCAACAGTGGCGGTACTGTCAACGCCGCCGGGCTCATCAACGTCAGCGGCAACTGGGGCAACGCCGGGACCTTCAATGCCCAGGGCGGGGCGGTCCACATGGACGATGACCACTGTGTCCCCAACTCGGCCACCATCACCGGCAATACCAGCTTTTTTGCCCTGCGGATCGACACCGACAGCGGCAAACAGGTGAACTTCCAGGCCGGCTCGATCCAGAACGTGGGTGGAGGCATCACGCTGCTCGGCGTCGCAGGCAATCTGCTGAAGATCCGCAGCACGGTGGCCGGCTCGCCCGCCTTCCTCAATGTCGCCGGCGGCCAGAACATCAACTGCGTCGATGTCCAGGACAACCATGCCACCGGGCTTCACCTGGCCCCTGGATTCGCGAATCAGTTCAACTCCATCGATCGGGGCGGCAACTCGCGCTGGTTCCTCAACCTCGGCCCAGGCGGCGGTGGAGGCGGTGGAGCACCGGTGGCCCCCATTCCGACCCTGTCCGCCACCGCCACGCTGCTATTGGGCTTGGCGCTCTCGGTCTTGGTGAGCTGGCGTTCGCGCCGACGCTCCGGCGTCTGAACGACCCGGTTACAATTGGAATACACGCTAATACCGAGCCTTTGAGAGAGAGTCGGTCAATGAACACCAATGAATTCTCCAAAACACCCCTGGTGCTTGCCATGGCGATGGTCCTGCCCTGCATCAGCTTCAGCGCCATGTCGGCCAACATCACCCTAACACCGCCCGCGGGGGACGGGATTGAGCTTCAGGGCGGCGCGGTCTATGTCCCCGGCTTGCCAAGTGGGGCGACCGGCTCCAACTTGATCTGTTTCGCAAATACAGGCAACGGTCAGTTGGGCCAATGCGCACCTGCTGGGGGTGCGACGGGGGCTACGGGTGCCACCGGCTCGACGGGAGCCACGGGTGCGACGGGTGATGCCGGTGCCACCGGAGCTACGGGTGCGACTGGGGCAACAGGTACTACGGGTCCGACCGGGGCTACGGGTGAAACTGGAGCGACGGGGTCCACAGGGGCAACTGGAACTACAGGACCCATTGGTCCAACTGGGGTGACGGGAGCCACTGGAGCTGATGGAGCCACCGGCGCGATGGGACCGACGGGGGTCACCGGGGCTGATGGAGCCACCGGTGCCCAAGGCCCGGCGGGGCCACAGGGTCCAGCGGGGCCACAGGGTCCAGCGGGGCCGCAGGGTCCAGCGGGGCCACAGGGTCCGGCGGGGCCACAGGGTCCGGCCGGCGCACCGGGGACCAGTGTGTATCCGGTATGGTATACCCGCTCCACGTCCATTTCTTGTGGGTCTTATGCCGGCAACTGTCACGGCGCCGTGGCCTGCGATTCCCAGGCCGACACGATCACGGATTCGGCACTGAACAAGATCAGCGGGTTCGGCCTGTTCTCCGAACTCTGGTGGGCCACAGACCCCCCTCCTACCCCTGGGTCCGGGTCCGCCACCATGGGATACGGGATGTACAGCAACGAGCTGTGGGCCGTGGTGGGCGGTGCGACGATCAAGTGTCTGGGCCTGCGGCCCTATTGACGCCAACCTCGCGGGACGGGGCTAGCTACCCCGTCCCGAATCTTGCTTCGCGGCCGCATCCCGACAGGATCCACAGATTCCGGCCGGGGCGGATGCCCCGACCGGCTCAAGATCGGTCACGAACGGCGATGGACGCTCCCATTTATGACAGCACCTTTCCCAGGAGTCGGGAAACTCAGGCAGCGACTGTGGTGTCGATGAGGTCGTTGACCGCTTCCGTCATCGACACGAACTCTGGAGTTCGTTGTTCTCGATCACCAGCACATGCCTGACCTGATAGAAGGTCGCCCCATAGGAGAGGGCCATGACGACCGGATGGGCGCTCCGTCCGGCCAGCAGATAATCCGCCGCGGTACGGGTCCCCCGATAGCCGAGCCAGCCGAGATAGCCGATCACCAGCAGATAGACAAGAATGACGATGATGCCGAAGAGACCTAGGGAACCGCTGTATTGCATCCTCTGACGCCCTCGTTACTGCCATCCCGGCTGGTGACCTGGAAAATGGGACGAAGGCTAAACGAGAAGGAGGGGGATTTTTATTGACCTAGCTCGATATCTCTGGGATTTACCCCTTGTAGCCGGGGCAAACCCCATATTTTTCCCAAATCTTCGCTCAATCCGCCTGTCTCCAACGCTGCCGCCAACAGCCGTCGATGCCCAGCCTCAGCCCGATCGTCCGGGCGGCGACGAGGTCGGGTCCTTTCCCCCACCGAACAGACGTCCGAGCCAGCCAAAGACCTTTTTGACTCCCCGCCAGATCCTGGGCAGCAGCCAGACCAATAACAGCAGGAAGATCCCCAGGCCGACGAGAAAGAGCACCGGGTGATGCAGGGCGGCCCAGAGTCCGAGGATGACGCTGATATCCTCGCCGATGGAGGCCGCCCAATTGGTGAAGGGCTCGGGAGAGGTGTTGATGAGGACACGGCCACCCGCCTTGGCGGCATGGGAGGCCGCCGCCAGGCTACCGCCCATGATCGCGGCGGCCAATTCGGCCGGAGCGCTGACGTCACCCATCGCCTGAGCCGCCAGGATGGCCCCGGCGGGGATGCGGATGAAGGTGTGCAGACTGTCCCAAGCACTATCAACGCCGGGCACCTTGTCGACAAAAAACTCCACCGCATACATCAACCCTGAGGCCAGGATCACCAGGGGGTTGGAGAGGATCTCCAAGCCGGGTGGCAGCGTGATATTGCCTGTAGCACCAAGAACGCCAAGCATGAAGATGGCGGCATAGAGATTGAGGCCGCTGGCCCAACCGGCGCCAAGGGTCAGGGCCAGGGTGTTGGTGAGATGGTCCAAGTTACACCTCCCGGGCAAGAGCGGTCACGAACGGCGATGGAGGCTCCCATTATGACAGCACCTGGCCCAGGGGTCGGGAAATTCAGGTGGCGACCGTGGTGTCGATGAGGTCGTTGACCACGTCCGTCATCGACACGAACCCCTGGAGTTCGTTGTTCTCGATCACCAGCACATGCTTGACCTGATAGGAGATCATGAGCCGCGCCAGATACTTGGTCGCCAGGCTGCCGGAGACCTGGAGCACCGGCTTCTGGGCGATGTCGTAGACATTGAGCAGGTCGATATCCCCGCCTTCGGCGATGATCGCCTTGGCGATATCGTTGAAGGAGATGAGGCCATAGGCGTCGTTGGCATGGAGTTTCTGGGTGACCAGGGATTTCACGCCGGCCTCTTTCATCAGCTTGAGGGCCTCGCGCACGCTGGCCATGGGGCTGATGGTGATCACTTTCCGCTTCATGATATTGGAGACTAACATCGCACGCCCTTTTTCAATGCTGTTTAGAGGTTTTCTTCGACTTCTTTCTTGAAGATCTGGAGCTGCGCCAGACGCAGGCCGACCAGGTTCTCCAGCGGCACCGAAAAGGCGATCCCGGCCCCGGAGATGCCCAGATCCAGTTGTTTCTTGATCTGTTTCAGGATACGGACCGAGAGGTTCTTCTCAACCACGCAGAGCAGCACCGACTCCTTCCGCTCCAGCCCGAGGCCGAGGAAGGTTTTGCGTTCATTGAGTCCCAACCCTTTCGCCCGGATCAGGGTGACGCCGGTGGCGCCGGCCTCCTTGACGATATCGACGGCACTGTTTTCCTGTTCTTCAGGGACGATGAGCACAACAGCCGAGAATTTCATACTCTCCCCTTTTGGCGTTTGGCAAGGGTGGCGGCAATGAGACCATAGCTCATGACGATCAGCATCGGCACCAGGGAAGCGAAGGCGATCAGGCCGAAACCGTCGATCATCGGATCCCGTCCCGGCGTGCGTTCCGCCAGACCGATGCCGACGGCGGCCACCAAGGGCACGGTGACGGTGGAGGTGGTGACTCCACCCGAGTCATAGGCGATAGGGATGATGAAGGCCGGAGCAATGGTTGTCAAAGCAACGACCAGGCCATAGCCGGCGATCAACCAATAGGCGATGGGGGTGCCGGAGATGATGCGTTCGCACCCGATGACGATGCCGATACCCACCCCGATCGACACCAGCACCCGCAGCAACATGGCCTTGATCTGCCCCAGGCTGACCTCGTCGGCCTTGATCGAGAGGGCGATGAGGGCCGGTTCCGCCATGGTGGTGGCGAAGCCGATGAGGAAGCCATAGGCATAGAGGACCCAGAGCGGTCCTCCCTCACTCAGCAGATCCCGGGTCATGGTGTCCCCCAGGGGAAAGAGGCCGATCTGTAGCCCGAGATCGAACAGGTAGAGCCCGACGGCAACCAAACCAGCGCCGACACCGAGCCCGACCGGGTTGGCGAGGGGTTTCTTCAGGATCAGGAAGCTGAAGAAAAGAACCACGCCGGCGATGGGCAACAGATTGCGCAGCATCATCAGGAAACCAAGCAGCATCGCCATGGGGGTGTGTCCATGACCATCGGACGAAGGTATAGCCAGCACCGTCTCGCCATGGACGGCAGGGGTGAAGAAAAAGATGCCATAGATCTGAATGATGATCATCGGCGCCAGTGCCCCGAAGGCGATCAGCCCGAAACCGTCCGAGAGGGGGTTTCTGCCATGCACGCTGATCGCCAACCCGACCCCCAGGGCGGTCAACAGGGGCGCCGTCACGGTGGAAGCCACTACACCACCGGAATCGAAGGCCAGACCGACCAGTTGTGGCGGGGAAATGGCGGTGAGGGCGATGACCAGGATATAGCCGGGGATCAGGTACCAATGGGTCGGATGACCGGCGATGATCCTCCAGACGCCGATAACCACGCTCAGCCCGACACCGGCGGCGGCCACCAGGCGGATGGTCAAGGCGTCCAGACTGCCGGAGGAGACCATGGCCGCTTTGTAGGCGACCGCCATCAGCGCCGGCTCGGCGACCACCGAGGCAAAACTGATGCCGAAGGTGAACAGGGCCAACCAGAAGAGCGAACCCTTGCGGGCGAACTGGAAGGCCATGCTTTCACCGGCGGGAAAGATGGCGGCCTCAAGCCCTTTGACGAATAGGCCCAGGCCAAGAATCACGATCAGGAAACCGCCGACGAGGCCGACCGGATCCTCCGGCAGGGTCCCCACGAACAGGGCCTGGAAAAAGGCGACCACCACCAGGGTTGGGGCGAGATCGCGCCAGGCGTCTTTGATGAGGTGTATCGCGTGACCGACAACAGACATACGGCGTCGACATTCATCCGGTTGGTCTAGTTAAAGAAAAGCTCAGTGATCCCCGAGGAAAATATTTTCTCTTTCTAAAACAACAAAATGGCTCTATGCCGGAAAGCGGGGATGGCCTATCTTTCCATATCTCGAGGCTACAAATCAACCCCAAGACCCCAAGCCTTCATGCGCTGGCGCAGGTACGCGCCCCGCTTTATCATCGCCCTGGCCTACGACTCGGGTGGGGTCACCACCATCGGTATTCGGATGATCCAGACGGGCCGCCTTTCCCGAAAAGCTTCGGGCAATGGCCAAAAAAGCCATCTTTTGTTCTCTTTTGGAGAACAATTTTGCTGACATTGTTCTCCAAAAGAGAACAAATTCTAGTCCAAACAGCCCAGGCCCAGGTCGAAGGTCGCGCCTTGGGGCCTTCCGTCTTTCCTCCCCTTGGCTGGCTGGGTCCCCCATCAGCCTGGCGGGGCGGGTCGAGCTCTCCTATTGATTTCGCCGCGGTGAAGTCACCCGCTCCCTTTTATCAAGGTGGAGAAAACCCATGAGTGGTGCTTCCGCGGATGAACTCATGCATCATCGAAATCATTGCGGTACTCTATGCCGCCCATATTGGACAGAAGATAAGGTTTTCTTATGGCCGTAGAATTGCAATATTTGATCGACCGTATCCACCGGGAGGCGATCGAAAAGGCGGATCTGGAGGCCGTTCGGATCCTTGCCGAGGCTAAGGAGCGCGCTACCGCCATAGTCAAGGAAGCCGAAGCCACCGCCAGGGCCCTGTTGGAACAGGCTGACCGCGATGCAACACTCTATGTGGAACGGGGCACCCGCACCCTGGAACAAGCGGCCCGCGATCTGTTGATCAGCGTCGGTCAGGCATTTGAGAACATGGTGCAGGATATCGTCGGCATCGCCACCGAGCAGGCGCTGGACCCTGAAACCCTGAAACGGATGATGGTAAAACTGGCTCAGGCCTATGCCGAGCACAACGGCGCGGAAAACCGGATCGAATTTCTCATCAGCCCGGGCGACCAAAAAGAGATCACGGAGTTTTTCGCCGACCAGTACCGCCACCACTTGGTCAGCGGCGTGACGATAAGCACGGACAGCTGTGTAATCAAAGGCTTTCGCGTCGTTCTGAGAGACGAGCGGATCTACCACGACTTCACCAAGTCCGCCATCGCCGAATCCTTGAGCCATTTTTTGCGTCCCCACCTGGCGGAGATCGTCCACCGCACGGCCAGCGAAGCGAGCGCCGACGCCGAGCGCTGACGCCACCCTGGGCGAGACAGCCGATGTCCTATCATTACCTCGTAGCCAGCCTGCCGCAGTTGTTTTTCGGCCATCCACCCCCCGTATCCTGCCGGGATTTCCTAGCCTGCTGTGATGGGGTGCTCAGCCGTGGCCATCTCGCCCTGTTGGCCGCTTTTCTGGAAGGGCGCCTGGCAACGGGAAGCGCCTTTGCCGATGCCTGGAGCGCCCGCGAGATCCAGTTGCGCAATGCGGTCGCCCGGTTCCGGGCCACCCGATTGGGAGTGGATGCCGGGAGCTTTCAACAGGACCACTCCGGCTACGATGTCAGGCTGGTCCAGGGGGTAGCCGCCGCCTTAACCAAGCCGACGCCCCTGGAGCGGGAGCAGGGGCTCGACCAGGAGCGCTGGCGCCTCGCCGAGGAACTGGCTTTGGCCGATCCCTTCGGGCTCGGCACCGTGCTCGCCTTCGCGGTCAAGCTGCGCATCGCCGAGCGTTGGGCGGCGCTGACCGATGCCGCCGGGCGAAACAAGATCGAGGAATTGATGCAAAGCCTGATGCAATCTCAGCCGGCCAGGTCCGTCGGCGACGGGAGTCGCCAGGCCAGGGGAACCAAGGTGTCATGAGCGAAAACAGCGGAAAAATTATCGGCGTCAATGGCAACCTCTTGACCGTCGAGTTCAATACATCAGTGGTGCAGAATGAAGTGGCCTACGCGGTGACCCGGGCCGGTCGACTCAAGGCCGAAGTGATCCGCGTTCGTGGCCGCTATGCGGAACTCCAGGTGTTCGAGGACACCACCGGGCTGAAGGAGGGCGACCAGGTCGAGTTCACCGGTGAGCTGCTGGCGGTGGAATTGGGCCCCGGTCTGCTGACCCAGATCTTCGACGGTCTGCAAAACCCGCTCCCCCAACTGGCCGAGCAATGCGGTTTTTTTCTGCAACGTGGGGTGTATCTGCCAGCCTTGCCCCGGAATCGCCTCTGGAGCTTTACCCCGAGCGCCAAACCCGGCGACCGGGTGTCCGCTGGCGAGTCCCTTGGCACCGTGCCCGAGGGAATCTTTTCCCATCGCATCATGGTCCCCTTCGGCCTCAGGGGCGCATTGCAGGTAGAACAGATCGCTCCCGCCGGGGAGTACCACGTCGAACAACCGATCGCCCGGCTTCGCGACGCGGATGATCGGCCGATCGAGGTGACACTGCTGCAACGTTGGCCGGTGAAGATCCCGATCCGCGCCTACGCCGAACGGTTGCGCCCGAGCGAGCCTCTGGTTACCAAGGTGCGCATCGTCGATACCTTCTATCCGGTGGCCCGCGGCGGTACCTATTGCATCCCCGGCCCCTTCGGCGCCGGCAAGACTGTGCTCCAGCAAATCACCAGCCGCCACGCCGAGGTGGACATCGTGATCATCGCCGCCTGCGGTGAACGGGCGGGCGAGGTGGTCGAGACCTTGCGGGAGTTCCCGGAACTCACCGACCCGCGTACCGGGAAAAGCCTGATGGAACGCACGCTCATCATCTGCAATACCAGTTCCATGCCAGTGGCGGCCCGTGAGGCCTCGGTCTACACGGCGGTAACCATCGCCGAGTATTACCGCCAGATGGGGCTGAACGTGCTGTTGCTGGCGGATTCCACCTCCCGTTGGGCCCAGGCCCTGCGGGAGATGTCCGGACGGCTGGAAGAAATCCCGGGCGAGGAAGCTTTCCCCGCCTATCTGGAATCGGTGATCGCTGCTTTCTACGAGCGTGGCGGCCTCGTCCGCCTGAAGGACGGCAGCCTCGGTTCGGTCACCATCGGCGGGACGGTGAGCCCGGCCGGCGGTAACTTCGAGGAGCCGGTCACCCAAAGCACGCTGAAGGTGGTGGGGGCCTTTCACGGTCTGTCCCGGGAACGCTCGGACCAACGCCGTTTCCCGGCCATTCATCCGCTGGAAAGCTGGAGCCACTATCCTGGGGTGGTCTCCGCCGAGCAGGTGGACTTCGCCCGGGATCTGCTGCACGACGGCAACGAGGTCAATCAGATGATGAAGGTGGTCGGCGAGGAAGGCACCTCCATCGAGGATTTCGTCCTGTTCCTCAAGAGTGAGTATCTCGACGCCGTCTATCTCCAGCAAGACGCCTACCATCCGGTGGACGGGGCCAGCAGCGCGGAACGCCAGCGTTATGTGTTCGCGCGCATCGACCGGATCATGCGGACCAGGCTGAAGTTCGACGACAAGGACGAGGCACGACGCTTTTTCCAGCGCCTGACCCGGCTGACCAAGGACTGGAACCGGGTGGACCCAGAGGCGGTGGAATTTGCCCAGCTCGAACAACAGATCGAACAGAGGCTGCTGGAGGTAACCGAGGATGTATAAGGTCTATCATGGCATCGAACGCATCGCCGGCAACGTCATCACCATCCAAGCCACCGACGTGGGCTATCGGGAACTGGCCCAGGTGAGCTCACGGCAGGGAACCTCCCTGGCCCAGGTGATTCGTCTGGAGGGTGGTCGGGTGGATCTTCAGGTATTCGCCGGTAGCCGTGGCATCGCCACCGACGCCCAGATCCGTTTTCTTGGCCGCACCATGCAGGTGCCCTTCTCCCACTCCCTGCTCGGGCGGGTGTTCAACGGCAGTGGCCAACCCCGGGACCAGGGTCCCCCGATCAGCGAAAATCGGATCGACATCGGCGGACCCTCGGTCAATCCGGCCAAGCGCGTCATCCCCAAGCGCATGGTACGCACCGGCATCCCCATGATCGATGTCTTCAACACCCTGGTGGAGTCGCAGAAACTGCCGATCTTCTCGGTCGCCGGGGAACCCTATAACCCCTTGCTGGCCCGCATCGCCCTCCAAGCCGAAGTGGACGTGATCATCCTCGGCGGCATGGGGCTGAAATACGACGATTACCTGTTTTTTCGCGATCTGCTGGAGGAGCAGGGAGCCCTGTCGCGTTCGGTGTTGTTCATTCACACCGCCGCCGACCCGGTGGTGGAATGTCTGCTGGTGCCGGACAGCGCCCTGGCGGTGGCGGAACGCTTTGCGCTGGAGAACCAGCGGGTGCTGGTGCTGCTTACCGACATGACCAACTTCGCCGACGCCATGAAGGAGATCGCCATCACTATGGAGCAGATCCCCTCCAATCGCGGCTATCCTGGCGATCTCTATTCCCAGCTCGCTGCCCGCTATGAAAAGGCGGTGGATTTCGATACCGCCGGTTCCATCACCATCCTGGCCGTAACGACCATGCCGGGGGATGATGTCACCCACCCGGTGCCGGACAACACCGGCTATATCACCGAGGGGCAGTTCTATCTGCGTAACGGCCGCATCGAGCCCTTCGGCTCCCTGAGCCGCCTCAAGCAACTGGTCAACAGCAAGACCCGGGAAGACCACCGCACCATCATGAACACCATGATCCAGCTCTATGCCTCCTATCGGGAGACGCTGGAGAAGCAGTCGATGGGCTTCCGCATGAGTGCCTGGGACACCAAGCTGCTCAGATACGGCCAGCGTTTCGAGAGCGAGATGATGGACCTCAAGGTGAACATCCCCCTGGAGCCGGCCCTGGATCTGGGTTGGCGGATCCTGGCCGACTGTTTCGAACCCACGGAGACCGGTCTCCCCTCCCAGCTCATCGACCGCTTCTGGCCCCGAGTCCGATCGCCGTCGCCGGGCTAACGACAGACCGCCACCATGGCCAAGATCAAGCACACCAAAAACGAACTCAAGGTCCAGCGGGATGCCCTCAACCGCTTCCAACGCTATCTACCCACCTTGCAGTTGAAAAAACAGCAACTGCAACTCGAACTTCGCCAACTGGAGGTCAAGCTGGAGGCCCAGCGATCCGCCGATACCCAGGAATGGGCGGAACTGGCCACCTGGGTGCGCCTGTTTGGCGAGTCGCTGGACTGGGGCCAATGGCTGGCGGTACGCCAGATCCGCGTCGGTCAAGGCAATGTCGCCGGCGTGGCGATCCCGACCTTTGAAGGGGTGGATTTCGATCGCCGTCTACCCGATCTCTTCGCTACTCCGGCCTGGCTGGACGATGGGATCGAGATGCTGGAGCGGCGCCTCCGTCGTCGCCTGGAGTTACAGGTGCTCGAAGAGCAGATGGTCCGGCTCGCTCAGGAGTTGCGTACCACCAACCAGCGGGTGAATCTGTTCGAGAAGGTGAAGATTCCCCAGGCGCAGGAGAATATCCGGGTGATCCGCATCTTCCTCGGCGACCAGATGACCGCCGCGGTGGCGCGCTCCAAGATCGCCAAGGCCAAGGCCGTCGAGCAGGCGTCCGCCGCCTAGGCCACGAGGAAAACCATCATGATTGTACCGATGCAAAAGGTCACGGTGCTCTGTCTGGAGAGGGATCGACAGGCGACGCTGGATTCCTTGCGAGACCTTGGCGTATTGCACCTGAATTGGGAACGGCGGACCGATCAGCCGGCGATCGAGGTGGCGCGCCACCACCTCGAGACCATCCGTCGTGCCAAGGAGATCCTGCCCCAGCGGCCACACCAGCCTCCCTCCGGTTGTTCTCCCCAGCAGGTGGTCGAGGAGCTCCAGCGACTGGGTCAGGCGCGCCGGGAGATAGCTGAAGAGTTGACGCAGCTCCGCCAAGAGTCGGTCCGGATCGAACCCTTCGGCGCCTTCTCCCCTTCGGCCATCACCCAGCTGGCGGAGCGGGGGCTATTCATCCGTCTCTTCCAGGCGTCTCCGAAAACAGGCCCGGCCATCCCCCCGCAGGCGGTCTATCTGGAGACCCGGCGCACCAAGCAGGCGGTTTTTTTCGCCCTGGTCACCTGGGGGGAACAACCCGAGATCGCCGCCGAGGAAATCCGCCCATCCCCCTTATCCCTGACAGATATCCAGCGTCGTATAGCCGAATTGGAAGCGGCTCAAGCCGGGCTCGCCGAGCGCGTCGCCCGCCTCGGCGGGGATTATGCCGCCGTGGCCGAGCTGGAGACCGAGGCCCAGGATGAGTTGCAATTGGCCGAGGCCCAGTCCGCCATGGGCGCCGCCATGGACTCGATCGCCTATCTTCAGGGTTTTTGTCCGGTGGGCGACGCAGACCGACTGCGCCAAACCGCCAAACAACAGGGCTGGGGGCTGGTGATGGAAACCCCGACGGAGCAGGACCGGGTTCCGACCCTGATCCAGAATCCGCGCTGGCTCAAGCCGATCGAGGCGGTGTTCGAGCTGATCGGTATCCTCCCCGGTTATCGGGAGATCGATGTCAGTCTGTGGTTTTTGCTGTTTTTCAGCCTGTTTTTCGCCATTCTGGTGGGGGATGCGGGCTATGGTGTCATCTTCCTCGGCCTTACCCTCTGGGCGCAACGCCGTTACCCCCAACTCCCGGCCCATGTCTTCACCTTATTGAAGATCACCAGCAGCACGACCCTGGTGTGGGGGATCCTGACCGGCACCTATTTCGGCATTCCCAGCCTGCCTGCCCCCCTCGGTTCCCTGAAGATCGACTGGCTGGGCCAGGAGGATCACGTCAAGGAATTGTGCTTCTGGATCGCGGCGATCCATTTATCCATCGCCCACGTCTGGAACATCTTCCTGATGATCCGCACCCCCCAAGCCCTCGCCCAACTCGGTTGGTTGGGCGTGGTCTGGTTCATGTTCTTCGCCGCCCGTTCCGTGGTGATCAACCTAGACTTTCCGCCCATCATGACCTGGGTGTTCGGCGCCAGCGTGGTTCTCATCGTGCTCTTCATGACACCACGCCAGAGTTTCAAGGACGAATGGTTCAACCATGTGATGCTACCGCTGAATCTGGTCAGTAGTTTCGTCGACGTGATCTCCTATATCCGTCTCTATGCCGTCGGTACCGCGAGCTACGCCATCGCCTCCACCTTCAACACCATGCTGACGCCCCTCTTCAACGACTGGTTGACCGGTTTGCTGGCCACGCTGCTCTTATTCCTGGCGCACACAGTGAACATCATCCTCTCCGTGATGGGCGTGATGGTCCATGGTATCCGGTTGAATACCTTGGAATTCGCCAGCCATGCCGGGTTGCAGTGGAGCGGTGTCCCCTATCAGCCACTCCGACGCCATCCGCGACCGATCGCCTGAAACAGACAGTTTTACCTTTAGATTCATGACCTTGATGACAGATCACCTGATGGGGGGAAAAGTATGGATGTCGATGTAATGGTAAGTTTGGGGCGTCTCGGCGCTGCGGCAGCCGTAGGTCTGGCTGCGGCCGGCTCATCCCTTGGTGTAGGGGCCGCCGGACCGGCGGCGGTAGGCGCCTGGAAAAAGTGTTACGCCCAGGATAAAGCGGCGCCCTTCGTGCTGTTCGCCTTTATCGGGGCGCCTATGTCGCAAACGATCTACGGCATGATCCTCATGGGCTGGATCAATACGGCCCTCGACGCGGCCTTGGCCGCCCATCAGGCGATCAACTGGGGCGGTATGCTGGGCGCCGGGATCTTCGGCGGCTTGGGAATGGGTTTCTCCGCCTGGTACCAGGGGGTGATCGGCGCCGCCGCCGCGGATGCCATGGCAGAAACCGGCAAGGGTTTCGGCAACTACCTGATGACACTTGGTATCATCGAAACCTTGGCGATCTTGGTGTTGGTATTTATCCCACCGGCCTTTCGTCTTGCCGGCGGAGCCTGATGCGTCTGGATCAGAGGACGGGAAGACGAATTTCTGCTCGGGTTTCCGTTATCAGCGGCGGAGGGGCTGGCGTTGTCATCCACTCGGCCATTGGAAACCCGAAGCTGTGTTCGGTTCGGATATGGTGACCCCGGACTTGATCCGGGGAAACGGCATCCATCGTTGAACCCCAAGCCAGGTGCACAAGCCGCATAAGGTTGCGCCTGTCGAGGCTTCGGGCACGGGCGTTTTAGTCCGGTTTTTGTTCTCTTTTAGAGAACAATCATCATCTATATGCCTATATTTGTTCTCAAAAAAGAACAATGGGTGGCCATTTTCAGCCTCTGCCCGGAGCCACTGAGCGCTCGGATTCATTCCTGCCGGGGGCCTGCTCTGCGCCGAGCGGCGAATTCGGGGCCGTCGCCCCTGCCTTAACCGCGTTCAACGGCTCCGGCTAATGATGAGTTAGGGCCTCCTCGATCACCTTGGCCCCGGCATTGGGGAAGCGGGTGAGGATCCCTTTGGGCAACCTATGCTGACTCGCCTGATGCAAGGCGTCGGACTCGAGAATGATGAGTACCAGTATGGTCACCATCACCGGCAACACCCCGACCCCGCCCACGAAGGCATAGACGGCCTCCTTCATCCAATGGAGCTGAGTGTAGGCCAACCATCCCAGCAGGGCCGCCAGGGTCACCAGGGCGAACATGAGAATCAGCAGGCGGCTGCGCCTGGCGGCGATCTGCCAATGACACATGACATACCAGGGATCCCGGCGCCGGGACTGGCGCGCCCGCCACAGGGTGTAGACCAGGGAGGCGATGGAAACCAGGGGGACGAGCGCCAGTGGTTGCCAATAGGATTTCACCACCCCGAGGGCGGCGACGAACCAAAGTATGTGATTGCCGATCAGGTTGGTGAGAAAGATCTCATGGGGAATCTTGGCCAGATGGGCTTCCTGGCTGCTGATCTCGAATTGCATGGGCTCGCCTCCATCGGCGTCGGTGGCTCGGAAAAAAGAAGGGTGAAACTCGGACCCCTGGGGTTGCGGCCTCGTCGGGGTCAGGGGCATCATCGTCTTGCCTGTCCTGGAGGACCGCTCGGCCTATTCTACCCGAGTCCATTCCATGACTTCGACCAGGGTTGAAGCCTTCCTCTCGGGCGGCTTCCCGGACAGGTCAAGAACAGCCCTGGATAGCGACGCCCAAGAGCGCCATGGAATAATTTATCTTTATGTGGAAATCGATAATTACTCGATTATGATTTATCCATTTCTACCCCCGGCCCGGACCCCCTCCAACCTGCTCGGCGCCATCCATTCGGCCTCCCCCGACCAATGCTGAAAACTTACGATCAAGCCAAGCCCTGGTTGAGGTGCCCAATCGCCCGGTCAGTCATCGAAACCAGGGTCGGTCATCCCATCGCACAGAGGTCCATCCCATGAACGCCAAGCTGGTCTGGGGCCTGGGCGGTCTGTTGCTGCTCATTCTCTTGCTGCTACCTTTCTTTACCCATCCCCCTCTCCCTGAGCGCGAGCCGCTGTTTCCCTGGAGGATTCTCGCCACTCCGTCCGGGGGGAGCCGGGTGTTCGACATCGAGCTTGGGGTCTCGACCCTGGATCAGGCCCGCCAGTCTTTGAAAAATGATGGAGAGGTCAGCCTTTTTCTTTCCTCCTCCGGCATTCCGACCGTCGAGGCCTATTTCGACCGACTGGATCTCGACGGTCTCAAGGCCAATCTGGTGCTCAGCCTCGCCGTACCCGAGGCTGAGGCCAGGGCCATGTATGAAGCGGGGGCGCGGGTCAGCACCAGCAGCGGTGGCGACAAAAGGGTCAGCCTGACCCAAACCGATTTACAGCGGATCGCCACCGCCTATCCCATCTCCGGCATCACCTATCTCCCCGGCCTGGATCTCAGCCCGGACATGATCGAGCATCGCTTCGGCGCACCGGCCCGGCGAGTGCGGGAGCCGGGTTCCGCTGCCGAACACTGGCTCTACCCGCAGCAAGGTCTGGATATCACTCTGAACGAAAAAGGAAAAGAGATCATACAATACGTCCATCCCAAGGACTTCGAGGTCTTGCTGCGGCCGCTCTCGGCCCGGGGTGGATACTGATATCGACTGAGGCTGTTGGTCGCCCAGATCCAGCAAACAACCACACAGTGTTCACAAAATTGTCCTATGCTCTTGGCCCTATCTCCTGCAACGCTCAGGAGCCAACCGGAGTCGGAGGACAGTATCGGCTTCCTGCCTACCGAGCCCGGGCGAGTCATGTGGGCCGGGTCCACCATCAGCCAAGGAACAGCCTTGTTTCACGTCGCCCTCTATCAACCCGAGATCCCCCCCAACACCGGGAATATCATCCGTCTCTGCGCCAATGCCGGTTGCCGCCTCCATCTCATCCACCCACTGGGGTTTCAGATGGACAACAAACGCCTCGAACGGGCGGGGCTGGATTATCGGGAATGGGCCGATATCGCGGAGTATCCGAATTGGGAGGCATTCCGTCAGCAGATGGAAAAGCGGCGCATCTTCGCCTGCAGCACCCGCGGGGCCCTCTGTTACGACACCCCCGAGTACCAGCAGGGTGATGTTTTTCTCTTCGGTCCCGAAACCAGGGGCCTGCCGCCGGAATTGATCGCCGCCCTGCCGGCCAAACAGCGCATCCGTATCCCCATGCAACCGGGCAATCGCAGTCTCAATATGTCCAACGCCGTGGCCATCCTCGTCTATGAGGCCTGGCGACAACAGAAATTTTCCGGCGGGTATTGAGCGGGAACCTTTCCCTACTCGGCTTCGGATTTCAGCCGACGGAGCAGCAGGGCCTGTACCCCCTCCCTGGGCGCCAGCCCTTCATGCAGCACCCTGTAGGTCTGTTCGGTGATGGGCATGTCGACGCCCAGTTCGCAGGCCTTGAACCAGACCTCGACAGCCGTCTGTACCCCTTCGACCTCCTGACCGATCTGCCGCTTCGCCTCGGCGATACTCAGCCCCCGGGCCAGCGCCAGACCGAGGCGACGGTTACGCGACTGATCGTCGGTACAGGTCAGGGCCAGATCCCCCAGCCCGGCCAAGCCCATGAAGGTCGCCGGTTTCCCACCCAGGGCGACACCGAAGCGGGTGAGTTCGGCCAGTCCCCGGGTAATGAGAGCGGCCCTGGTATTGGCGCCGAAACCCAGGCCGTCGGCGATACCGGCGGCGATCGCCAACACATTCTTGGCGGCCCCACCGACCTGGACACCGATGAGGTCATCGCTGGTATAGGCGCGAAAGTAGTGGGTATGGAGATAGCCCGCCAGACGCTGGGCATGGGCGGGAGAGGAGGAAGCCACGGTGATGGCCGTCGGCAGACCCCGCGCCACCTCGCGGGCGAAGGTCGGCCCGGAGATCACCCCGTGCGGACGCTGGCCGAGGGTTTCTTCCACGATCTCATGCAACAGACGCCGCCGCCCAGGCTCGAAGCCCTTGGTGGCCCAACTGACGGAGGTATGGGGGGGGAGGATGGGGTCCAGTTGCTCCACCACCCCCGGGAAGGCCTGGCTGGGGACGGCGATGAGCACCTCGTCGACCCCGGCAACGGCGGTCTCCAGATCGGATAGGGGAAGCAGGCTAGGGGGGAAAGGGATGCCCGGGAGAAAGGTGCGATTCTCCCGATCCTCTCTCAGCCTGGCGATCTCCTCCGGGAGACCCCACAACCGCACCTCATAGCCTTTCCCACTCAACAATACCGCCAGCGCCGTGCCCCAGGAACCGGCACCGAGTACGGCGATCAGGGGATAGGCGTCGTGCAAGGTCGGCGGCGAACGGGGAATTATTGCAGGGAGGGTGAGCCTTGCTCAGCCATTTGCGCCTGGTGACGGGCGAACAAGAGATCGAAATTCACCGGTGCCAGCAACATCTGTGGGAAGCTGCCCTTGCCCACCAGATCGGACACCACCTCCCTGGCATAGGGGAAAAGGATGTTCGGGGTGTAAGCCGCCAACATATGGTTCAGCTCGGGCTCGGAGAAGCCTCGGGCGCCAATGATGGCCGCCTGTTTGACCTCCACCAGGTAGGCGGTCTTGTCCTGGACCTTGGTCGTGACCGTGATGGTCAAAACCACCTCGTAGACATCGTCGGCGAGTTTCTGCACCTCGTTGTTGAGGTTGAGAGTGGTCTCGGGTCGCCATTCCAGGCGAAACACGTCCGGGGAATGGGGCGTCTCGAAGGACAGATCCTTGATATAGATGCGCTGTAACGCGAATTCGGGTTGCGGTTTTTGGGTTTGATCGTTATCCATCATGGTGTCTCAATCCGGCAAGCTGGGAGGGGGAAGGAGATCGGGAGACCCGAGCCTTCGGGGAACTCATTTTTTCTTGGTCAAGGGAAGATTGGCACTCTGCCAGGCCAGGATCCCGCCCCGCAGGTCATAGACCTGTTGAAATCCCTGTTTGCGCAAGTCCCGACAGGCCTGGCCAGATTGGGCACCCGAGCGACAATGGATCACGATGGGACGCTCCTGATATTTGCGCAATTGTTCGATCTGCTTGGAGAATCCGTTCAGGGGAAGGTTGATGGCGTTGAGAATGTGCCCCTGGACGAAATCCGCCATGGGACGCACATCGACCACCACGGCCTCCTGCCGATTGATCAACTCGACCATGGCGGGTGGATCGATGACGAATTTCCCCCCTCCAGAGACGAGGTTCTGGACCAGCAGTACGCTGATGACCACCAAGGCGGATACCAGGAGCCAATGATTACCGATGAATTCGATCAACTGTTGCATGATCTGTTCTACAGCCAACCACAATGCCAGGCGCGATTAAACCCGAGTCGGGGATGAAAAGAAAGGCGTCGAGGACCGTACCTCGTCACCCAGGCGGACGGAGTTTAAAAACCGTGACTGCAAAACACCTCGCGCATCATGCTGATCAGACGCAGGGTGCGCGAATCGCCGACACGGTAATAGACCCGGTTGGCGTCCTTCCTGGCCGCCAGGATGCCCTTGTCCCGCAAGATCGCCAGGTGCTGGGAGATATTGCTCTGGGAGGTGCCGACCTGCTCGACGATATCCTGTACACTCACTTCCTTTTCCCCCAGGGTACAGAGTATCTTGAGCCGAAGTGGATGGGACATGGCCTTCAAGGAGCGCGAGGCACGCTCGATGTCCTCATCCCCGGTGAACAAGGAATCGAAATCTTCGGTATCGAGATTGTCCTCGACTTCCAGAACGGGCTGGCGAGGTGTATCGATCTTGGTATGCATAGCGATATCTAATTAATCGAAGCTGAATACGATAATACGCTGTTTTACAGCGAATTGGTAACTCAACCCCGCGCCTGATCCAGATTTATGCCGCTCCGGAGTATTTTGCTGCCCCTTCGCCCCCCAGGGTATCCTCCAGCCCGGGAGCCGAAGGGCCGCTTTTAGGCGATTGCCGGAAAAAAAGAAATACCAGAATGCGCCTTAGTCCGACACAGCTTCGATCAAGTGGCTCAGAGCGCCTTGGTCCGTTACCGGCTCGATGTTCGACACCGGCCGTGCGGATAGGCTTCAGTCTCTGGCTGTTCGTTGCGGCAATGGAGCCTCCGCTCGCTTCCTCTCCGGCCACCACCGAGGTGGCCCCATCCGGGACCGAGGACCTCGAACGGCGCTCCGCCGAGTTGAATACCATCAAGGAACGCATCCAGGGCGTCTCCGCCGAGTTGGAGGCGGCTCAGGGGCAGCAACAGGACATCGAAGCCGAGCTACGCGCCGCCGAAACCCAGGTCGGCGCATTGGCCCGGGAGATTCACCGCCTGGACGGCGAGATCGCCGCCCAACAGCAACGCCTTGAGGGATTGCAGCAGCAGCGCAAGCCGCTCGCCCTCGAAGTCCAACGTCAACGCTCGGCCTTGGCGGACCAGCTGCGGGCCGCCTATGTGATCGGTCGCCAGGAACGCTTGAAATTGGTCCTCAACCAGGAAGATCCTGACATAGTCAGCCGCATCATGCTGTATTACGATTACCTCAATCGCGCGCGGGCCCGTCGTATTACCGAGGTTGAAGAGGCGATGGCCGCTTTGCGTGAGGTCGAGGCCAGGCTCCTGTCCGAGACCGAACGCCTTCACGCCATGCAGATCCAGACCAAAGCCGAACAGCAAAGATTGGAGCACTCCCAGGCCGAACGTGACCTCTTACGGCAGCAGCTGGCCCAGCAGATCCATGAGCGCGGGCAAGAACTCGTCGAACTCGAAACCAACGCCAAACGACTAGAGTCCCTCCTTACCGAGCTCGAACGCCGACGCGACGAGGCGCAAATCGCCGAATCCGCCGAGCAGCGATTCGTCCGGATGCGGGGCGCTCTCGCCTGGCCGGTGACCGGTCGGCTGGCCGGCGGTTCCACGGCGGATGGGGTGCTGATCGAGGTGCCACGGAACTCCCAGGTAAGGGCGGTCCATCATGGGCGGGTGGTCTTTTCCGACTGGCTGCGGGGTTTCGGGCTGCTGCTGATCATCGACCACGGCGATGGTTATATGTCCCTCTACGGCCACAACGAAAGCCTGTTCAAGGACGTCGGCGACTGGGTCCAACCCGGCGAAGCCGTGGCCGCTGCCGGCGTTGGACAGGGAAACCGACAAGGGATCTATTTTGCCATCCGTCACCAGGGCAAACCCATCAATCCGCGCCTTTGGTGCAAGGCTACGCGCGGCAACAAGATCGGCGGCCTGGCCGTCGACAGAGGAATACAACAGGTATGAACCCCATCTCTTCGCTCACGCTCGGCTGTTTTCTGCTCGCGCTCTTTGTCGGCTCAAGTCAGGCCGCCACCACCGAACCGACCAAGCCGAAGGCCGGCAGTCTCCCGGTACAGGAACTGCGGGCCTTTGCCGAGATCTTCGGGCGCATAAAGAGTGATTATGTCGAGCCGGTTGAAGATAAGGTATTACTGGAAAATGCCATCCGCGGCATGCTCAACGGCCTGGATCCCCACTCGGCCTATCTCAACGAGGAAGACTATAAGGAGATCCAGGTCGGCACCCGAGGCGAATTCGGCGGCTTGGGCATCGAGGTCGGGCTGGAGGACGGCTTCATCAAGGTCATCTCGCCCATCGACGATACCCCGGCCGAGCGGGCCGGGTTGCAAACCGGCGACCTCATCATCCGCCTGGACGAAAAACCGGTCAAAGGCCTGTCCTTGAACGAAGCGGTCAAACTGATGCGGGGCAAACCCGGCACCGAAGTCACCCTGCTGATCGTGCGGCGGGGGAACGACAAACCCTTCAAGGTCACCCTGGTGCGGGATGTGATCCATGTCGCCAGCGTCAAGGGTCGCATCCTGGAGGACGGCTTCGCCTATGTGCGGGTCGCCCAGTTCCAGTCCAACACCACCGACGACATGCTCAAGCTATTGAGCCGGTTGAAAAAGGAAAATAGCCGCAACCTCAAGGGGCTGGTGCTGGATCTGCGCAACAACCCGGGCGGGGTGCTGAGTTCGGCGGTCTCCATGAGCGACGCCTTTCTCACCAAGGGCCTGATCGTCTACACCGAAGGCCGCACCGAGGATTCCGAACTCAAATACGATGCCTCTCCGGACGACGTGCTCGCCGGCGCCCCCATCGTGATTCTGGTCAACGAAGGCTCCGCCTCGGCCTCGGAGATCGTCGCCGGCGCGTTGCAGGACCACAAACGGGCGGTGGTCATGGGACAACCCACCTTCGGCAAGGGCTCGGTGCAGACCGTCATCCCCCTCACCAGCTCGACCGCGGTCAAACTCACTACCGCCCGCTATTTCACCCCGAGCGGGCGCTCCATCCAGGCCGAAGGCATCCGCCCCGATATCCTGCTCGAAGAGCTGAAGGTGTCCCAGGCCGAGGATTCCAGGTCCAAGACCATCAAAGAGGCCGACCTTAGTGGTCACCTGGGCAACGGCAAGACGAAGGACAAGTCCACCTCCAGTACCTCGTCTCCGGAAGCGGAGGATAAGGTGCCGCTGCCGATCCGGGACTACCAGCTGAGTCAGGCGCTCAATATGTTGAAAGGGCTTTATCTGTTGAAAACCAAGGAGGTCGGTGGTTGAGGACGCCTGTTCAACCCGGATAGCCGTGGCGGGGTGTCACCCGAATAATCAGCGTTCCCAACCCCTTGATCTGCGAGAACCATTAGGAGGAACTTCATAATCATGGCCCGTGTACTCATCCCCCTAGCCCAAGGCTGCGAGGAAATGGAAGCCGTCACCCTTATCGACCTGCTGCGACGCGCCGGGATCGAGGTCGTCACCGCCGGTCTCGACCAACACCCCGTCGTCGCCAGTCGCGGGGTGCGTCTTCTCCCCGACACCACCCTGGATCAGGTCCAGGACCAGGACTTCGACATGATGGTGTTGCCCGGTGGCCTGCCGGGTTCCGATAACCTGGATCAGGATCCCCGCATCCATCGGCTCCTGCAACGCCTCGCCGCCAGCGGCCGCTACACCGCCGCCATCTGCGCCGCGCCCAAGGTGCTGGCCCACGCCGGACTGCTGGCGGACAAGAGCGCCACCAGCTATCCGGGGGTGCTGGATCACATGAATCTCCCCCGAGTCCGGGTGCTGGATCAGCCGGTGGTCATCGACGGTAAGGTGATCACCTCCCGGGGGCCGGGAACCGCCATGGATTTCGGTTTGACCCTCATCGAGCAACTGCTCGGCAAGGCCAAACGGGACTCGGTCGAGGCGGCGCTGGTGCGACCGGCGCGCTGAGCCTCGAAACAGGGCGGCTCCAGCCGAGGTTCCATCCTACACATCCTCCGCGCCGCCCGTCAGGTTCATTCCGTCCAGTGCAAAGTTCGGTTATTCGTCCGACAACATTTGCCGGGGCGTTATCGGAAAGCCTGGAGTGATTGAGCCGATTCAAATCACAAGTGTATCCAGTAGGGCGTCGGTAAAGACATCCTGCTTCCAATTCCTGTTTGATTTCCCGTCATCGGCAGCGGCGTCAGGGCAAACGCGCCATCCTCAGAGTCGAGACAACAGCTTAGCCCGGAAGTCATCGTTCCAGGCCGCCCGTAAGAGTTTCTTATTCACGCTCCCCTTGGAGGGGTCGCATTTCAGGAGATTGAGGGCGATCTGCCGGATGACGGCGAAGTTCTCGGCGCCGAAGCCTGCGCGGAGGCGACTGTCGTCCTCGCCGAAGGTCACATCCAGAACCCAGTGCAGAGAGTTCTCAATCCCCCAATGCCCACGCACCGCCTGGGCGAAGCGCG
>JBPOHE010000128.1:0-1766 GCA_052035915.1 Pseudomonadota bacterium
ATACGGCTGCGATCATCCGGGTGCAACGTCTGGCAGAATTTCTTGTAGGTCATGCGTGTCCTTTTCGGCACCCCAAACAGACCATACATGTAATCCGACCAGTCGAGTCGGTTGGACCGGACCTCCCAATGCCAAATACCCAGCTTCGCCGCTTCGATGGCCAGCTCTAGTCGCTGTTCATTTTGCGTGGCCTCATGGATATCAAAGGCCATGGTGAGAATGTGGGTGGTGTTGTCTCGGGGATCGGGGAACGAACTGACGGCCGCCGTACACCATCGATAGCTTCCATCCTGATGGCGATAGCGCTTTTTGGAAATGAAGGCCTCGCCCGTGTCTCGAAGCGTAGCGAGATGTTCCTCACTGGTTTTCCAATCGTCCGGATGGCAGATATCCTGAATATGTTTGCCCAACAATCCGGCTTTTTCGTAGCCCAACATCGCACAGAAGCGCGGATTGGCCTTCAGGATGCACCCATCCGAGGTGGTTTCGAGAATACCGCCTAAGCCCTGCCTCAGGAACGTCCCCAGCCGCGATTCGCTCTCAGCCTTGGCGGCAGCGGCTTGTGCTCTAATTAAGGTTTGTTGTTGTTCGCGTTGGGCGGTGATGTCCTCGATAATTAAGAGTCGGTGTGGGGACGCCTCTGGCGCGACAGAGCCGGAGGATAGTGACAGGCCGATCCAGATCAAGGTGCCATCGGGCCTACTAAGAGGCTTGTTGATCTGAAACCCAGGGATTTCATGGGCGTTCAGTAGGTCCCTATGGTCCATAAATTCCGGCGCGCCACCTGGGTCGAAAATGAGCGTCCAATCAAGGAGGGCCAATTCCTCAGGTGAGCGCCCCGTGATTTCTGAAAAGCGCGGATTGACTTGGCAGATTTTATTGGTGAGTGGATCGATCAGTGCGAGGCCGAATGGCGCATTTTGGAATACGGTACGGAAGCGATGGCTAGTGGCCGCCTGGTTGGCGATTGATAAACGTAATTGGTGATGGAAGAAGGCGAAAACCGTACCCATCGCGACAAACATCAGCGTGCTATTGATCTGACTGGTGCTTATCCAACCGAGCGTGTGGCGGGGTTCCATGAAGAAGAAGTTCACCAGGAGGACCGATATCACGGTGGCAATCAAGCCTCCGATTCGGCCACCCAGCCAAGCACTGAAGAAGACCGCGACAGAGAAGAAGGGCCAGGCGAAAGGCTGTACCACTTCCCATGCGAGGCTCTGAAGGCCACAGGCCAGAAAGGGCAGCAGAATGGCCAGGAAGAATCTGGACGCCTTATGATCAATGAACGTCATGAAATACCCCTCCTTCATGCTTGGCGAGGATGGGGGTAGCTTAATTGATCCTGCCACCATTTAGTGGATACCGTATTTGTGGGCAACAATGACGAGGGGCCCGGCTACCTCCTCTCGCGGAGTTCCAGGGGGATCCCCGCATCGCATGACTGAACCACCATGAAGCGCGTTTTCCTCTGCCTGTTCCTGGCGGCCGCTGCGCAGGCCGAAACCCTGACCGGCCGCGTCGTGAGGGTCGCCGATGGCGATACGCTGACGATCCTCGATACCCACCATCGGCAAACCAAGATCCGGCTCCACCAGATCGATGCGCCGGAGAAGCAGCAGGACTTCGGTCAGCGCTCCAAGCAATCCCTCTCCGAATTGGCCTACGGCAAACCGGTCCGGGAGATATGGTCAAATTTTGTGTATGGGGCTATTGATCAGGCGGCGATTTTCCCGACGTCTTCCCGTACTCCATCCTTGAAAACG
>JBPOHE010000095.1:0-4171 GCA_052035915.1 Pseudomonadota bacterium
GCCCGCAACCCCGCCCGCCACCCCGCCCGCAACCCCGCCCGCAACCCCGCCCGCAACCCCACCCGCAACCCCACCCGCAACCCCACCCGCGACCCCGACCCCGACCACAACAGCGACCGCGATGAAAAGACGTCGGTTTGGGCGGCTCTACCCCCCAGGCCTTCTCCGAAGATCAGGCCCTGATAGAGGCCCAGGGCCAGCCGGGTGCGGGCCGGTCCCCTCAGTAGGCCGGACCCCCGAGCAAGGGGCGGATAGAGACTGAGCCAGAGGATGGATTGGCTCAAGTACCCGATATATTCCTCTCTTTCACCTTGCAGCAACCAGAGATCCAGGGGAAAGAGACCCTGGACCGCCGGCCAAATCGGGCCTTGGTTTGGCACCAGGGCCTCCAGCTCCCAAGCGGCTGGGGATGGGATAGGCAGTCCAGGGGGACCGGTTTGCTGGTACTCGCGAGGGTAGAATATTTCCTCGGCTGACTGGGACCTACGCCCCAACCAGTCCGCCATGACCAGTTCCAGGGCCGGGTCGTCGATGGGTCGGTAGACTTCCTCGCCCGCCGCTCCCCGGGCCCAGCCGGAGAGGTTGACCAATAGCAGGAGCGCGCGGGCGCGGGCCTCGTCGAGGCTCAATTTCACATCCCAGCCCGCATCCTTGGTGGGATTCTTCCAGCGCTGGCGCATCTCCCCGCTCAGGCTGTGGTGTTCCCAGTCCGCGGCCGGTAGGCCGTTGGGCGGATCCTGGCGCACCCGTTCCTCCAGCAGGGCGAAGGGGTCCTGGGCCCGGAACAGCTCCCGCAGCAGCTCGAGGCCGGGGGCGCGCCATTGGGGCACCTTGGGGAACATCGCTGGAAATCCGGCCTCGGGCTGTACCAGGGCCGTGGCCACCGCCAGGGGCAGCCAGCGCCGCCGCTCCGCCTCGCTGTAGTCCAGTTCCTGGCCGGTGAGGGCGGCGATCAGCAGTCGGGCCTGGGGCAGGTCCGCCGGATCAAGTTCGGCGAGCAGCTCCAGATGGGCGGTGCGTTCGGTCTGGGCGCCCTGGGCGGCCTGGATGCAGAGCAGCAAGAGGCCCACCTCGTCCCAGCCCGGCCGACCCAGATGGGCATAGAGCTGCTCCCTGATGCCATCCAGGAACCGGCGGCTGCCCAGGGCCAGGGCGCGGCCCTGGATGTATTCGGCGCAGAGGTATTCCTGGAAGCTGAGGTGGGCGAACTGGAAGCGGTCCTCGGCCGGCTCCACCAGCAGGCCGGTCGGGTGCAAAAAATAATCCAGCAGCTCTGTGGTGTCTGGGGGACGGATCTCCCGGAAGCCGCCGCCGGATTGCGGATCCAGCAGGGTCTGCAGCTCCGCCAGCAGCTCGGCCCGGGTCCAGATCACCTGGCGGGCATCGCGCTTTTCTGCCTCCTCGGCCTCGGCGCCGCGCTGCTGGCTGCGCCAGGCCAGATAGCCCAGGGCGCGGCGCACCTCCCGCTCGTCCCAGTGGGGCATCTCCCGGCCGCGGTGGGTCCAGCGCAGCCGGCGCTGCTGGGTCTGACGCACCAGATAGAGGTCGATGATGCGCCGATAGAGGTCGGCCCGCCCGTGGGGCATGCGTCGGTCGTTGGCGTGCACCAGGGCCATGAGGGTGAGAAAAATGGGCCGTCGGGCCAGGGTCAGCAGATAGCCCCGCTGGGGATCCCTGAGGGCGGCATCGAAATCGGCGATGAATCGCTCCCGCTCCGCCTTCCATTCGTCGCGGATGAGGAAGAATCGCTCGATGAAGCTGTGGATCTGGAGCCAGGCGAAGGGTTGGACGTGGAGGAGGGGAGGCTTGCGCCTCACACTAATCGAAAGCGAATCGCCGAAGAGGATGGTGGATACTCGCCCTCTTTGTTCAGGCGCCTTGGTCGGTGCGGCTGCCTTTCTTGCCGAGGGCTCCGCTGGAAGGCGGTGATCAGATTCGTCTTGGTCCGGAACCACCCATCGAACCGATTCGATCTCCATGTCGCGAAACCCCGGCGGCCTTCCAGTCACCACCACCCGCCAACCACGCTCGGCGGCCTTGACCGCGAGCCCCAGCACCTTGCGCCGGGGCGGCTCCCCTCCCACCTCGTCGATGCCATCGAATAGGACCAGCAAGGGGATGCGGTCGCCGTCGTCTCCATAGCTCCGGCGCAACCGCTCCACATCCAGGGCCAGGCCCTTGTCTGCGGCCTCCTGGGCGGCCTTGCTCCACCAGTGGTCGAGCAGCTCGTCCAGGGTCTGTACCTGGGGCAGCTCCTCCTGGTAATCCCGCAGGATCAGGGGCACCGGCAGGATGCCCTTCCGGCCCACCAGGCGGCGGCGAAACTCGCTCGGCCGGTCGCTCGCTAGCTCGCCGATGATGGCCTGCACCAGGGTGGTCTTGCCGCTCCCTGGCCGGCCGGAGATGGCGACGAAGGGCTGCTCGGCGATGATCTCCCGGGCGTCTTGGCCTGGGGGCTTCTCGCCTTTCAGACCCTCGGCATCGCCCATGGCCTCGTCCGCCCGGTCCTGGATATCCAGCCGCAGGGGGACATAGATCTTGTGCAGGGAGACCCGATCCTCCCCCTCCCGGGTGAGCAGCAGGTCCAGGTCACCGAAGCGCTTGGCGAGCCAGCGGATGTAGTTACCCCGGGCGCTGACCCGGGCGTTTTGCTCGGCGAGGCTGTCAGACTGGCTCATGGGTTGGGTGCTCCAGGGGCAGGCGGGGCCGCCTCGACCTCTAGATAGATGTGACGCCTGTCGATTTCTTGTTCCGCTTTGAAGAGATCTAAAAGCATGGTGCGAAAGTGGTCGTCCGAGCGCTTGCGGTCCCGACGTTCGTGGAAGCGCTTGACCACCTCGTCCAAGGACTCGTTGCCGTGCCGGTCGGCGATATCGCCGGTCGACCGCAGTACATGGCTGAAGGCGCGAAAGAAGACCTCACGCATCAGTCCCTGCTCATCGAAGCTATAGGGACCCTCCGCGGCGCCGGGCTCGGTGCCGCTAGCGCCGCTCAGGACCTGAACAAGCAAGCCGATGGCCCAAGGCTGGCGTTCCAGTAGACGCCACACGGCCCTGTGGAAATGACGCAGATATTGGAGCAGCACGAAGCGGCGCGCCTCGCGCGGGAAGTCAGGGTCTGTGGCGAGCCAGTCGCCGCCCTGCATCGCCCAGGCGGCGCATAGGCTGTTGACGAAGTTCTTGATCTTGCGCGGGTTAGGCTCCAGCAGGCCCTCGATGTCCGCGGCTATTTGGGCGCGGGCGTCCTCAGCGTCCAACGGCTGCGGGATAATGTGCAGGCGCAGCTGCTCCACAATGCTCTGACGCACCTGGGCCGTAAGGGGCAACGGCACGCCGAGCATGGCCTGGAAAAGCTTTTCCAGGTACTCGCGGTTGCCCTCCTCGGAGTCGCTACGGTGCTTACGCAGGGCCTCCAGCACCGCGTGGTCGTCCAGGCCCAGGATAAAGACACATCGGCGGGTACCGAGATAGAGCTTGATGATCTCCAGCAAGCGTACGATGACCTCGCCCTCGCAACGGTCCAGGTCATCGATGAAGATCAACAGGCGGGCGGCATCAGCCAACCGTCGGGTATTACTGCGGGCTTTGAGTACCTGTTCGACAGCATCCTCGAACAAGAGATGGAAGCGCTGGCCATCGCTCAGGGTGGTGAGCCGGTCTTCTTGGGCTTGGTAGCCCTGGCGCATGGCATCCGTGAGACCCCGAGCGAGTTGTACATGGCGCCCGAGCATGAGTCCGGCGGCGGCGTCGGTCAGGTGCTCCAGGAGCTTGGCGGCAGCCAGGCCGGATTCGCGGTTGATCCCCTTGGCTTTCTCCTTCAGTTTCTGCCAGGTGCTGAACTGGGCCTGGATCTCCCGAATCAGGGGCACAAGAGGATTATCTTCGTTTTGGTGTTGCCAGGGGGAATACCAGATGCAGAGGGCGTGAGGGGCTCGCTCCCGGGCCTCTGGTGGCCAGCCCAGCTTGGGCTCACGTTTCTCGTTTGTATGGCGCAAGGCTTGCCAGTCCCCGCCGGTGCGCTCCTCACTGGCATCCTGTTCCGAGAGGGGTGCGACCTCTGGATAATGTTGCTCCGAGATGTATCCTACAACTCATTAATTAACAGCCTGGATACTCTTGATGGCCATCATCCTTCAGCCGCGTCCCAACGAAGTCACGATCCAAGTCACGAT
>JBPOHE010000134.1:0-4660 GCA_052035915.1 Pseudomonadota bacterium
TGCTCTCTTGCTGTTTGGAAACTTACGACCCCGCGTTACCGCAACGCCGCTTCCTCATGCTACCGGGGCGTACGGACAACTCCCCGGGCGGGACTTCAACCCGCTAGATTTGTTACTGTTACTGCGTGCGGCCAGGTTCGAATATAAGATCGAGCGGAACGAACCTCGTTCACTGGTGCTTCCATCTTTGCCAGCTTCTTCGGCGGCAGTTCCGCAACTCATGCCCACAGGATGCCTCGAATTGCCGAATATCGGCGCAGATGGCATGAAGGTCGGGGTCGAATTTCATGGCGTGTTCCGTGCGGAACCGGCGCACTTCGTAAACGATAGGGTCGGTCATCCAAGTTCTCCCTTCTACATGGAGAAAAACCGATCAAATCCCTTCACGTGAAGGCGTTCAACGAATTCCCGGTCTCCAGTGCAGGATCTTGGTTGAGATGTGGAAGACGAGCCCGAGCGTCCTGTCCATGAACTTCACGACCGTCCCACGAGAGCCGGCATCGCCAGAAAACGCCTGGAGGCTCGGGGTTTCTCCGCCGCACGGGCCAGGACGGAACCAGCGGCCAGGGTATCGCTACAATTGGCGGCGTGCACGGACACAGGCAAGAGGTTGCCAAGAATATCGACCACCATATGGCGTTTATGCCCTTTGACTTTCTTGCCCCCGTCGATCCCACGTTCTTCGCTCGCGTACTCGGTCTTGACGCTCGGCGAGTACTCGGTGACGCCGAGCGCGCCTTGGTTTGGCGATGGAGGGCGTTGAGCTGATCGAGCGCACCACCTTTGCTCCATCGGCTGAAGTGATCGCAAACCCTTTGCCAGGGCGGATAGTCGTTGGGTCGCCGGCGCCACTGGCCGCCCGATTTCACAACGGACAAGATGGCGTCGACAATCACTTTACGCGGAGGTCGACACGAGCGGCCACGCCGTTCATTGGGTGGAAAATGGTGTCAAATCCGATCCCATTTGGCATTGGTTAAGTCGCTTGGATATCCCATGGCTGGCCTTGATGAAGAATTGTTTGACTTTGGTAGCATTTTTTGCCAGACAAGGTTTTAAGCGAGGCTTGGTCGATGAAGTGATCAGCCTGGCCAGACAGGGGCTTTCGGTGCCTGAGATCGTCATCCGCTTGCGGCTATCGGAAAAGTATGTGTGCCGAGCATTGAAGGGCGCAGATAGTCAGTGAAGCCGTCGCCACTGAAACGCGAGCATACCGGGATGGTCACCCAGGGCATCGACGCCGATCCTGCATCCTTGCCTCTCCAATTCTAATGCGGCATGACACCGGGGAACGGTGATAGAGACCCTGACGAGGGTGGAAGAAAGGGTCTTGCTCCTTGAGAAATAGCGGGACGAGAAAGAAAGAAACCGGAAGAATCTGGGCGCCGAGGAAAACGGGGGCTTCGAAGCCCCTCATGGCTATGCTTATGGCGTTGCGACTTATCCGCAACCCAACAATGCTTCGTAAGTATTTGATTTCTCTGAGCCGATGCGCGGATTCGAACCGCGGACCTACTAATTACGAATTTGGCGGTTCGAGTTTGATGCTACACTACCCACCTATACCCAGGTTGACGAAACAATCACTTAGGCTACATTAGCCGAAGCTGAAGTTAACCAAAATCGACCAATTTTTACCGCTAGCGTAGCATGGGCGTAGCAATGGACGATCCACTAACGACCGACAAAACAACGGATTCCGGGCCATCGGCGGGCACGGGCGTAGCAATATCCGCCCCACAAACTCCAGACAGTCGGTTTCCGTTCACCAAAACCCGCTTGGATGAGGCGCTGCCCAGTGCCAAGGCCCGCTTCATATACGACTCAGGGGGCGCACTCTCCGTCCCCGGGCTGTGCCTTCAGATCACCCCCACCGGCTGCAAGAGCTTCTACCTGTACCGGCGCATCAATCGCCGACCCGAGCGGATCAAGCTGGGGCGGTTCCCCGAGGTCACCGTTGAGCAGGCCAGACTCCAGGCCAAGAAGCTGTTGGGCGAGATTGCCCAGGGGGCGGACCCGATCACCGCCAGACGGGCGTTGCGGGAGGAGATGACCTTTAGCGAGCTGCTGACCCACTACCTGGCCGAACGAAGGAACAAGGCCGGGGCTCGGTTGGCGGAACGTTCCCGCGAAGAGTACCAAGCCACCGGCGAGCGCGACTTGGGCCACTGGCGGACACGCAAGTTGAGCGAGATCAAGAAGGTGGACTTGGTACGGATGAAGGCCAAACGGCAGGAGACCCCCTACGCCTTCAACCGGATATTGGCGCTGGTCCGGACCCTCTTCAACTACGCCATAGCCGAGGGCCTGACCGAGGGGCCGAATCCGGCGCTCGGCGTGCGCGGTTATGCCGAGATCCGGCGCGACCGCTTTCTACAGGGTGAGGAGATACCGCGCTTCCTGGCGGCGCTGGAAGCGGAACCCAACCCGGACATGCGGGCGTTCTTCCTGTTGTCGCTGCTGATCGGGGCGCGCAAGGCCAACTTGCTGGCGATGCGTTGGGAGGAGATCGACCTGCACGCCGGAACCTGGCGGATACCTCGCAGCAAGAACGGGCAACCGCTGGTGTTGCCCTTGTCATCGAGGGCGCAAGCGGTCCTGGCCGAACGTTGGAGCCGTAATGCCTCATCACCCTGGGTTTTCCCCAGCCATGGGGCTACTGGTCATCTGGTGGAGCCCAAGGGCGCTTGGAGCCGGCTGTTGCAGCGGGCGAAGCTGGAGAATCTGCACATTCACGATCTACGGCGCAGTCTTGGGAGCTGGCAGGCGATCAACGGCGCGAGCCTGAGCATCATTGGCAAGAGCCTGGGCCATGAGTCCCAGCAATCAACCGAGATCTACGCGCGGCTGTCCCTGGACCCGGTACGGGAGAGCGTGGAGCGGGCCACCAGCGCCATGTTGAACGCGGGCAACGAACCCGCCAAGGTCATCGAACTGACGAAACGGAAGGGGCCATGAGCGCGAACCTGCATGATCGGGACTTCTACACCTGGACCAGCCAACAGGCGGAACTATTGCGGCAGGGCCGATATGCGGACCTGGATACGGAACACCTCATCGGAGAACTCGAAAGTATGGGAGCGCGGGAACGGCGCGAACTCGTCAACCGCCTGGCCGTGCTGGCGGCGCACCTGCTGAAATGGCGCTACCAACCCGAACGGCGCGGGCCAAGCTGGCAGCGAACTATCAAGATTCAGCGCATCGAGATTATCGACCTCTTGGATGAAAACCCGGGCCTGCAAGGGGAGCTGGGCGCGTCATTTCTCAGGGGCTACGCCAAGGCCCGGATATTGGCGACCGATGAGACCCAGTTCGATGAGGCGATGTTTCCGATAGATCCGCCCTTTACCCTGGAGGAGGCGCTGTCGGGCGAGCTGTAACCTGAGTGCATGAGGAGGTGGAATGATCGAAGTAGCGGCGGAATGGGACGAGGCGGCAGGCGTTTGGGTGGCGACCAGCGACGAAGTCACAGGGTTAGTGACCGAAGCCGAAACCATCGAGGCCCTGTTGGCGCGGCTGCGCGTAATGATTCCCGAACTCTTGGAGGCCAACGGTAGGGGCGGATCAAGGGACATCCCCTTCCGCCTGCATGGGGTACGGCTGGATCGGGCGCATGTGGCGTAATGGATGACTTCACGCCGCTGCTCAAGCGCCTTCTCACGGCAAACGGTTGTCGGTTTTCCCGCCAAGGGAAAGGCGATCATGAACTTTGGTTCAGCCCTATTACCGGCGTCCATTTCGTTGTGGATGGGTGCATCAAGTCCCGCCATACCGCCAACTGGGTACTGAAACAGGCCGGTATCCCGAAACAGTTTTAGAGCACGAACACCCCGCACCTAGGCCGACGGGCCGAACACCGGGCCACCTCACCAGGACGGACGGCCTGACGCCTTGGGCTGAACCGGGAACCTGGTTTAGCCTTTTCCTTTCTCCATTCGTCAATCCCCCTCCCTGTCTCTTTTTCCCGTCAATCTATCCCGCCTGATCATTTCATCCCTCCCGCCGGCTGGTCTGGTTTTGTCTGTTTGGTACATGTACTTATGACTACGTACGCGGACAGAAGAGAACGCTTTACATGGAAAAACTCGATCACATCACGCAGCCACCAGTTAACCCGGTCGATATCGCGGCTTTACCACGAAATCATCTCCTTGATTCGGTTCAAGTAGCCGTCGTACTGGGCGTTTCTACCGATACATTGAGTATTTGGCGCTGTACCGGGCGATACAAACTCCCTTACCTCAAGATTGGCCGCAAGGTCTTCTACAGGGAGAGTGACATCCTGGATTGGTTGGATTCTCGGACTCGAACCCACACCAGCAACACCACGAAATCCGCACGCCGATCCATCAGAAGTTCCTCCCCTTCATGACCTGCGGCAACACATTGACCCCCTTGAACCCCCTATTAAACGAGGAGCCATATATGAAACTACCCGCGCTATTTAGCTCAGCCACCGCAGACCATGCCGAAGCCATCAAACAAATCGAAAATCAATGGGCGCTTGAACGGGATATCGAGCAGCAGCAAGCCAAGGCGGATTCAAGTTACAAGTGCACCACGGAGAGCGTCGGCGAAGACATCGTAGGGGGCTCGGTAGTTGAGGCATTTCCGTGGACGTTGGTTGATCTTGAGGACAACCGCCTCCAGTTCCGCCGGG
>JBPOHE010000097.1:0-15598 GCA_052035915.1 Pseudomonadota bacterium
TTGGCATGAAGAACATCGGAAAGCCGTGTGCGGGAGAACCGCATGCACGGTTTGATGAGGGAGGGCAGGTTATCGTAACCACGTCCCGGCTCGTGAGGCACCGCCAGACGAAAGGGGCGGAAACAGATAGGCCGGGCCTAAAGTGATGATAACCTGCTCTCTACTCTACCCTCGTCCACCCTTTTCCTGGTACAGAAGGCACAGATTCAGGAGGCCAGGGAGCCATGACGCCCAGGACCACAATTTTTCTCTCCCACAGCACCAAAGACGACGACTTCGTGCGCGGACTCCAGCAGGCGCTGGCCGATCACGATCAGTACCTCTGGATCGATTCGCGCGAGCTGCGCGGCGGTGATCCGCTGTGGCCGGAGATTCAGCGGGCCATCGAAGAGGCGGCGGCGTTCGCGGTGGTGGTCAGCCCGGATGGATTGCAATCGAAATGGGTTGGCAAGGAATTACGCCATGCGCTCAAGCTGCGGAAGAAACGTGGCAAGGAGCATTATCCCGTCATCCCGCTCTCCCTGAACGGCACCAGGCTCGGCGTGCTGGAAGAGTTCTTCGGCGAAGAGCCAGCCTATATCCCGGTGGGTAGCGAGGCGGGCGGCGTCGAAGCGGCGGTGAATGACATGCTCGTCGCCCTGGGCCAGCGGCTGCCGGCGGACGTTCCTCCCACTCCGCAACCTCCCGCCGAACCGCTGGAGGAATTGGTCCTCGAACTCAGCGATTTGAAATTCCAGGAACAGGATGGCGTGCGGCGGGCCTCGGCGCGTGCCCGGTTGATTTACGAACCGTCCACACCGGGACAACGGGAAGTAACCAGCGTACAAAGCTGGCGTTTGATCGCCCCCATCGGACCCATCGAGGCGGAGGAACTGCGCTGGTACCTGGAGAAATACTCCATCTGGCCCAACGAGATCTTTCGCCAGCGTGCGGCCAAGGTCGAAAAGAATCTCGTCGCCTGGGGCAGGCAATTGTACGCGGCGGCCTTGCCCGTGGTGTACACGGCGAACGTCATGAACGCCTGGGCGCGGATCCGTGATCACGCCGGCCGTCGTTTCTCCGTCTTTCTGGATAACACCCTCGAAGCCAACGCCCCCGCCACGGAAACGGAAACCGCCCGCGAGGTGGCGACTCTCTTGCTCGGGCTGCCCTGGGAGTTGCTCCATGACGGCGACCGTTTTCTCTTCCAAGGCGCGACGCCAACCCGCGTGCGGCGGCGGCTGCCGAATACGCGCGTGCTCGACGTTCCGGTGGTCGCCACTCCAATCCGTGTCCTGCTGATCAGCGCCCGACCGGAAGACGACGCCTGCGGCTACATCGACCATCGCGTCAGTGCCTTGCCGTTGGTGGATGCCATGGAGGCGCTCGGCGGGTTGGTCCAGCTTCACCTACTCAGTCCGCCGACCTTGCCCGCACTCAGTACGGAACTCGAACGCGCCCGTCGTGAAAAGAAGCCGTATCACGTTGTCCACTTCGATGGCCATGGCGTCTATGACCGTACCGTCGGACTCGGCGGGCTGTGTTTTGAAGACCCGCAAGACCTTGGCAAATTGGAAAAACGCCGCCACCTCACCCTCTACACCAACGAACTCGGGCCGGTGCTCTCCGAATACCGCATCCCGCTGGTGTTTCTCGAAGCCTGCCAGACCGCGCAATCGGAGAAGGCGTCCGAGTCGGTCGCTTCGGAACTGCTCAAGGTCGGGGTGGCGTCGGTGGTGGCGATGAGCCATAGCGTGCTGGTCGAGACCGCGCGGCGGTTTGTCGAGGCGTTTTATCAGGCGCTCGCGGGCCAGCGTGCGCTCAAGGACGACCCTTACCGTGGCCCCATGCTCATGGGCGAGGAATTGCGTCTGGAGGATTGGTTCGTGCCGGTGCTGTTTCAGGAAAAGGACGACCCGCAACTGTTCCGCGTCACGCCCGCGAAGCAGACGGTGGCGGATTTCCAGACCCAGCTCGCGGCCCGTCTTGGCAAACTGCCCGAGGAACCCGCGACCGGCTTCATCGGTCGCAGTCGGGAACTGCTCGCGTTGGAGCGTTTGCTGCGCCCCTCGCCCTCACCCCAACCCCTCTCCCACGGGGCGAGGGGCTTTGGTTACGCCGTGATTCGCGGTCAGGGCGGTGAGGGCAAGACCGCGTTGGCCGCCGAGTTCGCGCGCTGGATGGTGCGCTCGCACCAGGTGCGCCGCGCCGCCTTCGTCTCGGTCGAGACCCACGGCCATGTCGCGGCGGTGCTCGACGCGCTGGGTCGCCAACTGATCGCGCGGTTTTCGGTCGCCACTTTCTCGAACCTGGAACAGGCCCTCCTCGCGGTCGAGCGCGCCTTGGTCGAGCAGCCCACCCTCCTGGTGGTGGACAACCTGGAGACTATCCTGCCGCCGCCCTATCTCGATTCCCCCGAGGCGCTCGCCGACGACCTGCGCCGCGAGCTGGACGCGATCCTCGTGCTTTGTAAGCGGCTCAACGCCCAGGGCGAGACGCGCCTGGTCTTCACCAGCCGCGAGGCGCTGCCCGCGCCCTTTGACGGGGAACGCCAGCGGCGCGAGTTGCACCAACTGGAGCGCGAGGACGCGGTGAAGCTGGTCGAACGCGTGCTGAATCAAGCGGATGGCGCGAGCCACGCCACCATCGACGCCGCGCGCGAGGCCATTGAGCAAGGAGCTGTAAATTAATAACTGGCCGATTTCTGGTTGTCCGAGTGAGGCTTGATGAGGTAGTTCCAATCCTTGCCATGAAATCTCGCCGGAACAAGATTTACAGCGCGAAGCTCTTCGTCGCTCACGGACATGCCGGTCGGATAGCCGGTCTCGTCGAGCTCGGCTCGGATCTCTAATCCTTGCGTAGTCGTGGTGTTGGCGATGAGGTTGACTATGACTTCGTGATTGATGAGCGGTCGGCCACGCCAGTTCTCGGTGATGTGACAGAACAGGCGATGCTCGATCTTGTTCCACTTGCTGGTGCCGGGCGGGAAGTGGCGCACGTAAATGGCGAGTCCGAGTTCATCGGCCAGTTTCTGCAACTCCACTTTCCAGAGCCGGCTGCGGCTGGCATTGCTGCCACCCCCATCGGCGGTGATCAGCAGCGACTGCGCGTGCAGGTAGCCCTGGCGTCCCATCTGATACCACCAGCGACGAATCGAGGCCACGGCGAATTGGGCGGTATCGTGATCCACGCCGACGCTGACCCAGCCGCGATTGTCGGTCAGATCGTAGATCCCATAGGGACACACCTTGCCCAGCACTTTGTCGGCGAAATCGTGCGTCCGCACGGGTTCTGGCTGTCCTTTCGGGCGATATTCCCGACCCCAATTGGCAAAGGGACCCACCAGTTCCTTTTTCTTGGCGTCCACGGAGATCACCGGCTGACCGGCCCGTTGAAAGACTCTCACGCACCGATTGATATAGCGAAACTGCGCGTCCCGATCAGGATGTGAGGTCCCCTCGAGACATTTGCGCGTCCCTTGCAGGCGATAATCCAATTGCCTGAGCAACTGCGCTACCTTGCTGTGACTGATCCCATGACCTTGTCGCGCTAACGCCTCAGCAAGCTTGCGCGTGCTCTTGCAGGTCCAACGCAGAGGGGACATCAGATCGCCGCGCGCGCTCGGCTCCACCAAAGCTTCCAGCGCCTCCAGCAATTTCGGATCATGCGCCGTCATCGCATGCCGACCTCCTCCAGAGCGCCGTATCCGCCCCGCAGGCGATGGCTCCGACGCCTCTTCACCGCGCACTTCCTCGCAACCACGCTGAATCGTGCGCTCGCCTAGACCGGTGGCTTGTGCCACAGCGCGGATACCCCCGTGACCAAGCTCCAGTGCTTCACAGGCCGCCCAGTGCCGACGCCCCCGCTCGTCCAGCACGCTTTGCAAGCGCTGGAACTTCCGCCTTACACTCTCAATCAGTGCCGATTCGACCACGCAGAAAACATGGCACAACATGACCAAATCGGCCAGTTATTTATTTACGCCGCCCAACTGGTGGATGCCGTCCACGGCCACGCCCGCACCTTGGCGTTGCTCGCCCCGTCCTTGAAGAGTCGCGGCGTGGAGGCCACTCGTCTGGCGCTGGTCGGGCTGATGGCCGAGATGGCGCGCAACTTCCCGGAGAGTCGTGAGCAATCCCTGTTCGCCGGCGTCGAGCTGTCGCTCCGGCGGCTGTCGCCTGCGAATCGGGAAAAGGCGCGGGTGCTGGGGGTGTTTCACGGTGGGGTTCAACTGGGCGTGCTTCGCGTGATGATGAAGTGGGAAGTGGCGGAGGTGGACGCGCTGGCGGATGAGTTGCTCGCGACCGGACTCGCCACCCTCAATCCCTATAACCATCTCAGCCTCAATCCCGCGCTCTGCCCCTACCTGCGCGGGCGGCTGGACGCCGAGGAATTCGCGGCCTTGGCGGCGCGTTGGGAGGCGGCGATGGGCGGGTATGTCGAGTTCCTCTATCAGCAGCGTAGCCAAAACGCCGAACTCGCGGCGACGCTGACGGCGCTGGAGCTGCCGAACCTGTTCGCCGTGCTGGAGCGGGTCGAGCGGGCGCGGGACGCGGAGGCGACGATTGACTTGACCACGTCGCTGTTCCAATTGCTGCAAATGGCCGGCAAGCCGCGCCTGTTGGCACGGGTGGCCCAAGCCCGGGATACCGCCGCGCGGACCCTGGGCGCGACCTGGAATCATGCACGATTCAACGCGCAAGGGACCCGGATCGAACAGCAGTTGGCCAGCGGCGAGTTGCGCGAGGCGCTCGACGGCGCCCGCGATCTGCTCCAGCGCGCCCGGACGGCGAGCTATCCCGAGGCGGAGTACGACCTGGCGATGGCGTTTAACTTGCTTGGCCAAGCGTTGCATGCAGCAGGTGGAGCGGAACAAGCCTTACCGCTGTTTGATGAGGCGCGGCGACGTTTTGAGGCCATCGCCGACCAAGCAGCGGAGAGGATGGCATCTGTCTGCCTCGCGAGACGGGGCGATTGTCTCCGGGACTTGGGTCGGCTCGACGAAGCGGCAGACGCTTACGAAGAGAACAACCGCCGCGCCGAAAAACTTAATGATGAGCGGCAGGTCGCCGTCGGCAAAGGCCAGTTGGGGACCGTCCGTCTGTTTCAGCGCCGCTACGCGGAGGCGCTCCAGGCGTATCAAGACGCGCGCGAGCGTTTCACGCGGCTGGACGAACCGAGCAGCGTCGCGATGGTCTGGCATCAGACCGGCATGGTGTACGAGCAGGCGGGCCAGCCGGACGCGGCGGAGGATGCCTACCGCAAATCGCTCGCGATTCAGGTACGACTCGGTAATATCGCCGGGCAGGCGCGCACGCTGGGGCAACTCGGGAATTTGTATGGCGACAAGCTGGGGCGCACGGAAGAGGCGGTGGCCTTTTATCGCCAAGCAGTGGACAAGTATGTCGAGATCCGCGACGTGGCAGGCGAAGGGCGGCAGAGGAGCAATCTCGCCATTTTCCTGAGAAAACTCCGCCGCCTCGACGAAGCGCGCCAGGAAATCCGCCGGGCGATTGAATGCAAGGCGCAATTCGGCCACGCATCCGAGCTGTGGACAGCTTGGGGAATCCTCGCGCTCATCGAGACCGACTCCGGCCATCCCAGCGCCGCCGCGGACGCAAGAAATAAGGCCATCGCCTGCTATCTTGCCTACCGGCGCGACGGCGGTGAGAATCACTACGACAGTGGCCGCCTGTGCCTCGCCGTGACCGAGCGCCTGCTCGCCGGCGATGCGGCGGGCGCGGCGGCATTCCTCCAAGAAGTTGCCGCCCATCCCGATCTGCCCGATCAGCTCCGCCCCTTCGTCCAAGCCCTCCAAGCCATTGCCGCCGGCAGTCGCGACCGCGCCCTCGCCGACCATCCGGAATTCAATTACTCGGAGGCCGCCGAAATCCTATTTTTGATCGAAAGGCTGGATGGGTAGGCTGGCGTTGAGGCGCTTCGCGCCGAAACCCAGCTTCGATCGAACGGAAAACGCCCTGGGGCTTGGCCTTCAAGATCGAAACATCGTTCTTGAAGAAAGAACAATATGGGAATTATTTCGGTAATTGTTCTCATAGTGAGAACAGAGTTCGGCCCAAAAGGGCACTGCCCCGCGGGGCATTCCTTTTGCGCGACGGGGTTTGTAACCCCGTCGCTAACGTTTGATATAAAGCCGGGTAGGCGTAGTCAACCCATCGTTATGCGAATGTGGCCTGGTCGGAAACGGCGGATGTCGATGTTGGCCTCCATGGGTTCCGCTCCGCTCCAGCCATCCTACGGAGGATGGGAAGGCGAGCCGGGGAGGATGGGTGTGAACCCATCTTCGGCCTAGGGCTCAGCCTTCCGGGCCTCGGCTGAAAATGGCCATTTTTTGTTCTTCTGAAGAGAACAATAACTCTGTGAGAGCGGTATTGTTCTCCTCGGGAGAACGAAAAATCGGGCCAGGGCGTCCATGCCCGGTTGTAGGCGCTGGCTGGCCGGAGCTCGGGCCGCCGGAAGCATCAGCGCCGGTCAGTCCGCGCCTCGTACAGAGCGGCCGAAGTATCGATGTGGGGCCAAGCGAATAGGAATGGCAATGACAACCCAGGCCTCATCCGGATCATCTCGACTGGCTGACGCTGAAGATCTGATCCGCGATCCGTAGCGTACCGCTACGAGCGGCTCCGGTCGTGTTTCTCGCCACCGAATATTTCACCGAGGCGCTGCCGGTGTAGCTGGTTTTCGAGAGGCTGATCCAGGAGACATTGCTTTGCGCCGTCCATTGGCAAGTGTTCGACGAAGCGGTCAGGCTGACATTGCCATTGCCGCCGGTGCGGGTGAAGGATTTGGAAGTCGGCGAAATGCGATAGCCGCAACTCGGTGCGCTGAAGGTCGCGGTGACCGTTCGGTCCGCGTTCATGGGGTTGATACCGCAAGTCATCTGGCTCGAGGTGCCCACCAGGGTATTACAAGCGGCGGCTGACCAGGTGACGCTTGACCCATTGCTCGCGGTGGCGGTGAGGCTCAGGGCGCTGCCATGGTCAATCAACGCCGAGGCCGTGGTCGTGGTGGGGTAGCTGTAATTGATGCCGCCCAGGCTGGAAATGACGCTCCCCGAGCCCGTGCCGGTGGCATTCGCGGTCAGCCGATAACGATTGAGGCTGAAGGTTGCCGTCACCGTTCTCGAGGTGGTCATGTTGAGGGTACAGCTCGTGCCGTTGCTGCTGTCACACCCCGTCCAGCCGCCGAAGCCGGATCCCGTGTTGGCCGTGGCCGTCAAAATGACCGGGCTCCCCTGAACATAACTGCCGGTCCCGGTATTGCCGTTCCAAAGGAGACTGCCCTGGTTGGCGCTGACCTGGCCACTGCCGGTGCCGGTCTTGGTGATGGTCAGCGTGGCCTGAGCGCTGCCGCCGCCGGCGAGGACGAAGAGGGTGGCGGAGTTGGCGGGGTAGAGGGCGCTGAAACCGCTGCCGCTGATCGCCTGGTCCGAAAGACGCTGGATGGCGTTGAGGTTGGTGGCGCTGTAGCGGTAGACCGAGGCCGTCGAGGGCAGGGTCATCCCGAGGAGGCTCAGGGGACTGGTGATATCGCCGGCGGTCTTGTTGATGACGAGGATGGTCAGGGCCTGATCGCTGCCGCGCTGGGCGGCGTAGACGGCGAGGGTGGCCTGATTCTGGCTCGTCGCCTGGACGCTGATATCGCCGAATCCATGACCGAGGCCGTCATAGTTGCGGAACAGACGGAAGGCGAAGGCCCCGGGCTGGGTAGAGGTCGGCGGCGACCAGAGGGTGGCCAGATCCAATCCCTCGCGCCCGAAAATGCCCAGGACGTCCGCTTGGGTGAGCGCCCCGTTGAGGCTTTCCAGTCCACCCCAGTTGTATTCGGTGAGCGCCAGCTTGGTCCCTGGATAATAGCTATCCACCCATTCCCGCATGCGTGGGATGAGTCGCACCTTCACGCCCCCGGATTCGGTATCGGAGATCCAGCTTTCATCCGTGTAGCTCGTATCCCACAGGGAGCGCGTGGACCGCAGCCGCAACGCCTGGATGGCGCTTCCGCCAGCGTTCGAGAGCGCTACGCCGTCGGCCTGGGGGTAATAGTGGAGATCGAGATAGTCGAGGATACGCAGCCCATGCTGCTGGTCATGGAGCCGCATTTGATCCAGGTACCAGGGCACGAAGGCCAGATTGCCATGGTTGCGATAATCGTTGCCAATGCCGCAACCGTCGATCGCGGAGTAGAAATAGGCGCACCAGCCCCACAGCACCGGCCCCAGGGTCTTGGCGGTGGGATCGGCGATCTTGATGATCGAAGCGTATTGATAGGTGCGGTCACGGAGTTCGTCATAGCCCACGGCTTGGGGGTGGATATCGCGATGGGTGCTGTTCCAGAGCATGGGCTCGTTGTCGAGGTTGTAATAGCTCACGCCGTTATGGGAGGCGTCGCCGTAGCGGCCCTTGAGATGAGTGATCCAGGCGGAAACGAAGCTGGGATCTATGGCCTCGCTGGTGTCGGTGGCGGCGTTCCCGGTGATGAGCGAGCCGTTGCCGCGCACGCCGTTGCCGCAATTCGTATCCCAGGGATCGGTCGCCTGTTGGGCGCCGTAAGTCGATACCTTGAAACCACAATCGTAGGGGTGGTTCCGTGGACTCGTGGATTTCGCCGTCCAACCGATCAGGGGCACCGTGAGCAGGGATTTGGTGCCGGTGCGGCGATTCTGTTCGACGAACTGGTCCGAGGCCGAGCCGCTCGGCAAGGTGGCGACATTGACCGAACCCTCGGGGAGGTTTTCGAAATACCAGTCACTCGCGGTGTTGGTCAGGCTGGTGCGCCAGTTGTATCTGGTGGTGGCATTGCCTCCCCAGCGACGCACCGGGAGACGTAAGTCAGCCGCCAAGGCTTCGTCGGCGTAATTCATGCCGTAGATGTCCTCGCTGATGGCATGGCGTTGAGCGCCGACGTCGATACTCAGGGCGGGTTGCGGCGGCGGGACAGGGCTGGACAAGAGCCGGACATCGTCGAGATAGAAGGTCGGCTGGGCGCCGCCGGTGACATCCTGCCAGTAGAGATCCGTCAAGGTCGCCGGTCCACCCAGGGAAGAGAGCGGGATGATGACCTGGGTCCAGGTGGTGGCCGCGGCGGTCACCTGGTAGCTGTTGGCGCTATTGCCGTTGGCGATCACGGCGAGTCGCTGGGTGCCGCCACCGCCGTGAATCCAAAAACTCAGACGGTCATAGAGGCTGGTGTCATAGGCCGTATTCGTATGGAGATAACACCCCGCCCAGGCCGAGTTGTACTTCACGGAGAGGGAGTAGGTACCCCCGTGGGCGGGGGAGCTGGAAGAGAAATTCAGGCTGGTATTCCACGACCAGTTTTCCCAGTCCGCCGCCAGCGCCTCGTCGTAGATGATGGCGTCCGCCTTGGTGGCCAGGGGGAGAACCCATACCGTCAGGGCGAGCAGCCAGCCGAACAGATTCCGGTATCTCAGGGAAGCTATCATCTGTGTCTCCGCGGGAGGGGAATCACCGCATGGCGGCTGCGTCATCACCCCCTCCCTGTTTGAATATGCTGGTATCCCTGGGGCTGTCCGCTCCAAGGAGGCGATGGACTAGGCGGAAACCTACCGCAACCAGCCCGCCCAAACCGTGATCGGCGAGACAATTTGGCGCGTTGTCGAGGGCACTTGGCCGTCATGACCCCTGACCCGCAATCAAGATGACTGATCGGCTTCACTTTTCGGCTGATTTCCGTACAATGCGCCGTTTACCTGCCGGCCGTGCCGGTGTGCTTTATCTATTCAGGGTGAAACATGGTCAGTATCCGCTTGGCGAGAGCCGGCGCTAAAAAGCAGCCCTATTACCATATCGTGGTGACCGACAGCCGCAATAAGCGCGATGGTCGTTATCTGGAGTTGGTGGGACATTACAATCCTGTCGCCCGTGGCCAGGCGGAACGCCTCCGGGTGGATCAGGAGCGGGTCAAGCACTGGATTGGCGTCGGCGCCCAGGCGACCGAGACGGTCGCGACCTTGCTGAAGGCCGCAAGCGCCTAAGACCAGATCGATTGCGGAAGGCGGGAGTCGGGGTGGCGCCCGAATCCGAGGCCGAGAGGGAGATGATCGTGATGGGGCGCATCTCCGGTCTCTATGGGGTGAAAGGCTGGGTGCGGGTGTTCTCGCACACCCAACCCCGGAACAGTATCCTCGGTTATTCCCCCTGGTATCTGAATATCGATGGGTCCTGGGAACCGCGGGCCGTGATCGGCGGTCGGGACCAGGGAAAAGGGTTGGTCGCCAGGGTGGAAGGCTGCGTCGATCGGGATCAGGCCATGGCCTTGCTGGGGGTCGAGATCGCCGTGCACCGAGAACAGCTCCCCGAGCTGGAGGAGGGCGACTATTACTGGAGCGATCTCGAAGGGCTGCGGGTGGTGACAACCACGGGAGTCGATCTCGGGGTGGTGGACCATCTGTTCGAGACCGGCGCCAATGATGTGCTGGTAGTGGTCGGTGAGCGGGAACGCCTGATCCCCTACCTCTGGCAGGAGGTGGTGGTCAAGGTGGACCTGGCCAAGCGGCTTATGGTGGTCGACTGGGATCCGGAGTTCTGAGAGTTGGTGAAGAAAACGTCGCGAGCAGGTCGAGAGACAAGGCGCAAGCGAGTGAGCCACGCCGCAAATCGACCGCGCAGCAGATTTATCCAGCAGCGCTGAGCCCGGACGGGCGCCATGCGTTTCGATGTGGTCAGCGTCCTCCCCGGCATGTTTGCCGCCCTGACCGGGCATGGGGTGATCGGGCGGGCCTTGGGGCGGGGGATCGCCGAAGTCAGGCTGTGGAATCCGCGCGATTTCACCCGAGATGTCCACCATAGCGTCGATGATCGGCCTTATGGCGGCGGGCCGGGGATGGTGATGAAGTTCGCCCCCCTGCGACTGGCGACGCTGGCCATACGGGAGGAGGTGCCGACGACCCAGGTGACCTTGTTGTCGCCCCAGGGACGACGGGTCGACCAAGGGTTGATCCGCGAACTGGCCCAGCGGCCTGGCATGGTGCTGGTATGCGGGCGTTATGAAGGTATCGACGAACGTTGGATTCAGTCCCATGTGGACGAGGAAGTCTCCATCGGCGATTACGTGCTCAGCGGCGGAGAACTGGCCGCCATGGTGCTGATGGATGCCGTCATCCGCTTGCTGCCGGGCACGCTCGGCGATGCGGACTCGGCGCAGCAGGATTCTTATATGGATGGCCTGTTGGATCATCCCCACTACACCCGACCGGAAGAAGTGGAGGGCCGACAGGTACCCAAGGTGTTGTTGAGCGGTGATCATGAGGTCATCCGGCGCTGGCGACTCCAGCAGGCCCTGGGCCGGACCTGGATGCGCCGCCCCGACTTGTTGGCCGAACGCCGGCTCAACCCCGAAGAACGGCGATTGTTAGACGAATTTATTCAGGCACAGACCGATGCCTGAGGACGGGAGCTGAAGAACATGACCGATATCATCAAGGTACTCGAAGCCGAGCAGATGACCAAGGTGATCCCCGCCTTTGGTCCCGGGGACACCCTGGTGGTGCAAGTAAAGGTGAAAGAGGGCAATCGCGAACGTCTCCAGGCGTTCGAGGGTGTCGTGATCGCCAAGCGCAACCGCGGCCTTAATTCCTCTTTTACTCTGCGCAAGATCTCCCACGGCGAAGGAGTGGAGCGCGTCTTCCAGACATACAGCCCCATAGTGCACGAGATCCAGGTGGTGCGCCGCGGCGATGTGCGTCGGGCCAAGCTCTACTATCTCCGCGAGCGTTCCGGCAAGGCGGCCCGTATCAAGGAGAAGATCTCCTAGATTCGCCGGGCCGGTCTCTGGCCTCTCTTACCGCGCTCTGAGGTGCTCGGCCCGGAAGTCTTTCCGGGTCGGTCAATGCTTTCCTCCCCGCTATGGCGAACAGCCTCTACTGGCACGATTACGAGACATGGGGCCCGGATCCCAGGCGGGATCGACCGGCCCAGTTCGCCGGGATTCGCACCGACGAAGACCTCAACGAACTCGGTCCACCCAAGATCTTCTATTGCCGTTCCACCTGGGACTGGCTGCCGTCCCCCGAGTCTTGTCTCATCACCCGCCTGACGCCTCAGGGTGTCGAGCGTTGCGGTCTCGGCGAAAGCGAATTCGCTCTGCGCGTGCATGAGGAACTGGCCCAACCTGGGACCTGCGGCCTGGGGTACAACTCCATCCACTTCGACGACGAGGTCAGCCGGTTTCTGTTCTATCGCAACTTCCTCGATCCCTATGGACGGGAGTGGCAGTCGGGTAACTCGCGCTGGGACCTCATCGACTTGGTGAGACTGACCCGGGCGTTGCGCCCCCAGGGGATCCATTGGCCGGACTATGAGGATGGGCGGCCGGATTTCCGGCTGGAGTCCCTGGTCACGGCAAATGATCTTGAACAAGGACCGGCCCATGAGGCCCTGGCGGATGTGCGGGCCAGTATCGCCCTGGCGCGATTGATCCGTCGCCAACAACCCAGACTCTATGACTATGTTTACCGGCAGCGGGACAAGGAGTCCGTCAAACTCATCCTCGCCAAGCATCATCAACGGCCGCTGTTGCATGCCTCTGGGCGCTATCCGGGCGAGTTTTGCGGTGTGGCGCCCGTGCTACCGCTGGTCCAGGACCCCCGTCCACCGGCCGGTATCCTGGTATACGACCTGCGCCAGGATCCCGAGCCCTTTCTCGCCCTTTCCGCGGCCGAGTTGCGTCGCTCTCTCTTTACGCCCCGGGATGAATTGCCGCCGGGGATGGGGCGTCCCCCGTTGAAGACGGTGCATTACAACCGCTGTCCGGTGTTGGCCCCTATGTCGACCTTGACGCCCGAGGCCATGGAGCGCTTGGCGATCGACCCGGGAGCGATTGAACGACATCGGAGTCGCTTGCTGGCCGCTGCCGACTTTGCGGAAAAGGTCGTGGAGGCCTTGCGGGAGCCGGTACCGCGATCCGCCGAGGATCCGGATCTGGCCCTCTATAACGGCTTTCTGCCGGACGCCGACAAGGCGAAATCGGCACTGATCCGCTCGCGTTCCCCGGAGGAACTGGCGGAGATGATTCCAGGCTTTCGGGATAAACGACTGCCCGAACTCTTGTTCAGATATCGGGCCCGCAACTGGCCGGATAGCCTCTCGTCGTCGGAGCGCGGGCGTTGGGATGAGTTTCGTCGGCAGAGGCTCGGTAACCCCGCGCCCGGGGTATTAGGCTTCGCCGACTTCTACGCCGAACTGGAGCGATTGCGAACGCTGCATGCCGATGAGGCCGGGGTCTTGCCACTCTTGCAGGAACTGGATCAGTATGCGGGAGCACTCAAGCAAACCATTGGAGGTAACTGATGCTTCAGCCCGTGGAAGAAACCCTGGTCCTGGCGTCACCGGTAGGGTCCATCGCCCTGCGGAGTCGGGAAGGCCATCTTTTGTCCCTGGGATTCACCCCGGATCGACCCCTTGAAACCGAACCTAGGGGATTCCTCGCCGAGGTAGCGGCCCAGATCCGCGCTTATTTTGCCGATTCCGGTTTTCGTTTCACTATCCCTCTGGCCGCCCGGGGTACCCCCTTTCAAAACAGGGTTTGGCAGGCCCTGCGGGACATCCCGGCAGGCCGGGTGCTGACCTATGGTGAACTCGCCCGTCGGCTGGAGACAGGACCCAGGGCTATAGGTCTGGGATGCCGCACCAACCCCTGGCCACTCATCGTCCCTTGCCATCGAGTGATCTCCGCCCAGGGGCCGGGTGGCTATATGGGAAAGGCTAACGAAGGTTTTCTGGCGATCAAACGTCGCTTGCTTGCCCATGAAGGGGTTCGGATGTGAGACCGGAGGAGAATCCGGATCTCCCCATCATCGAGGCCTTTGCCGATGCCGTTTGGCTCGAACGTGGGTTGAGCCCTAATACCCTGGCCGCCTACCAGACCGATCTGCGCGGGATCTCCCAGTGGTTGGCGGCTCAACGTGGACATCGCCTCTTGACGGCCGAACGGGGAGATCTGCTGGAATATCTGGCCGAACGCGCCCGGAGCGGTCTTCACCCCAGATCCAGCGCCCGTCTTCTATCCTGTCTGCGCCAGTTTTATCAGCAGGCCCTACGCCAAGGGTTCATCAATCTCGATCCCTCTCAGGGCATCGAGGCACCGCGCTTGGGGCGTCCCTTGCCAAAGACCCTGACCGAAACGGAAGTGGAGTTGTTGTTGCAGGCCCCGGATGTTTCCACTCCTGAGGGACTGCGGGATCGCACCATGCTCGAGGTGCTCTACGCCACCGGCTTGCGGGTGACCGAATTGATCGGTCTGCGTCCCGAGCATCTCAGCCTCACCCAGGGACTGGTGCGGATCTTGGGCAAGGGCGGCAAGGAGCGCCTCGTTCCTCTGGGTGAGGAGGCCCTGTCCTGGTTGGATCGATTTCTGCGCACCGGGCGACCGGATATCCTCGACGGACAGCCCTGTCCACACATCTTTCCCACCCGGCGTGGCGCCCTCATGACCCGTCAGGCCTTCTGGTACCTGATCAAGCGCCACGCCCTCAAGGCCGGCATCGCCAAGGAACTCTCTCCCCATACCCTCAGGCACGCCTTCGCTACCCATTTGCTCAATCATGGGGCGGATCTGCGGGTGGTGCAGATGCTGCTCGGCCATAGCGACCTTTCCACCACCCAGATCTACACCCACGTCGCCCAAGAGCGATTGAAACTCCTCCATCGCCAGCACCACCCGAGGGGGTGAAGCCCAAACCAGATCCAGTGAATCTGGTTTGGGGCTGAACGACCGTCATGGATGACGGGCTGGAGGGGGGCTCCAGGGATGGACATCTGGTTTGGGGCTGAACGACCGTCATGGATGACGGGCTGGAGGGGAGTAGTCCTTTGGCATGGGTTGGGATAGCGAGAGCCCTGTAGAGTCGGAAAACCCAAGGCAAGGAAAAAGGCTTTGGCGGGGGGGCAGGCTTCTGGCAACGGACGTTCGTTGGCAATCCGATGAATCGGGATGTGGTTTCGCCACATTTGGTAGGACCCGAGTCAGTCATTCATTTCCAAGGTGGCCCCACGTAATCCCGCTAAAACAAAAAAGGCCTGCATCTCTGCAAGCCTTTGTTTTATTGGTGGCCAGGGACAGAATCGAACTGCCGACACGGGGATTTTCAGTCCTTTCCAATCCTTCCCCGCCAACCCCGACTAGTCCCCAGGTTACCAGCTAAGGCATTGCTTTAGCTTGTCTTTCTTTGAGTTCCCCGGCTATACTGTCCCCGGGAAATCCCGGCAAAAACCGGCTAACCCGGTGCCGAAAGTTCCCCCAGAGTTCCCCGAGTTCCCCGAGTTCCCCGCCTTTCCAAAGGCTGGACAGGGGACTCTGCCAGGGAGCATTGAAGTTCCCCGGCTTTTGAGCGGTTCCCCGAGGTGCGCCAACACCCCGGAGGACCTGACCATCCCCAACCTGGAACGGAGGTCGGCATGGCTACCCTACAGTTTAACTTCACCGAGCGCACATTGGACCAGTGGGTCCGGCAGACCCAGGGCAATCGCATCAAAGTAACGTAAGCCCGAGGAGGTTGGCGCGATAGGAATCAGAAGACGCGGCCAAGATGCGGCGGGTGTGGATGCCGCCCTTACGGGAGGTATCGAGACGGAGCAAATTG
>JBPOHE010000059.1:0-85991 GCA_052035915.1 Pseudomonadota bacterium
AGCCGATCATGTCGCGGATGATGTCATCGGCGCCAGCCTTTTCAAGGAGTTCGGAAAGTTGCATGCTGTCAGGGGTCATCAATTTCTCCTCAGTGAGGTTGAGTGTGTTGTAACCCATACCTTACCGGAGTTCTTCGATGACCTCCCAATCGCGCCCCTCGGGTGCCCCGCATGCGGGGCAGCCGAGGGGAACCAAACTACTCAGTTTCTTACACCACTTCCTGGGACACTACCTCGATGTGGACACAGGTATTTATAACCAAATGATTATTTTGGCTTTGAGTAGCCAGCTGTCCACAATTGGAGCACTACCAATGGACTATGCCCCAACCGAGGACCAAGGGCCTAAGACCAAAGCGGAATTGGTACAAGAACACAGGCCACAACCGGGTCGAGACATAGAAGATGGCGTTGACGATAAAGCCCACCACAGACTGATTCGATGGGAGTGTATCTTCCTTGGATCAGCCAGACTGGGCGAGGAGAGCCTTGAGCTGGGCCAGCGAGGCGCGGACCTCGGGCTTCTGGTCCATGAGGCTCAAGGGCGGGTTACCCTGAGTCTCTTTTGGGAAGACCCAGAGCCTGATCTCGGTATCCCCGGCGCGAAAGCGATAGAGCGGAACGGTTTTGCGGTGGCCGTCGCTGAACAGGCAACTACTCTGATCGTCGGACCAGGGAATGCCGTGATCGAGCAGAAAAAAAACTACCTCTTCCGGAGTATCGGCGAAGAGATGGAGTTGCACCGGAGCGGTCGCGCCGGCGGTGCCGTGAAAAACAGGTCCCACCAGTCTGGGGTGAAATTTCTGCAGCGCCTCCATGGCGTGCAAGGCGGCCTTTCTGAGACGCCGCAGCTCGGCGGCATGCTTTTCGCCAAGAAACAGCCGCTGGTATTCGCTGAGGGCCTCCAGGATAACGAGGTTTTTCGGAAAGAGTCTTTTATCCAGGATGCCAAAGTGGGTAGCCGCTTTACGACAGGCGAACGCCGGGTCTTCGATCCCCTGTTCGGCCATGAGACGGGCCGCCGCCACCGCGAGACGGCGCTGGGTTTCGTCCCGGTCGCGGCGCTGGATCTGGCCAGGACGCGGTGGGCGCCGTTCAGAAGAGGTCATCGACATGTTCCGTGCGTCCTGCCGGTTTCTCGCCAGTTGTGCCGGAAGATATGGAAGACGAGCGCTCCTTGGGGGTTTTGGCTTCGGGAAATACCTCGAAGATGGCGTCCTTCTGTCCCGGGGCGGCGAGAAGCCCGGATTGGGGATCGATGCGCACTGAAACCAAGCCGGCGGGGGGGATGGGCGGATCATCGGCTGTGCCCTGGAGGGCCGTCTCCATGAAGCGTATCCAGGCCGGCAGGGCTGTCTTTCCGCCGGTCTCATCCTTGCCGAGGGGCTGGAATGAGTCAAACCCTACCCAGCTCAGGGCCAGAAGGTGTTGGTTGAAGCCACAAAACCAGGCGTCCCGCTGATCGTTGGTGGTTCCGGTCTTGCCGGCGAGATCCTTCCGTTTGAGCGAACGGGCCTTTTCTGCCGTGCCGTAAAGAATCACATCCTGAAGCATGGAATACATCTGATACCAGTTTTGTTGGCTGATCCCGGGAGACCTCTCCTGGCGGGTGGGGCAATCGGTACAGCTTGAGGTGGTTTGAGCGGTAAAAATGGTGCCGTCCCGGTCCGTTTCCACCCGGGCTAGAAGATATGGCTCGGTCAGGTAGCCCCCATTGGCCAGCAGGGTATAGCCCCGGGCCAGTTCGAGCATGGTCAGGTCCGGCGTTCCCAAGGCAATGGTGTAGTTATGGGGGAGAGAGGCGGGGTCGAAACCGAAGTGGGCGATGTGCTCCAAGGCTGGTTTGAGGCCCATGTCCTTCAAGATGCGGACGGAGACCAGATTGCGGGATTTCGCCAGGGCAAAGCGCAGGCGGATGGGACCAAGAAAGTCGCCCCCATAGTTTTCCGGTCGCCAGGCGGAAGCCAAGTGGGGGTCATCGAAAACGATGGGGGCGTCGTTGACGATGCTGGCCGGTGTGTAACCTGACTCCAACGCGGCTGAATAGATGAAGGGTTTGAAGGCCGAGCCGGGTTGACGGCGGGCCTGGACGGCGCGGTTGAATTTGCTTTGCGAGAAGGCATAGCCCCCTACCATGGCTAGGATGCGACCATTCTGGGGATTCATGGCCAGAAAGGCCCCTTCCACAGCCGGAATCTGCGCCAGTCTCCAGTAAAAATGGCCGTCCGCTCCTTTTTCCTCTTTGAGATAAATCGCATCGCCGGGTTTGAGGATTTTGCCGGCCGATTTGGGGGCGGATCCCATGCGGTTTTCGTTGATGTAGGGCCGCGCCCAGGAGAGTCCTTTCCATTCGACGATGGCTTTGACACCAGAACCCAGGTAGGCGGTGAGGTTCTTGTCGGTCAGGGCCGTGACCAGGGCTGGGCGCAGACCGCCGATGACGTCCCGTTCGCCCAGCAGCGCGTCCATGGCCTCAGCGTCCGGCGGGCGGGCCGGGTCGAATCCGGGTTCGGCGCCACGATAGCCGTGCCGCATGTCGTAGTCATCCAGATTGTCCCTCAACGCCTGAATGGCGGTGAGCTGGAATTGGGCGTCGATGGTGGCGTAGGCCCGCAGTCCCGCGGTGTAAGCTTCGGCGCCGTAGCGTGACACCATCTCCGCACGGATCGTCTCGGCGACATAGGGGGCGGCGAGGTCGATCTCGGTCTTGTGAAGGTACTCGCTCAGGGGCGCGGCCATGGCGGACTGGTAGTCCGCCTGGTTGATGTAGCCGAGTTTGAACATGCGACCAAGGACATAATCCCGCCGCAATTTGGAGCGGGCCGGATCCGAGATGGGGTTGAAGCGCGATGGGGCCTTGGGTAGGGCGGCGATCATGGCGGTCTGGGCGAGGTCCAGTTCTTCCACCTTTTTGCCGTAGTAGACCTGCGCGGCAGCGCCGATGCCATAAGCCCGATTTCCCAGGTAGATCTTGTTCAGGTAGAGTTCGAAGATCTCCTCCTTGGTCAACTCCTGTTCGATCTTGAGGGCGAGCAGGATTTCAGTGATCTTGCGGGAAAAGGTTTTTTCCGGTGTGAGAAAGAAGTTACGCGCCACCTGCATGGTGATGGTGCTGCCACCCTGACGTTTCTCGCCGGTGAGCAGCAGTTGCCAACTCGCCCGCAACAGGCTTTGGTAGTCGATTCCCGGATGCTCGAAGAAGCGATCGTCCTCGGCCGCCAGAAAAGCCTGCACCAGTCTTTGGGGAATATCCCGGTAATGCAGGGGGATGCGTCGTTTTTCGCCATACTCGGCGAGCAGCTTGCCATCCTCGGTGAAGATGCGTAGAGGTACCTGTAGGTGAATGTCCCGGAGGTCTTCAATGGCGGGAAGCTGAGGCGCAAAATAGGCATAAAAACCCAGGGTACCGAGAATCAGGAGCAACAGTCCGGTGGCAAGTCCGGTGGCAAGCCATCTCAACAGGCGTAGAAACCACTTCATGAGGTAGATCACAAATTCATGGGGCAACGGATATCCCTGCTTGGGCAGAGTTTCTATACTAACTCAAGGCTTAATGGGCTACACTGCGTCGAGAAGCCGAAAAGGCCGAAGGATGTTTTTTGGAGTCTCATGCTTATTTGTACAGGGTGGAAAAAAGTATGAAACCGGCATCGAGTTCCCTCTCCTGCAACACGAGCCCAACCCCATGATTTTATGGAATCCAAAGTCGACCCCTCTGGTCGGGATTGACATCAGTTCGACGGCGGTAAAGCTCTTGGAGCTCAGTCAGATCGGTTCCCGGGGTGGGCGCCAGTATCGGGTCGAAAGTTTTGCCATCGACCCCCTGCCCGCTAACGCCGTGGTCGAGAACAACATTGCCGACGTCGAAGCCGTGGGCAATGCCATCAAAAGCGTCATGAAGCGTTGTGGCAGTAAGGCGAAGCGTGCTGCGGTGGCGGTCTCGGGCTCTGCGGTCATCACCAAGGTGATCGCCATGCCGGCGTCCCTCTCGGAACGGGAATTGGAGGATCAGATCGAGCTGGAGGCCGATCAGTACATCCCTTATCCCCTCGAAGAGGTGAATCTGGATTTTGAGGTCCTCGGCCGATCGGAGCGCAATCCGGATATGGTGGATGTGCTGCTCGCCGCCTCCCGGCGTGAGAATGTCGATGCACGGGTTTCCGCCCTCGAAATCGCTGGTTTGACCGCCGCCGTCGTGGATGTGGAAGCCTACGCCATGGAAAATGCCTGCCGGTTGTTGGCGGAGCAGTTCCCCGATGGTGGCCGGGATCAGACCATCGCGGTGGCGGATGTCGGCGCGGCCAACACCACTCTGCATGTCCTGCACGACAATCGTCTGATCTATACCCGTGAACAAAACTTCGGGGGACGGCAACTTACCGAAGAAATCCAACGCCGCTACGGACTTTCTTTCGAAGAGGCTGGGATGGCGAAGCGGCAGGGCGGGTTGCCGGATAACTATATCCCCGAAGTGCTCGATCCATTCAAGGAGGCCATGGCTCAGCAAATCAACCGTTCCTTGCAGTTTTTCTTTTCATCCACGAGTTACAACAGCGTCGACCAGATTGTCATGGCCGGTGGAAGTTCATCCATTGGGGGAATTGATGAAACCATGGAGGAACGGATCGGGGTGCCGACCATTATCGCCAACCCATTCAGCAATATGCCCGTTTCCTCTAAAGTGAAAGCGCAGAGTTTGGCGAATGAGGCGCCGGCACTGATGATTGCTTGTGGTCTGGCATTGCGAGGATTCGACTAGCCATGGCACGTATAAACCTGCTTCCCTGGCGGGAAGAGCTACGTAAACGGCGTAAGCGCGAATTTGGTGTGGCTACGGCCGTTGCGGTGATACTGACGGTGTGTGCCATGGTCGGAGTGCACGCGCTGATTGCCCTTTTTATCGACCATCAGCAGGAACGGAATAGCTATCTGAAACAGGAGATCGCCACTTTGGATGGAATTCTCAAGGAAATCAAGGATCTTGAGAAAACCAGGGAAAACTTGCTGGCCCGTATGGAAATCATCCAGCAACTCCAGCACTCCCGCCCAGAGATCGTCCATATGTTTGACGAATTGGTAGCCACTATCCCCGAAGGGATGTATCTCATAAAGGTCGATCATCGGGGGCGAAACCTGGCCATCTCTGGTCGGGCTGAGTCCAATGCTAGGGTGTCCTCCTATATGCGTAATCTCGAATCCTCCGGCTGGTTGGGTAAACCTGACCTCAAGGTGATTGAAAGCAAAGAAAAAACCACGACCGGGTTGAGTCACTTTGAGTTGAATGCCCAACAGTTGGCCAAGGTGGGTGAGGGGACAGGGAAAGTCGAGGGGGCGAAGCGATGAATGTGAATCTCGAAAAGCTGAACGAGTTGGATGTATCCAACATTGGTGACTGGCCCATCGTCGTCAAGGCGGTGGTGGTTGTTTTTGCCTGTGCCCTTGTGGTTGGAGCTTGGTACTACTTTGATACCCAGCAGCAGCTGGCTCAGCTTGACTCGGTGGAACGGGAGGAAATCACGCTCAAGAAGGATTTCGAGAAAAAACAGGCCAAGGCTGCCAACCTGGACGCCTATAGGGAACAACTTGAGGAGATGAGACAGTCTTTTGGGGCTATGTTGCGTCAATTGCCGGATAAGACCGAGGTGGCGTCCCTGTTGGTCGACGTCTCCCAAACGGGGTTGGCGGCAGGTTTGGAGTTCGAGTTGTTCCGGCCACAACCTGAGAATAAGAAAGAATTTTATGCGGAACTTCCCATCAATATCCGGGTGCTCGGTGAATACCACCAGTTTGGGCAGTTCGTCAGTGGATTGGCGGCCTTGCCTAGGATCGTGACCGTCCATGATGTAACCATCGAGCCGCAGAAGGATGGAAAGAAGCTGGTCATGGCCGCTATTGCCAAGACCTATCGATATCTCGAGGAGGAGAAGGGGAAATGAATGGAAACCGAAGTACGTTGGGTGTCGTTCTGACGGGGTCCATCATGCTCGCCGCTTGCGGTTCCTCCGAGGTGACAAAAGATCTGCGTGCCTACGTCACCGAGGTGAAGGCGCGCCCCGCACAACGGATTCCTCCTCTTCCGGAGATCAAACAGGTAGAGACTTTCGTCTACCTTCCAAATGATAGGAGAGACCCCTTCAAACCCTCAACCGAGGCTGGGCAGGATACCCAGGAACAAGTAGGTACAGGGATTTCACCAGACCCCTATCGCCGGAAAGAAGAACTCGAAGCCTTTCCTCTCGATTCGTTGCGCATGGTGGGCACGATCGAAAAGGACAACATGCTGTGGGGATTGGTGGAAAACCGGGAGGGGATGCTGTACCGGGTGAAACCAGGAAACTATCTGGGGCAGAACCATGGTCAGATTGCATCGATAAAAGACACCGAAATCATGGTGAATGAGATTATCCCGAATGGATTGGGAGGCTATCGCGAGCGTCAAGCTACGTTGGCCCTTGCTGAGAAATAACAACAGGGGAAAGAATCAATGTCAGGATCTGCAGCCGCTTTACGGGTTTATGGAATGAGCAGAGCACAATTCATGGGGGGCACGATTCGTGCCGTCCTTCTGCTGCTGATGTTGGGATGCTGGTTTGGCCTGCCGCAGGCGCATGCCTTACCCAATGCCCTTCGGAGTGTTGAATATGCCGCTCTTCCCGGCAATTCGGTGCAAATTTCTCTTGTATTGGAGGCACCTCTGGCGGCCCCCCAGGTTTTCGTTACTGAGAACCCTGCCCGTATCATCATGGATTTGACGGATGCCGCCAATGGGCTCACCAAGAAGACTCAGCAGATTGGTATCGGCGCTGTTCAGTCGGTGACGGCTGTCGAGGCCGGCGGTCGAACCCGTGTGGTCGTCAATCTCTCCAATCCGGTAGAACACAATGTCGCTACTGAAGGGAACACTATTAAACTAACGGTTCAAGGCCAGGGTCAGGTTCCCATGGCCAACAAGGGTGGCCCATCGACAAAACCGGCTTCAATGACCTCACAAGGGGGCTCTACCGCTCTAGCCAAACAAGCAGGCATTACTGATATCGACTTCCGCCGGGGGCCGGGAGGGGAAGGACGTGTGGTGGTTGCCTTGTCCGACCCCAAGACAATCTTTGATATCCGCGAAGAGGGGGCTAAGGTTGTCGTCGAGTTCATGGGGGCCAAGCTTCCAGATAAGCTGGTCCAGCATCTAGATGTGGCTGATTTTGCCACCCCGGTTAAATCCATCGAGACTCGACCAGATCGCAAAAATATCCGCATGGAGATCTCCGCTATCGGTGATTACCAGCATATGGCTTATCAGGCCAACGATACCCTGACCGTTGAATTCCGTCCCCTGACTAAGGCCGAAAAAGAGGCTGCCAGAAAGGAAAAGCAGGTGTTTACCGGAGATCGGCTTTCCCTCAACTTCCAGGATATCGATGTGCGAGCTGTGCTCCAGTTGCTGGCGGATTTTACCGGAATGAATTTGGTAACAAGTGACACGGTAAAGGGAAATGTAACCCTGCGGCTGAAAAATGTCCCCTGGGACCAGGCATTGGATATCATTCTCAAAACCAAGGGATTATCCATGCGGCAAAATGGGAATGTGATGTTGGTGGCGCCGACGGAAGAGATCGCTGCCAGAGAAAAATTGGAGCTCGAAGCCCAACAGCAGATAGAAGAACTGGCGCCACTCAGGTCCCAATATATCCAGATCAATTATGGAAAGGCGGAGAAGCTTGCCGAGTTACTGAAGAAAGAAGACAACCCTATGTTGACGCCTGGACGTGGGAGTGTTTCCTTCGACGATCGCACCAATACCCTTTTGGTACAGGATACGGCCGCCAAGTTGGAGGATATCAGGCGGTTGGTGGAGGTGTTGGATAAGCCCGTGCGTCAAGTGCTCATCGAATCCCGAGTGGTGATTGCCACCAACGATTTCTCTAAGGATTTGGGTGTCAGATTCGGTTTCAACCGGGGCAATAGCTGGCATGATGGTCATTACGCAGTGATAGGTGGCGGACGTCCGGGAACGCACAGTGGTACCGCCGATCTGGCACCGGGTTTTGAAAGCCCGGAAGGCAGTGGCGCTGAGGCCTTGATGGTGAATCTACCCTATGAAAGCGATCGAGGCGGTGCTTTCAATTTTGTGGTTGGGAAGATCGGCTCATGGATGTTGCAATTGGAACTCTCGGCCATGCAGAAAGAGGGTAAAGGGGAGATCATTTCCAGCCCTCGCCTCATTACCGCGGACCAGAACGAAGCCATTATCGAGCAAGGGCAGGAAATTCCTTACACTACGGTATCCAACAACGGTACCAATGTGCAATTCAAAAAGGCGGTCTTGAGCCTGAAAGCGAAACCTCATATCACACCGGATGACCGGGTTATCATGGATCTTACTGTCACCAAAGATCAACCTGATTATTCGCGATCCGTGCTTGGTCAGCCTCCGATCGATACCCGTAAAGAGACGACAACCTTGCTCGTGGATAATGGTGATACTGTGGTGTTGGGTGGAGTATTCGAGGCCAACCGCACACTGAATACGGAAAAAGTGCCGTTTTTCGGCGATCTCCCCTACCTGGGCGCTTTGTTCAAAAATAAATCCCAAACCAGTGGGGAACGAGAATTGCTGATTTTTGTTACACCCAGGATCCTCAAAGATGGTCTTGCGGTAAGATAACCCTCTTCCACTCAACGAGAATGCGGGGCAGCATTATCCTGCCCCGTTTTGTTTTTCCGATCCTATTTCTCCGGGGTCTTGAAGAGCGTAGCAAGGCTCGATGAAAAACGCAGACAATATTTTTCTCATTGGCCCCATGGGGGCCGGGAAATCGACTATCGGGCGGCAAATAGCCAATGTTTTCGGTCTGCCTTTCGAGGATTCCGATACCGAGATACAAAGGCGGACCGGGGTTGATATCACCACCATCTTCGAATTCGAGGGCGAAAGTGGATTTCGCGCGCGCGAACGCCGGGCAATTGATGATCTTACCCAGAAATCGGGTTTGGTGTTGGCGACTGGCGGAGGTGTCATTCTCGATGCAGAGAATCGGAAATGCCTGATGTCGCGTGGGGTCGTAATATATCTACACTGCACCCCTGAGCAGCAATATGAACGGACCTATAGAGACCGTAGCCGGCCTTTGCTGCAAACCGAGGATCCGCTAAGGAAGCTTAAAGAAATCATGGAGATAAGGGAGCCTTTGTATCGTCAGACGGCTGATTTTACGGTGATCACCGAAAAGCGAAGCGCTGTCTCCGTGACGAAAGAGATCAGCCAGAAGCTTGAAACCGAGTATGGATTTCGCCGCCTCACTTTCTAAAGGATTTTCCCGATTTCCGGCGCGCTTATTGGGTAAGGGTATTCTATGGATTTCGCTTGCCCCGCTATGCATCGTACATTATCAGCGAAAACGGCTGCTCTTCCCCGTGGTCTCGCTGGTCGCTTGTAATCATCGCATCCATCGTTAGGGGGGGTGTATGTTGACACTCAGTGTTCCCTTGGGGACACGAACCTATCCTATCTATATCGGGCCAGGATTGCTCGGCCAGTCCATCCATTACCATCGCCATATCCCCACCTCCCAGGTTATGGTGATTACCAACGAGACCGTCGCCCCCTACTATCTTGATAAGGTACAGTCCGCTCTGGCGGGAAAAGAGACCCGGGTATTAGTGCTTCCCGATGGTGAAGAGTACAAGACCCTTGAGACCCTGAACCTGATTATCGAGGCATTACTGCAGAATCACTTCAATCGACGTTGTACCTTGGTGGCCTTGGGTGGAGGGGTGATCGGCGACCTGGTTGGTTTTGCGGCGGCCTGCTATCAGCGCGGTGTGGCCTTCCTTCAAATACCAACCACTTTATTGGCGCAGGTGGATTCTTCAGTCGGTGGAAAAACTGGGGTCAACCACCCCCTTGGCAAAAACATGATTGGGGCCTTTCATCAACCCTCCTGTGTGATTGCCGATATACTCACCCTGAATACCTTGCCGGATCGCCAACTTTCGGCGGGGCTGGCGGAAGTTATCAAGTATGGATTGATCGGCGATGAGCCTTTTTTCCGCTGGCTGGAAACCCATATCCATGCCTTGCTGCAGCGGGACCCGGAAGCACTGATCTATGCCATAGAGCACTCATGCCGGGACAAGGCGAAGGTGGTGGCCGCCGATGAGCGGGAATCAGGACAACGGGCTTTGCTCAATCTGGGCCATACCTTTGGCCATGCTATCGAGACAGGTCTCGGGTATGGGGCTTGGCTACATGGTGAGGCCGTGGCCGCTGGAATCTGTATGGCGGCCCGTCTCTCGGTCAAACAAGGCTGGTTACTCCCCGATGACGAGACAAGGATCCGCAATTTGATGTCTGTCGCTCGTTTGCCGATAGCGCCGCCCCCGGAGTTGGCCGGGGTGAAGCTTATGGAGTTAATGTCGGTCGATAAGAAAATTCTTTCCGGACGGCTCAGGCTGGTTCTGCTGAAGGCTATCGGCGAGGGGCTGGTGACAGAAGACTTTGATATGCATCATCTCTGGACAACAATCGAGGGACAATAACGGCCTTGATCAATGGTGGGGTAGTGCTCCAATTGTGGATATCTGGCCACCAAAAGCCTGAATAATCATTTGGTTATAAATGTATGTCTCCACCTCGAGAACACCAGCCAAGGACTCGTGACAGGAAGAAGTTATTTTCAGGGCTGAACTAACAAACTCGAGCTGGGATTCACTGTGTTTATCGCCAACCGAAGGAACCCGGGCCTCGGCTGAAAACAGCCATTTTCGTTCCTTTTACGAGAACAATAGGTTACATGGAAGTGATATTGTTCTTTTTTAAAGAACGAAAGCCGGACCACAGCGCCCGTGCCCGGGAGTGAGGCCGGGGTAGGCGCCAGGCGTCGGTTGGTGTGGGCAATGGGCTGAGGTCCGCTTCGTTCATCGCCAGCCTGGTTTCGATGATGGTAGGGCCTCGTGAGGCTCCCAGGTTTCGACTTGAGTAACCTCAAGCCTACCTGAGGCTTCACGGTGCCCTCCTTACTCCCCCATGGTGCACTTGGAGGTTGAATCCGCCCTGTGTTAAGAAAGACCATGATGTCGGCCCTGAGAGGGAGGCCGTCGCAGCTCGCCCATCCGCCTCTCGACGTTTCCGGGCCTGGGCGCCTTTACCCGGTCTTTTGTTCTTCAAAAGAGAATAATGGCTTTCTTGGCGATATATTGTTCTCCTTGGAAGAACAAAAAATGGCTCTTGCTGATCGATGCCCGGAGCCACTGAGCGCTTAGCCATCCCTGATGGATCTTTCTCTCCGCGCTGGATTCGGGATCAGCGCCGACCCCGTCCAGTCGGAAGCCTGAAATGTATTCGGAAATTCCATTATTCTATCGGCCGTTCCGGCCCCCAGGCCCAAAGCGATGCCCCCACCTTCCTCGCATTGGAGAGGGGGCCATCCCAGAACGCCCGTTGCCCGAGCTGACGCAGGTGTCTATGTTTTATCCGATTCTGTCCTCTCTCGCCTCATTCCTTGTCATGACCAAAAGATTCATCGCCGTGCTCGCCCTCTGTGTGGGCGGTTTCTGCCCCCAGCTTCAGGCCCAGCTCACCCCGGATCCCTGGCTCGACACCCCCGGACGCTTCCGCCAACGCCTGCTCTTTACCCAGGCCGAGGCCAGTCTGAATCGAGGTGATACGGAGACTTATCTCGGTCTGCGTCCACAACTCCAAGACTATCCACTGCTGCCCTATCTCCTCGCCACCGATCTCGGCCGCCGTCTGAGCTCGACCCCGACCGAGGAGATCAGAGACTTCCTCATCAGCTACGACGACAGCCCGGCGGCAGAGAAGATACGGCGCTCCTGGCTCGATCTGTTGGCGCAGCAGCAGCGTTGGGACGAGATCCTCCTCCTTTATCGTCCGGGCGGTGGCACAGCCCAGCGCTGCCAGTGGCTCCTGGCCTTGTGGCAAAGCGGTCAGAAGGATCGCGCCTGGGAGCAGGTCGAGCCGCTCTGGGCCGCGGGCAAATCCCAACCCGAGGAATGTACCCCGGTGTTCCAGGCCCTGCGCGACAGCGGACGCCTGACCAGCCGTCAGATCTGGTCCAGATTTACCCGGGCACTGACCGATGGCGATACCGCTGTCGCCGTGCAGATGAAAGGCTGGCTTCCCATCGAGGACCAGCCCTGGGCCGAACGCTGGTTGAGTATCCACGCCCAACCCACCACGATCTCGCGGTTATTGGGTGGCCTCGAACCCCATCCCCAACGCGAACCCATGCTCGCCCACGGGATCATCCGCTTGGCCAAACAAGACCCGGGGTCGGCCCTCGCCCTCTGGCAGCAGGTCAAGAACAGCTACACACTGCCGGAGGCGGACGAACTCGCCGCCAGACGGGCCATGGCCATGGCCCTCGCCCGCAAGGGACACCCCCAGGCTATCGCTCAGCTCGACAGCCTCGCCCCTTGTCCGGCCGATGAGCGCTTCCATGGCGCCCGTATCCGCCTAGCCTTGGAGAGCCGACGCTGGGATCTTGTCCTGGCCTGGATCGAGGCCCTGCCGGAAGAGACCATCGCCCGGGAAGAGAGCTGGCGTTACTGGCGTGCCCGCGCCCTGGAGCAACTCGGTTACTCCCGGGAAGCGACAGAGCAATATCGCGCACTCGCCCGGGAACGGAGTTACTACGGCTTTCTCGCCGCCGATCGGGTGGGACAAGAGTACAACCTGCTCAACCGCCCGGTGCAGATCAGCGACGCAGACCTGCGGCGCTTCGCCTCCCGCCCCGCCATCCAGCGGGCCTACGAGTTTCTTGCCTTGGGCCGTATTCCCCAGGCCCGCATCGAATGGGCCCAGGCTACCGCTGTCATGCCACCCGACGAGCTGCTCGCCGCGGCCAAGCTGGCGCAACGCTGGAGCTGGCATGACCGGGCCATCTTCACCCTGGCCAAATCCGGCTATTGGGACGATCTCGACATTCGCTTTCCTCTGGAGTACCGGGATGGAATTCTGATCGCCTCTCAGTCGCTGCAATTGGACGCCTCCTGGGTCTACGCCATACTGCGCCAGGAGAGCGCCTTCATGGAGGACGCCCGTTCCAGCGCCGGCGCCCTGGGTCTGATGCAACTCATGCCGCAAACCGCCCAACAGGTGGCCCGTCGGCACCAACTCCCCGCTCCCCGGGACTCCGGCCTGCTGGACCCCGAGGTCAATATCCGTCTGGGGAGCCGCTTCCTGGCCCAACTCCTGAACAGCTTCGACGATCAGCGAGTGCTCGCCACCGCGGCTTACAACGCCGGTCCCAGGCGGATTCGTCAGTGGTTGCCGAACGAAGACATGCCCACCGATCTTTGGGTGGAGGGCATCCCCTTCACCGAGACCCGGGATTATGTGCGGCGGGTGCTCACCTACAACATTATCTACCGGGATCGGCTCAGCGAGCGACCGCTCAGGTTGCGCGACCTCATGGACAAGATCCGCGGGAAGGCCGTCACGACCACAGCCGAGAGCGGTAGCGAACCCTCCGGGGAAGGTTGAGTCGACCGCTGTGCCTGGTTTCCCGGGTCAAAAAGGGCTCGTCCGCTCGGTTCGCCGCTGCCCAAGAGGCCTCTATCACCACCTTGGAATGAAATTCGACCGGCAGGATCAGTTCGGTTCTTTGGATCGGCGCTGAGTATTGTTACAATGACATCATGTTGCCATTTCGTAACGTGGCAACGGAGTTGGTTGGCTGTAGAAACAGCTTTTCCCATTCTCCAGCGGGATAGCCGTGAGTATGGGAAGAGGCTGTCTACTTCGGATTTTTGGAAACATGGAGACGGAAGGATGTTGATTCTTACCCGACGAGTAGGTGAAACCCTTATGATTGGCGACGATGTCACCGTAACGGTGCTCGGCGTCAAAGGCAACCAGGTTCGTATTGGTGTCAATGCGCCCAAGGAAGTAGCTGTTCACAGGGAAGAGATCTATGAACGCATCAAACGCGAACAGGCCGAAAACGCCGAGGGTTGAAAGAAATAACGGAGAGGCGTTTTGCCCTCTCCGCCGGCGTTTATTGCTGGGAAACCCTCTGGGCCTAGCGACATGAAGATTGCAAAATAGCTCGTGAGAGTGCAGCATGGCGGCCTCTTTCGAGTAAGCGTATCTGGAGAGATGGCCGAGAGGCTGAAGGCGCTCCCCTGCTAAGGGAGTATGGGTCATAAGCCCATCGAGGGTTCGAATCCCTCTCTCTCCGCCATATCGACAATCGGTTGATCAACCAAAGAAGGTAGAGAAGCGCCAAGCTTGACACTATCGGCAGTGATCAGCAGAATTTCATAGCTTTCAAGCGCCCGTAGCTCAGTTGGATAGAGTATCTGGCTACGAACCAGGGGGTCGGGGGTTCGAATCCCTCCGGGCGCGCCATAAAAATCAAAGGCTTAGTGTTGTTCTGACGCTAAGCCTTTTTCGTTTCTACACTTTAATCTTGCTTCCTGCACCCACACTGCACCTACAATTCCGCCCGGTACTTTCATCAAATCCAGTCTTCAATTGATTCCCCAAGTAGGTTCAGCTTTGCGGCCATTCCAGCCAATGGAACCTGTACGAAGGCATCATGCTGTGCGGTCAACCGCTCGAAGGTATTCCAGTGCATTCCCTTGGGTTTCCAGCCGTTGCCGTTGAGGATGCCCGGCTCCCATCCCAGCTTGTCGCGGATTCGATCCGCCCGCCGTGCTGCCCGGTCATCCCAGGTTTCCCGTTGGCTGGGGTAGGCCAACTGGTAGCAATGCCGACAGGCGAAGATACCGCCGCCGTAGAGGATCACCACGCGCCGACCACAACCACGGGCAGGGCAGAGGAACCAGGGCCGTTGCCCGCCTAGATTGCAGGCGGTCCAGTCCAGATAGACGGGATAGCTTTCGTCTTTCCAGTCTTCGCCACCGATGCGGTGACGGTAGGTGAGGAGCGCCCGACTCGGTTCAGTACGCACACGGATGGAGGCGACAACTTCGCCATGGCGTGACCACTGCCAGCCGAAGGACTGATGCGGGGTGAGCAGGCCATCCCGTTTCCAGCGTCGCACATCGATGGATCGGTAATCGCCGGTAGAGTCTTTCGCGCCACAGTACCAGTGCCGTCCGCTACCCATGCCGCCCATGTTCGCCTCCAAATTTTTTAACCGAAATCATTTGGGAAATTCACCTTTTTGTTTCGGCCCTTGCGGGCCTTGGTTGGTCGCTGTTGGTTTGCTGTGGCCTTGGTAAAAAGCGTTCGCAATATCGCCGGTCCGTGTCCCACAATCCGGCGATGGCTTCCGGCTCGCCTTTGGCGCAGTGGCCAAGGTGCAGATGGTCGATACGCTCGAAGTGGATACAGCCGCCGCAGGTATTCGGGTGATTGAGAGTGACTGGTTCCGGCACTTCCTCCGACCGTTTCAGGAAGTACCGGCGGGTCTCCCGGTCATTACGGTACTTGTCCACCACCTCGGTGATGATTGCTGGATCGGTTTCCTCGATGTACGCCAGCCAAGCCCGGATGTTGGATTCTTCATCCGGCGACAGTTACCGGCTTATCGGCTTCTTGTGTCGCAAGTGTCGCGGGTGTCGCTGTCATGGTGCCAGTGAGCCCGCCTTTTTTTATCAGCGCGGAAAGAGTCATTGCTTGCCCCCTTCCAGCAAGACCGGGTTGATGTGAATCTCCTTGCGTCTACCGTCCTGGGCCAGTTGCACCCTGCCAGCTTCCACCAATTCGGCCAGGGCAAGATCCAGCGCGATTTTCTGGCGCAGGTGTCCCGGTGTCACGTTGCGTTGTACTTCCCGCCGGGGAACGATGTTTGTTTTCTCTCTTCGGCAGTAGTCGAGTAACCAACAATCCAGCCGCGCCGCGTCGGCCTGTTCTTCCGGTAACGCCAGTTCGCCGTAGAAACGCCGGGCTTCGTGCAGGTGCCAAGCGGCAATCCGTGAAGCGCCTTCAAAGGCCGCTAATCCAACAGCGCCGCCACTGCCATGCTCGAATATCTGAAACAGGGTGGCGATCTGGGCCGCGTTGTCGGCGGTTTTGCTGGCCACGTCGCGCACATCGTGGAGTTCGCCGCCAGATCGCAGTTCGCTTTCGATGGTGTCATGGAACATCACCCAGGCGGCCTTGGTATCCGCTGCCAGGGGCAAGACGGGAGGCGAAAGCGCCCCGTCTTCATCAATGGGCACCGCCTGTTCCAGAATTGCCGCAATGCGTTGATTAAACCGCGCCAAAGCGGGCCAGGTATCTGGCGGGTCGGAATACGGCCGATAGCCTTGCGTCGATTCAGGCCAGGCCAGAAGAAAGCGGGCGAGAAAGCCCATACCCCGCGCCAACCCGCCGGAGCGGTCGAAGAAACTGCGCAGGGTGGCTTCCTGTACCTGCAAGGCGATGGTTGGCCGCGCCCCGCGTACCGTGAAGGATTCGGTGGTGCGCCGCTCGGTGGCAATGTCCACGCCGTCCCAAAGCTGGTTCAGGGTGGCCAGATTGCGCATGACCGAATCCTTGCCCATGCCATGCGCACCAAACACCAGCCAGGCTTCACTCGATACCACGCCACCGGACGGCCAGTCTTTGGCCAGATTCCATTTCAGGGCTTCCGGGGTGGCGTCTCCATAGATCAACCGGGGTACCCGTGGCGGTTCCGGTTTGTCATGCTCCAGATCGGGCAGGGCCTCTTCCTGTTCGCGGGCGGGCTTTCCCGCCTTGGAGATCTGGCGGATTTTCTCCTTGATGCCGCCGCGCTTTGCCTCCCAGGCTTCCATGGCCGCCTTGTGATCCTTGATCAGCGGCTTGGCGACCTCTGCCTGTTCGGCTTCATAATCCCGGATCGCCTGCATGAAGAACCCGTCGCAGGTGGACTTGCGTTCACCGGAATCGGCGACAGTCAGCAGGAAAAGCCCGGTAGGCCCTTGCAGCTTTTCCGCCCGTTTCACATCGGCATGGGCCTGCACCGCCAGCGACAGCGCCGCCAGGGCGCTGGAGGCCACCAACGGCACCGGGGCCTTGGCGAAACCTTGCACTTCTTCCACCGCCGCGCGGATCGGGTCCGGCAGCGCGTCCAACGGATAGGGTTCTGAATCCACCTTCGCCGCCAACGGCTGCGGCTCGGGCCACGGTTGGCCCCCTGGCGAATGACCCGGCCCGCCGCCGTCGTCTGGTGCGGCAGCGTTCTTGATCGCATCGCGCACCGCTTCCATACCGCGCGCCGCCGCCATGTCGTTGAAGTCGGTCGCGCCGGGTGGCCGCTCGGGGCCGAAGTCCGGCACGGCCAGCAACCCGCCGATGGTTCGGACCGCCTCGCTTGCCTTGCTCAAGCCTGGATTGCCTTCCGTGCCCGCGTCGTCATCCGCGCAGACGATCAACGGCAGGGCAGGGAAGCGTTCGCGCATCGCCTGCGCCACCGCTTTCAGATTCCCAGCATTGAATGCCACAGCCACGGGGTGGCCGGTCGCTTGGTGGATGGTCGCGCCAGTGGCAAAGCCTTCGGCGATGCACAACGCCGCCGCGCTCTGCGTCCCGCCGATGCTGAAATAGCAGCCCGCCACGCGCCCGCCGGTCAGGAAACGCTTGTCGCCGTCCGGCCCGATGAATTGCAGCGAATGGAGTTCACCGCCCTCGCGCATCGGGATCAGCAGCGCGCCGTTGTGTAGACGCGCGCCATGCGGCTCAATGCCCTTGCGTACAAGGTAGGGATGATCGCCGGGCGCGGGTGCCGCCGCGTTCCAGATCGCCGCCGCTTTCGTGGCGGCTTCGGCCTGCCGCGCCTTGCGCTCGGCATCAAGCTGCGCCAGGGCTTCCGCTACGTGACGCTTGAAGGCTTCGCGCTCCACTGCGGAAAACGGCTTGTCGCGCTTCGCCTGCCAGTTCTCGGAAAATCCCGAAGACCAATCGCCGAAGCAGCCGCCCAGTCCGTCATCGAACAGCTTGCACCAGCCCGCCGTATTGCCGTTGCGCTTGCCGACGCCGGGGAAGCGATGCAGCTTGCCGGGGTCGATCACATCGGGCGGTTCCAACCCAGCGGCGCGGATGGCATCGCGGAAATTGGAAAGGGCGCTATACATCGCGTAGCCCTCCCAGGTTGATCAGCCAGTCCGCCACCGCCATGGGGAGCAGTCCCCATAGCGCCAAGGTGACGATGGCCGCTTTGATGCGAGCGGCAAGGCCGGTAAAATTACATGTGCGTTTAGAAGTGCTGAGGGTCGCCTGGTGCCAGCCAGCGCGGCCCTTTCTGTTTGTGGTCATTGTCTTGGCCTCCCCATCAGTTCGCAGCCTTATGGCTGGCCTTGATCTGCTGGTTCAGCCAGTCGTCCACCTCCGCCTCGATCCAACCGACGGCACGGCCGCCGAGGGAGACACGCTTGGGGAAGCTGTCCTCCGAGATGCGCAGATAGATGGTGGAACGGGAAAGCCCGGTCCGGGCCTTGACGGTGGGAAGTCTTAGTATGTTGGTCATTGCCTGATACCTCTCAGTACGTTTCCGGAAACTTCGAGGACAAGGCTAGGTGGGCGATTTGGGCGATAAAACACGCCGAGATGCCCAGTGGAGCTAAAGGAAAGTTTCTGTAAAACAGCGACTTAAAGACTGCCGTGTGAATTCATGTCCATATACCCGTACACGAAGGACCGTGACAGATGAGCGGTAAATCAGCGGGTTACGGGCGGGCGAGTTGGGCGAAAAAATTCCGCCCAACTTTCTTCACTTCATGTTCTTTTTGATGGTTCCAGCACTTCGTCCGTGGGCGCACTCCATTTTGGCGATCTGCTGCGAGTACCAGACATCGGACATATTCGGCCGCGTCTTTTTTAGCGCCCGGTACTCTTTCCGCCACTGCTTGTGCATGGTGGCGGTCTCCAGTTTGCGCACATCCCGCCGGGCCGTGTTGGGGGTATAGCGGGCATCCCCGGTGGCGGCGCTATCCACCAATTGCCGGATCAGGCTAGCATCAAGGGATAAGGCCCCGTCGATCAACTGGATGGCATCGACCAAGGGAATACTGTTTGATCCAGCAACCAGCGCCAATTCATCAGTCGTATGCAGGCAAAGCATCTGGGCACGCTTTTCACCGCTGACCAGTCCCAGTTCCAGCAGCTTTCCCCCATCCAATCGTTTGCCGCTGAAGCGAAGGGTGAGGGTGTCGGCGATCCATCGGGCAAGCTGCCCCTGGGTCAAATGCCACTGCTGCAATCGGGCTGGCGGAATCTTCACCCTGCCGAAGTTGCGGTTCTCGCAGGCGACGAAGGCGCGGATGGCTTGCCCGTCAGCGGCAGGAAATATCTCGACCAGCATCGGGCAGCTTTCCTCACAACCAGGGCATTCAACCGTTTCGGCAAGGTCACCGGGTTTCAGCCAACCGGCCTTCTGGAAGGTATCAATCGCCCCCTCCGGCCACCGGCGAACCTGCTCCCACGGAATCGTGGAATCGCCATCGGTGCCAAGGCACCGCAACAACTCCCGGACGGCATCCCCTAGCCTCATGCGGTGCTATCTTCCTCGGTGGGCTCCGGCTCCACCAGTTCGATGCCGGATGCGGTCAGCATGTTGCGGATGATTTCATCACGTCCCACATGGCGCAGGTTGCACCAGGCCGGATAGCTGATTTGGAATGTATGGGTCTTGCTGCGCGTACCTGGGAGGGGAGCAAAGAAAGTGACCTTGATTTCCGCCTGGGTGACATGGAAGGGCGGCGGGTCGAGCTTGTCGATCAGGTCATAGACGGCCTTCGGGTTGCGCGTCGGGTCTGCCTCCACGGTCACCTTCCGTTTACCACCACCGATCAAAGATAGGCGAAGGCGACCTCGGCCAGGACGCCATGCTTTTCCTGGAAATAGCGGCCCAGCAGCGCGTTGGGCGTGCGCTGAAAAAGGTGATGGGTGAAAAGTCGCGTGCCATATCCCTCTTCCTCGCTGAGGCGGAACCAATCCCTTGGATTATACGGGACGTTGCAGTACATTACAGTACATTTGCAGCTAGTCTGACAGGGGAGCCATGGCCACCACCAAGACCGCCACACTGACCTTTCGCATCGACCCCGGCGTGAAGGAGGCGTTGCGCACCGCCGCGCAACAGGAGCACCGCTCCATCGCCAACATGGTGGAGGTGCTGATCCGGGACTATTGCGGGCGTAATGGCATCCCGATCGAAGAGCCGACATCAAAGCTCGGAGCAGGAAAGAAATGAGCATGAGCCACAACAAGAACAGCAGGGAGCCGAGCCGTGGCGGCGACTTGTAAGACAACGAACAAGGGGCAAGCAGGCGCACCTCGTGCGAATCGTTCATCACGAGCACAACAAGAGCACGATGGCGTGCAAGGTGCCGCCAAAGTCAGCGATAGCCAAACAAGCCTGGTGAAAACAAAACAGCGCGTCGCCGACCACGGTGAGGTGTTTACCCCCGCGTGGATGGTCGAGGCGATGCTCGACCTCGTAAAGGAAGAATCCGAGCGTATCGACTCCCGCTTTCTTGAGCCGGCGTGTGGAAGTGGGAACTTTCTTGTCCAGGTGCTCAAGCGGAAGCTCGTTGCCGTTCAGTGCAAGTTCGGCAAGTCCGAGTTCGAAAAGCAGCACTACGCGCTGCTGGCGCTGATGTGCATCTATGGCATTGAGCTGTTGGCGGACAACATCGCCGAGTGCCGCGCGAACATGCTGGAAGTTCTCGCCGATTACCTGAATTTGAAGGAATCGGATGAACTGTATCGGGTCGCTTCCTACGTGTTATCACAAAACCTCGTCCACGGTGACGCCTTAACGATGCTCACCGGCGATGGTCAGCCGATCACCTTCGCGGAATGGGGCTACCTCGGCAAAGGCAAGTTCCAGCGAAGAGACTTCCGCTTCGACGTCCTCACTGGCATGTCCAAACACACCGCGCAGGGCTCACTGTTTGCCAAGCACGAGATTTTCACGCCGACCAGGACCTACCCGCCAATGACGGTGCGAGAGCTTGCTGCCGGGTTTGTACTAGGGGAACTAGCAGCATTACCCGTGGACAAGGCATGAATACTGTCACCGCTTCCATCCCCGTGCTTCGCTGGGCGGCGCAGCGCGCACATCTGAACGACGATGAACTGGCGGCGCGTTTCCACAAGTGGCCCTTGTGGCTCAGTGGCGATGCTCAGCCCACGCTCAAGCAACTGGAAGACTTCGCCCGCCTTACGCACACAGCTTTCGGCTACTTCTTTCTGCCCCAGCCACCCGCCCTGGCGCTACCGGTGCCGGACTTCCGCACCCTGCGCGATGAAGCGCTCGCAGAACCCAGCAGTGACCTGCTGGACACCCTATACCTGTGCCAGCAGCGGCAGGACTGGTACCGCGACCACGCCCGCATGCACGGCCTGCCGGCCCTGGCATTCGTCGGCAGCGCCAGCGTGCGGGAAGCGCCCATGGCCGTGGCGCAACGTCTGCGCCAGACGCTGGGCCTGTCCGCCGAAGCGCGCCGCCAGTTGCCCACCTGGACGGACGCACTGCGCCAGTTGATTGCCAAGGCCGAAGACACCGGGGTGATGGTGATGGTCAGTTCCGTCGTGGGCAGCAACAGCCACCGCAAGCTGGACGTGGGCGAGTTTCGCGGCTTCGCGCTGGCAGACAGCCTTGCCCCGCTGGTCTTCTTGAACGGTGCCGACAGCAAGGCCGCGCAGATGTTCACGCTGGCGCACGAGCTCGCCCATGTGTGGCTGGGCGCCACGGGCATATCGGACACGCAGGCGGGCCAGGTGCCCGAGCAGCAAACCGAGCGCTGGTGCAACCAGGTGGCGGCGGAACTGCTGATGCCCCTGGAAGAACTGCGCGCAGCGCACCAGCGCAACACACCGATTCCGGAAGAAATCCAGCGGCTGGCACGCGAGTTCAAGGTCAGCACCCTGGTCGCCTTGCGCCGCCTGTTCGATGCCGGCTTCATCGATCAGGCCGCGCTCTGGCTGCACTACAGGGAAGAGCAGGAACGGCTGCGCACCCTGAAGGAACGCAGCAGTCCGGGCGGCGACTTCTACCGCAGCCTGGGCGCACGCACCAGCAAGCGCTTTGCCCGGGCCATCGTGTCCAGCACGCTGGAGGGCTTGACCTCGTTTCCGGATGCCTTCCGCATGCTGGGCGTGCGCAAGACGGCCACCTTCTACGAAGCGGCACGCGAGCTGGGGGTGATGCTGTGAGTTATGTGTTGGATGCCAACGTCTTCATGTCGGCGAAGAACCTGCACTACGGTCTGGATTTTTGCCCGGCATTCTGGGAATGGCTGGCGCACAAGGGACATACCGGCGCGGTGTTCAGTATCGACAAAGTGGCTGATGAAATCGAGGCCGGCCAGGACGAGTTGACGGACTGGGCCAGAGACCACAGCCAAACACTCTTTCGGCGCACGCCGCCCGCATTGGCGCCACAGTTCACCCAGGTCAGCACATGGGCCACCGGACAGCAATACACACCGGCCGCCATCAACACCTTCCTGCAGGCCGCCGACTTCTACCTCCTCGCACATGCGTTAGCCGGCAACCATGTAGTGGTGACCCACGAGACTCCAGCGAACTCGCCGGGACGCATCAAGATACCCAATGCCTGCGTCGGCCTGGGTGTACGGTTCATGACGCCCTACCAGATGCTGCGCATCGAACAAGCACGGTTTGTGCTGGGGGCGCACGCATGAACGCCCAAGCGTCCTTCACGCTCCGTGGCCGCAATCCGGATGTGCTGACCTGCATTGCCAACCTTTCCAACGACGAGGTGTTCACGCCGCCCGAGTTTGCCAATCGGATGCTGGATACCCTCGCTGAAGCCTGGGCGGCCAGCCACAACGGTGCGGACATCTGGGCTGACAAGACGGTGAAGTTCCTAGACCCGTGCACGAAATCGGGCGTTTTTTTGCGGGAAATCACCAGCCGTCTGACCAAGGGGCTTGCAGCCGAAATACCGAATCTTGAAAAGCGCGTGGATCACATCCTGACCAAGCAGGTTTTCGGTATCGGCATCACCCATCTCACCAGCCTTCTGGCGCGGCGCAGCGTGTATTGCTCGAAGCACGCCAATGGGGAGCACTCCATTGCTAAATCCTTTGCCCACGATGCCGGAAACATTTGGTTTGAACGGCTAGAACACATCTGGGCGGATACAAAGTGCGTGTATTGCGGTGCACCGCGGACGATCTTTGACCGCGAAGAGGGCCTAGAGACCCATGCCTATGCGTTTATCCACACCGACGACATTAAGGCTCGGGTTGCCGAGTTGTTTGGAGGCGATATGCAGTTTGACGTAGTGATTGGTAACCCTCCGTATCAGATGACGGGCGGAGGCGGTGGCAGCAACGATTCATCGATCTACCACCTATTTGTGGAGCAGGCGATGCGGCTCGAGCCACGTTTCCTAAGCATGGTTATTCCTTCGCGCTGGATGGCCGGCGGGCGAGGTATGGACGAGTTCCGCAAAACCATGCTCACGGACCAGCGCATCAGCCACCTCGTTGACTACACAAGGATGTCAACGGCGTTTCCGGGAGTCGATTTCGAGGGGGGCGTCGGTTATTTTCTCTGGAACCGGGAATACAAGGGCGACGCCGAATACACCTTGTTCCAAGGTGAGGAACGCCACCCGACAATCACCAGAGACCTTGGTGCCCACGACATTTTCATTCGAGACCATCGAGCACTTGGGATTCTCGAAAAGGTTCAGGCCTTCCGTGAGCCGACTATGAATACAGTGATCAGCGCGGATACCCCGTTCGGCCTTGCAACGAATTTCTCCGATTACAAAGACAAACCGTTTCGCGGTTCCGTCGCACTCTATCTAACGGATAGGGGGCGACGCACAGTAGCTCACACTGCCCGTGCTGGTATCAGGAAGAACGAGCACTTGATTGACACATGGAAGGTGCTACTTCCAGAGGCGTATGGTGAGCGAGGGGCTATCCCCGCGCTGGTTCTCGGGCCTTCAATCGTGGTTCCTCCCGCTTCTGTCTGTACACAGACTTATCTGGTCGCAGGGCCACTTGCGAGCGAGGAACAGGCACATAGTCTCCAAAGCTATACCCAAACCCGCTTCTTCCGTTTCCTTGTCTCACTTCGCAAGATTACGCAACACGCGCTTAGGTCAACATATTCATGGGTTCCACTGCAAACCTGGGATTGCGATTGGACCGATGAGATGCTCTACAAAAAGTACGGCATCACAAAGGACGAGAGTGCATTCATTAACAGCATGATTCGTCCGATGGGCGAGGGTGATGAGTAAGACCATCGAGGAAATCCTTGCGCCCAAGCCGGAAGCCCGGCCGCGCATCTACGCCTACTCGATTGACGACAAGGCGCACGAGGGGCTCCTCAAGGTAGGGCAGACGACGCGAGACGTGAAGCAGCGCGTTGCCGAGCAGGTCAAGACCGCGGCCATCAAGAACTACAAGATTGAACTGGATGAGTCCGCCGAGCGCGACGACGGGACCCTCTTCACCGATCACACCGTCCGCGCGGCCCTCGTCAAAAAGGGATTCGAAAACCCCGAACTGGAATGGATGCGGTGCTCAGTTGCCAATGTGCGGACTGTGCTGACCGAGCTCCGTACCGGCAAACCGCTCACCGGCACCCATCACGCTAGGTTCTCCATGCGCAGTGAGCAGGCGGATGCGGTGAACAAGACGCACGCCTACTTCCACTCCATCTGGAAGGAAGACATGCACGCGGTTCCGCGCTTCCTCTGGAACGCGAAGATGCGCTTCGGCAAGACCTTTACCACCTACCAGTTGGCCAAGAAGCTCGGGGCCAAGCGGGTGCTGGTGGTGACCTTCAAGCCCGCCGTGGAGGATGCCTGGCAGACCGACCTGGAATCCCATGCGGACTTCGAGGGCTGGCAGTACCTCTCCCGCCACTCCGGCAGCGACCCGACCCAGATAGACCACAGGAAGCCGGTGGTTTACTTCGGCTCCTTCCAGGACCTGCTTGGCCGTGATGCGGCGGGGAACATCAAGCCCAAGAACGAATGGCTCCACGAGGTGAAGTGGGACCTGGTGGTGTTCGACGAATACCACTTCGGTGCGTGGCGCGATACCGCCAAGGAGCTCTTCGAGGGTGAGGAGGATGCGGTCGCCAAGAAAGAGGCCAAGCTCGAATATGCCGCCGACCTGGAAGGGATGAACGAAGACCTCAGCGTGCTCTCGGAGAAGGAAGTCGAGTTCCTGCCCATCACCACCAAGGCCTATCTCTACCTCTCCGGTACGCCGTTCAAGGCACTGGCAACGGGCGAGTTCATCGAGGAACAGATTTTCAACTGGACCTATACCGACGAGCAGCGGGCCAAGGAAGAATATGCCGCGAAGACACCGGGCAAGTGGAACCCCTACGGCGCACTGCCCCAGATGCGCCTGCTGACGTATCAAATGCCTGATGAGCTGCTGGCCATTGCGAGCGCCGGGGAGTTCGACGAGTTCGACCTCAACGAGTTTTTCGCCGCGACCGGCACAGGCGTGATGGCTCAGTTCAAGCACAAGAGCGATGTGCAGAAGTGGCTGGACATCATTCGCGGGGGATACGCCCCCCAATCGCTTGAGCACCTGAAGACGGGGTCACGGCCTCCGTTTCCGTATTCGGATGTGCGCCTGCTGCCCTATTTGCAGCACGCCTTCTGGTTTCTGCCCAACGTCGCGGCCTGCCATGCGATGGGCAATCTGCTGGCGGAAAAGCACAACGTGTTCTGGCACGACTACACGGTGATCGTCGCCGCGGGGACCTCGGCCGGCATCGGCCTCGACGCATTGCCGCCGGTACGGCATGCCATCGGCAGCGGCTTCGACAGCAAGACCATCACGCTCTCGTGCGGCAAGCTCACCACGGGGGTGACCGTGTCGCAGTGGTCCTCCATCCTGATGCTGCGCAATCTCAAGTCACCCGAGACCTATTTCCAGGCCGCGTTCCGCGTGCAGTCGCCGTGGTCCATCAAGAACCCCAACGGCGACAACCCGAACGAGGAGGAGATCCTCAAGCCCGTCTGCTTCGTGTTCGACTTCGCCCCCACACGGGCGCTACGGCAGCTTTCTGAGTACGGGATTGGCCTATCGCCAAACGAGCCGAACCCGGAGAACGCGGTCAAGGATCTAGTGTCGTTCCTGCCTGTGCTGGCCTATGACGGCGCCAACATGACGCAGATTGATGCGGGCGGTATTCTCGACATCGCGATGGCGGGTACCTCGGCCACGCTGCTGGCGCGCAAGTGGGAGAGTGCGCTGCTGGTGAACGTGGACAACGATACGCTACGCCGCATTCTGGACAACCCCGAAGCCATGGCGGCGGTAGAGCGCATCGAGGGCTGGCGCTCGCTGGGCGACAACATCATCGAGACCATCATAAACAAAAGCGAGAGGGTCAAGGAGCTCAAGAACAAGGCCAAGGACGGCGACCTGACGACGAAGGAGAAGAAGGAACTCACCGCCGAGGAGAAGGAGTACAAGTCCAAGCGCAAGCTGGTTCAGGAGAAGCTGATCAAGTTCGCCACCCGCATTCCGGCGTTCATGTACCTGACCGACTTCCGGGAAAACACCCTCCAGGACGTGATTACCAAGCTCGAACCAGACCTGTTTCTCGCTGTCACCGGCCTGACGGTCAAGGATTTCCACTTGCTTGTCCGTCTCAAGGTATTCAACACCGAGCAGATGAACCAGGCCGTCTTCGCCTTCCGTCGCTATGAGGACGCCTCACTGCGCTATACGGGTATCGAAAGTCACGAGGGGCTGGCGCATTACGGGCTCTATGACACGGTGGTAGCGCGCGAATAAAGATACCTCTGACTATTCATCCCAATCCCGGCATGGTGCTGATCTGTGACTTCAATACCGGATTCAAGGCCTCTAATAAGATGATCAAGCGGCGGCCGTTGGTGGTGATCTCGCCCCGGCCTCGCCGCTCGACCAGCTTTGCACCATCGTGCCGTTGAGCACCACCGCCCCAAATCCTGTGGAGCCGTGCCACCATCGCATGGACCCGCGTTCTTTGCCGGGGAAGCTGGCGCGGAAGGAGACCTGAGCGAAGTGCGATATGCTGGCTGCTGCTGCCAAAAAGAGGCATTCAATAAGGGATTGTAAGTGCCCATAAGATAATTCTATCGATATGGCCCTCGAAAAATTAGGATCGACTTACCATAATGGTAAATAAGACAATCGTCAGCCGCTTTACCGGCGATCTCCCATTGAACGATGGGGCGTGTCGCCAGATTGCGGGTGGTCCGCTCTATCCCGCCGGTGAGGTGCTGGCGTTGCTAGCCAGGGAGCGGGAACAGGCCATCGCGTTGTGGACACGAAAGTGCAAGTCGGATGTCCAGAAATATGGGCTCAACCTGGACGATCTGTATGGTTTGCTGGATGAGGCGTTGCGCAATGGGAGCTACAGGGGTTCGGAGTGGTGCGTGCAGAGGCCGAACGGCCCCTGGGCCGCTTGCGATGTCTACCGCTTGTTTCGCAATGAGTGGATCGAAAACGCCCACAAGTTTATGAAGATGGAGTACTACCTCAAATTTGCGATGGCCCGCTCCGGGCAATTGCTGTTGTTGGTGTCCTGCCATCTCTCGGAAGATAGGTGATTGCAATGGCGAAGAATGATGATCTCTGCCGCATCTGCGGTGAAGGGCATCTCACCGTACAGGTTGAGAGAAATCCCGTTGAGTACAACGGCGTCAGCGAGGAATTGGACTCGTTTTACTCGGTCTGTGATGCCTGTGGCAGCGAACAGGCGGATGCCGCCCAGACCCGCGCCAACAAGCGCCTGATGGTCGCCTTCAAAAAGCGGGTGGACGGCCTGCTGACTGGCACCGAGGTGCGGGCACTTCGGGAAAAATTAGGACTGAGCCAGGCTGAAGCTGCAAAGATCTTTGGTGGTGGCCCGGTGGCCTTCTCCAAGTATGAAAGCGATGATGTGGCCCAGTCCGAAGCCATGGACAAGCTGTTGCGATTGGCGGCTGAATTGCCTCCTGCTTTCGATCTGTTGTGCCGCAGGGCTGGTCTTGAGCGTGTTCCCGCTGGTGGGCAATGGCGACAGGCGGAAAGCTGGCAGGCAGAGCCACGCTACCCGGCAGAGGCCAGACGACCCAGATTACGTGAGGTTTCCAGTTCTAAGTCGAGTGCTGACCAGCAGGCGAGATACAGGGACGTAGCATGATCAGCGCCGGTTTACAGAAGGCCATAGACAGCCTGAACATACAGGATGTTTATGTTCGTGATCAGGTTGCCAGTTGCATTGGGGATTTCGACCCCAAGTATTCGGCGGAGATTGAGCGACTGACCATTCAGCAAATGCACTTGGTTAAACAGGCCAGTGTGGTTGCACTGGATGACGAAAGCCAGTTGTTGAGGGTGTTTATTCGGCTGGGCGCGCGCTGGGTCGATCCAGAAGAAAAAAAAGAAGAACTAGCCGTTAGGGCAGTGATAGAAGCGGAGTTCATTGCCGAATATCAGATGACCGCTACGCTGGAACAGGCTTGTATCGATGAATTCTCCCTCAAGAATGCCAGTTATCATATCTGGCCCTATTGGCGAGAGTTGTTGAGTAACCAGTGTGCTCGGATGCACCTGCCGAGGTTGACTCTGCCTGCCGTTCAGTTGGCGCATAATCGGCACCAAAATGCAGGGGCGTTAGAGTCTCCAGAAGATCATTCAACGGATACTGCCACATAAGGTTCCCGATAAATCGGGCTTGTAAGACTACCTCCGGGTAGCAGACTCCAATCGGTGATGACGCCTTATTGAAGCGGGTGGGACTGGGGCCTCTGATCCAAGGCTTTGCATCGCAAGGTGCAGGGCCTATTGTCTATCTGGAGACCGGATTCACTCGAACCGCCCGTCACGCCGCTTGCAATCGAACGGCGCAAGCGCCGCGCGGGGCTACGCCGTGCCAGGATTCGGGGCCGCCAGACTCAGACTGCCTGGAGGCCCCAACGTAGTAACTCGCTGGTGTCGAACCCGCCCAGATCGTCGCCGGCCAACCAGCTCGCCGCTTCGTCCTACACGAGGTTACGATGACCAGTTTTGCGCCTGATCAGGTAGTGCGGTGCCCCGTTTGCCGCGGTTTGGTAAAGCGCCAGCACTTCGCCAGCATCAACCTTTCCCCGCATCTTTTTCCTGATGGGTTCAAGGCCATTGCCAAGGGGGAAGTCACCTGTCCAATCTGTAGGGCTGAGATTGACGCATCTCCTCTTGTCGCTTTGGCTAAGTTGGATGCTCCTTGGAAGACGGGGGTATGGGCGGGCATTCCGTATCTAAATCCTCGCTGCTAGGACGCCTTTTGGGCAAAGCGACCGATCACCACGTTGCCCTGCTGCTCGGGGTCTAGGAGCAAAGATAGGCGTTCGCCTAGCAGTCTCCATGCCCCCCGCTGTTCTGCCTTCAGCTCGTGGCGCTGGTAGATGCGTTTCAGCTTGTTTTGCTCCACATGGTTGAGGCATCTATAGGTCGATTTATCAAAATGATTACCAATTATTTCGTTCGGCCTGAGCTTGTCGAAGGCGAGTAGCGGCGGGGTGCTCTCGCGGTTCGACAAGCTCACCGCGACAAGCTCACCGCGAAAGGTAACCGGTTTGGCGGAACGATCTACCAGGCTTGTGTAGCCGATTTATTGTTCTCAATTCGAGAACAATACCGCTTCCATGGAGATATTGTTCTCGAAAAAAGAACGAAAAATGGCCGTTTTTCGTCGATGCCCGGAAGGTTGACTGAGGATGGTTTCCTCTTGGAGCCTTCTCACAGCAGCGAATTCGGGGCTGGTTTCCGATCATTCGGAAATAAAGAATCTCTTCGGAAATGGTGTTGCTTCCACGGAGTTCGATCAGTCTAGCCGCGGTGATAGATATCGACGAAGCGGACGATATCGTCTTCATCCAGGTAACTTCCCGATTGCACCTCGATAATTTCAAGAGGGATATGGCCGGGATTCTCTAATCGATGTTGTGCACCCAAGGGGATGTAAGTCGACTGATTCTCGGTAAGCAAATAAACCTCTTCATCCCGAGTCACCCGGGCGGTTCCCCGCACCACTATCCAATGCTCGGCACGATGATGATGCATCTGCAATGATAACGAGGCTCCAGGATTGACGGTAAGGCGTTTGACTTGATAACGCTCGCCGTGATCTATAGGCTCATAGGTTCCCCAGGGACGATGCATTTTCTGATGATAGCGGACCTCGCTACGCCGCGTCTGTTTAAGATATTGGGTGACGACACGCACCTCCTGAGAACGAGCCTTATCCATCACCAAGACCACGTCTGGTGTTTCAACAATCACCAGATTCTCTACCCCAACCACCGCCAACATCCGACGGCGGGCTATCGCCAGGGTATTGCGGCTATCGAACAACAAGGTATCTCCCTCGGACACATTCCCCGAAGCATCCTGGGCGCTTACCTCCCATAACGCCGACCAGGCGCCGACATCGGACCATCCGGCCGCCAACGGCAATATCACCACATCGACCTTCTCATCGCGATGACCGGCGATTTTTTCCATTACGGCATAGTCAATGGAGTCGGGGGGGCAACGATGAAAAGCTTGGGTTTCCGGGCGGAAAAAATGGAGGTCCGTGGTCGCGGCGGCAAAGGCGTTTTTGCAAGCCGCGGCGATATCGGCGCGATATCTTTCAATGAGCTGTAACCAGATCGAGGCTCGCAGCATGAAAATGCCGCTATTCCATAGATAGGCGCCGCTAGCCACATAAGTCTCGGCCGTGGCACGGTCGGGCTTCTCAACAAAGGCCGCGAGTAGGCCGGCTTCTTTAACCTTGGGGTGCGGATCACCGCATAGCAAGTAACCGTAACCGGTTTCCGCGGTATTGGGTCGGATGCCGAAGGTTACCACGGCTCCGTCTTCCGCCAAGCCATGACCGAGGGCGACTACCCGGCGAAACTCGACCTCATCACGGATAAGATGATCGGCCGGCATCACCAAGAGTACCGGATCCTCATTGTCACGAGAGGCCCAAAGTGCGCCCAAAGTAAGCGCCGGAGCCGTGTTGCGACCTTCGGGTTCCAGGATAATGGCGCTAGGGTCGGTTTTCAGGGCGCGCATCTGTTCGGCCACGATAAAACGGTGCTCATCGTTACACACCAAGATAGGGTCTATAAGGCCGATGCCGAGATGGGGATGTTCCTGCGTCAAGCCTTCAAGACGGCGAACCGTGGCCTGCAACAGGCTGAGTTCGCCTTGTAGAGGGAGAAACTGCTTGGGATAAGCCTCCCGAGAAAGAGGCCAAAGCCGGGTCCCAGAACCACCGGACAGAATTACTGGCTGCAACAACATCCTCGACATCCTCCAAGGTTTATCAATGTTCGCTTTCAGGCTTGAGTGGAGCGCTCGGGTTTCGGGCTCCGCTGTGAACAAAAATAGTGGTGAGGTTTCTAGCCGATGAAGAAAACAGTTCCTTTAACAATCTTCAAGCTCAGGTGATTTCCGTCAAAAGAAATATCCGCCTGCTGGTCTGTTCGTCCGCCTTCGCATTCTGGTATTTCTTTTTCCGTCGATCGCCTAAAAGAGCGGGCTGAAGACCGGCATCCATTGAAAGTGTATAAACGACCAGCTGTACCCTCTCAGGGACCCACCTTGACTCCCGGCTCCTGGATCAAGCCATCCTGGAAATAATAGTCGTATTTCTTATGCATTTCGGCGGTGAATTGCCAAGCTTCATTGAAGGAAAGGCCGCTGTTATCGGGAAACACCACTTTCACATAAAGTCCGTTGCCATGTTGCTTTTTGAGTTGGGCCAGACGCTCATCGACCTCGGCCCGGCTCACCAGCCGCGCTTCCGACTCCTCCTGGGTCTTGAGTTCGATGCGACCGCCCTTGGTGTAGCGCACCTCCACGACATAACGTCCCTGAGGACTGCGGGCCGGTCGGATCAGTTTGTCGTACTTGACCTTGAGATCGGCATAGTCGCGTTGGACCCCGAGAAGCCTTTGATCGCTGTCGCGGACGCGCGCCTGGGCCTCGGTCAGTAAGCGCTCCCGCTCGCCACTGGATCGACGCAGGCTCTCCAACTCCTGATTGGCGCTTTCGTAGCGCCCCTGGGCCCGGCTGATCTCCTGCCTGAGTCCTTCGAGGCTGTGCTGATTGCCGGCCAGGGCGTCCTGGAGCTGGCGTACCTGATCGTTCAAGCGGTGGCTCCGCTCGCTGAGTTGATCCCGTTCCCCCATGGCGGACGCCAGTTGCCTGGCCTGACTGGAAAGGTCGAGTTCCTGTTGCTGACGTTGTTGCTCGGAGCGCAACACTTGCGCCCGGAGTTTGGAGATTTCGGTCTCCGTACTCATCAACTGCAAGGCCAGGCTCTCCTTCTCCTCCCCGGTGACGCGGGCAAGTTCCTGAGCCGAGCGTTCCGCCTCCAAGGTGGAGCGCAACTGATTCATGAGGATGGTGTTCCGGATCACCAGCACCACCATCACCATGACGAAGATGATCACCACCGTGGTCATGATATCGGTGAAGGAGGGCCAAAAACTGTCCTCTCCCGGACCGGCATGGGTCGAGAGACGCAGGTCGATGAAACTGCTGCTGTCGCGGCTCATGGCTCGTCGGGCAGGCGAAAGCCGGTCTTGAGCACGCGCTTGATCTCCTCGAGATCATCGCCCAAGCCTTGAACCCGCAGACTGTAGGTATCCAGGGTGAGGCCCAACTGTTTCTGCAAACGGTCGAAGCTATGCTGGGCATCGTCCATCTGCCGCACCAGGCTTTGCAGGGAACGGATCATCCCCGCCAGCTCATAGAGCACCGTGTCCTCCTGCACCTGGAATTTGGGCGCCAGATAGTAGGTGGTGACCTGCTCCACACCGCTCACCAGATTGGTCTGCACATCGTTGAGTTTGATGTAGAAATAGTTGAAAAAGAGGTAGCAGAGGATGGCGGTGATGGTTGCCGAGGGGGCGGTAGAAAGACCATGCATCACCATACCCATGCCTTCGATGTTGACCGAGGTTTCGAGGATGTTGGAGGCACCTACCAGGGCGATGGCGAGGGAGACCACGGTACCGAACACCCCGTTGAGGATGAGCACATTGTTGATGAATCTCGGCAGGCCGTTGCGAGTGCTCTCTGTGGCCACCAGGGTGGAGGCCAGGGCGCCGTGGTTGATGGGGGCATGGGCCTCAAAGAGGCGCAGCATAGTGCGATAGCGACGGGCGATGATGGAATCCGCCGCCACCCGGCGCAAGGGCTCGGTATCCGGCTGCTCCAGGTTGCGCACGAAGCGCCGCAAGGCCGCCTCCTCTTCGGCATAGGAGGCCAGGATGCCGATCAGACGCAGGACGCCGATGCCGAACAGCGCCAGGATGAAGCCATTGATGGCGTAGCCGGCCTGGGTGATCTGATTCTCGAAATATACCTGCCTGATAAAATCCAGGTTCCAATAGACCACGCCGCCAATCACGGCGGCAAACAGAATCATGCGCAACAACACATTGTTGCTGTAATAGCGGCGAAATTGGAGATTTTCCAAGCTCAGGGCCTCATTATCCGTGTCGATGGATAAACATTAGCTTTTATTAATATACTTGTAAAGATCGACGATTTGTCTCCCATCCTGTTCCGGGGAGATAAGCCAACCACAAGGAAATCACAAGATTGCGCCAGGAAACACCAACATCGCCCATTCCCGCCACCAAGACGCTGCGCCGCGCCGCCTTGGCCTGCCTGTTGGCCGAGTCTCCCGAGAGCAAATGCGCCCTCACTCTGGAAAGCGCGCTCGCCTGGAAATCCGGGGTACTCGGCTTGGCGGAGGAGGTACTGGAGGTGCCTTTACTCCCGGGAAGACCACCCCGTCCGCCATTGGTTCATCCCCGGGAATTGGCTCAGCGCAGCCTCAAGACCCTGGAGGGGCGCGCGGCGCTCATCCATGCCGTCACCCATATCGAGTTCAGCGCCATCAATCTGGCCTGGGACGCCGTGGCCCGATTCGCAGGAATGCCCCGGGACTATTATGACGACTGGGTCAGGGTGGCGGCGGAAGAGGCCGCGCACTTTCGCATGTTGCAAGCGCGGTTACAGGATCTCGGCCATGACTATGGGGATTTTCCCGCCCACAACGGGCTCTGGTACATGGCGCAGCGTACCGCCGATGATCTCTTGGCGCGTATGGCCATGGTGCCGCGGGTGTTGGAGGCGCGGGGGCTGGATGTCACCCCGGGGATGATCGCCCGTCTGCGTCAGGCGGGCGACCGGGAGACGGCGGAGTTGTTGGAGATCATCTGGCGGGAAGAGATCGGCCATGTGCAGGCCGGCAGCCGTTGGTTCCACCATCTCTGCGCGCTCGCGGGCCAAGACCCGGAAGGGACCTATTTCGAACTCCTGGGTCAGTATCTGGATCATGGCATTCGCTGTCCGCTGCATCGAGGAGCACGGGCGGAGGCGGGGTTCAGTGAACCGGAGCTGGATCGGCTGGAGGCCTTGTGTGGAGGATATCCCTAACCCTGGCGTCGCCTCCCGTTGCCGACTCCGACGACCGTGAAGCGAGCCGGAACGAGGCCAACCCAGCGGCAACCGCGAATATCGCGCCGCCCGGTTTTGTATTAACATTTGCTAATTGATTGTGCGCCGCAAGGCGAAACTCCGGTTTCGGTAGCGCGGTTCACCTTCATCGGCTTCCCGAGTTGACATGACGAGGATCTAAGCGTGAGTACGAAAACCGAGCTGCACATTGGCGCCGGCGTGGCTGGCTGGATATTGATATTGGTAGTCGTGGCCTTGGTCTACAGCTTCACGGTCGCCCGCTTCGCGGGGGTGGCCGGTTCCGCCCAGGTATCGTCCTCGGCGAATGAGCGTATCAAGCCTGTCGGCCAGGTGCAGCTCGCCGGATCGGCGGCCGTCACAACCGCGGCGCCGGCGGCCGCCGCGGCGGCTCCCACCACCGCGGCCGGCGGTGGCGAGGCCACCTACAACAAGGTCTGCCTGGTCTGTCATGGCGCCGGTGTGGCCGGTGCCCCCAAGCTGGGTGACAAGGAAGCCTGGGCACCCCGTATCGCCCAGGGGAACGAGGCCATGCTGAAAACCGCCATCGCCGGCAAGGGCGCCATGCCGCCACGCGGCACCTGTGCCACCTGTTCCGACGACGAGCTGAAGGCCGCGATCGAATTCATGGTCTCCAAGGCCCAATAATTCAGCACTACCGCGGGTGGGCGTCGAGCCCGCCCGCTTCCCGTCGGTGGCGGGCGCAGAGCTTGTGAAGAAATCGGCGGCGCGATCCGATCACGGCATGACGTCCTCGCGCGCCTCTCGCCTCAACGCCAGTCTTCGGCCCGGATGTCGCCGGGCGGCTTCCGGGCATGGGCCTTTGTAGTCAATTTTTTGTTCTCTATTCGAGAACAATTCTGCTAAAAGAAGAGATATTGTTCTCTCTAGAAGAACGAAAAATAGCCATTTTCAACCGAGGCCCGGAAAGCTGAGCCGTAGCCTACCCGGCTCGCCCTTTTATCCCCCCTAGGATGGGTGCAGCGGAGCGAAACCCATGGAGCCAACATCGACATCCCCATCCACCGTTTCCAACCAGGCCAAATTCGCATAACGATGGGTTAACACCCATCCTACCCGGCTATAAGCGCACCTACGGCCCTATTGGATTGTGATATGGGCGCGCCTGTAGGGGCGAATGGCCATTCGCCCCTACAAATCATGTTTCAATCCTTGTTCTATTGGATTGTGACATTACCCCGGAGAAGGTTATTCTTTTTGCGTGTTGCCGGAGTGGCGATTATGGGAATAAGAATATTGTTTTTCTTTGCGATCATGATGCTCGATAGCGTATGGGCCATGGATTCGGAAAAGACTTATTTGATTAAGTTAATATTATTGAGTGAGCACGAAGAAAATGGCCTAGATACGCTAAGTTTCCAACGTAAAAATATGTATTTGTTTGCTATGGCTAATCAACTGGATCGAGAAACACGCTTGCTGTGGCTAACAAGAGTTTCGCAAAAAATATCGGGTATAACGCAGAGATACCAATGTAATTCGGGAGCGTTAGAGGTACTTGAAGAGTTGATAAATGCTAATAAAAGCACGGAGGTCGGAAAAGTTCAATACGAAGACAATCCGTACGATTATTTTTACTCTCAACCAATTCATATCGACAAATGCAATTTGTTATTGGCTTATAAAGAGAAGATATTAAGAGATATTTTTCCGACATCAGGGGTTGGAAAACTAATGATATACGAGATGAAGGAGGGCAAGTTAAGACCCATATTAACGAAAAACATTGTCCATTTTGATTAGGGCCGTAGGTGCGATTAGCGTAGCGTAATCGCACGCACGAAAGCTACATTCCTCCGATTACGCTGTCGCTAATCGGAGCTACGCGGGCTTATGTTTTGACGGAAGCAGCACCATAGGTTGAGTTGGCGGACGTATCGCCAACCCAACATCTTGATGGCCCTCGCAAGATTGGGTTGCCAAACGGCGGCATCCAGTTCGGCGATGAGCCCTTCGTCGGCGTTAGAGTTAGAGATACCAGCTGGTGATTCCAGCCACCCTTTTGGCGATCCGCCGACCGAAGGGGGCGTAGCGTTGCTCCTGGCCGTCGAGTTCGATTGTGGTGAGGCTATGGTCCTGGTCGTAGCCCCAGGCGCCCGACTGGTGGAGGCTCCGGGTGCGGTTGCCGACGGCATCATAGCGGTAGCCCTTCAGGGGAAGCTGATGGGTGGTAGGCGGGTGGCTGAGAAAATCCAAGTATGTTAGAATTTTCGCAATTAATATTTGGTTTTTATGCCTGTTGTTTTTCCGGCAAGAGGGCGATTCGTCCAGGAACTTTGGGTTCCGGGAGGATCGGTGGCACAACAGGCCGAGGGTTTTTCTGACCATCAACCGATCAATCCAGCCTACGGCAATCTGAGGCAGAACCATGCATCGAATCAAGCCAGTATCCCTATTTCTTGGCGGGTTCCTCGTCTTTTTGGCGCTGGGTACGGCCTTGGCCGCCGGCGGCGATGCGGTCGCGACCCAGGTCCCGCCTGCCGCCGCTTCCTCCGGCCTACCATGGTGGGCCTGGCCCTTGATCCTCTTTGTGGTGACCTTCGCCCTGGGTATCGTGGCCGTGCTTGGCGGTGTGGGCGGCGGGGTGTTGTTCGTCCCCATCGTCGGCGGATTTTTCCCCTTCCACCTGGATTTTGTCCGCGGAGCCGGGCTGCTGGTGGCCCTCGCCGGTGCCCTGGCGGCCGGACCCGGCCTGCTGCGTAGCGGAATGGCGAATCTTAGGCTGGCCCTGCCTTTGGCGGTCATCGCTTCGGCCTCCGCCATCGTCGGGGCCATGATGGGTCTGGCGCTTCCCACCCATATCGTGCAGACCGCCCTGGGTCTCACCATCCTGGGTATCGTGGTGTTGATGTGGCTCGCCAAAAAATCCGAATTTCCCGAGGTGCCCCAGGCCGATTCCCTCTCCAGCGCCCTGAGGATCCATGGGATATATTTCGATGTGGCCAGCGGCAAGGAGATCGACTGGCGGGTGCACCGGACCCTGCAAGGCATGATCCTGTTCATCGTCATCGGCATCATGGCCGGCATGTTCGGTCTGGGCGCCGGTTGGGCGAACGTCCCGGTCCTGAATCTGCTCATGGGGGCGCCGCTCAAGGTTTCCGTCTCCACCAGCAAATTCATGCTCTCCATCGTCGATACCTCCGCGGCCTGGGTCTATCTGAACCAGGGGGCGGTGTTGGCGATGATCGCCGTACCTTCCATCCTCGGCATCATGCTCGGCTCGCTGGTGGGTGTGGGGTTGTTGAAGAAGACCAAAGCCTCGGTGGTACGTCGCATCGTCATCATCATGCTGCTGCTGGCCGGTCTGCGTGCCCTGCTCAAGGGGCTTGGTATTTGGAACTGACGTTTCGGAGTACGCCCATGGCCGCCTCACCGACCAACAAAGAGTACGCCACTTCAGAGCAACTGGCCTATGCGCAGGTGCTCGACTGGGGGATGAAGATCGGTTTCGTGATGGTCGTCTGCACCTTCGCCCTCTATGTCTTGGGGGTGGTGCCACCCCATATCCCCGTGGAGCAGTTGCCACAGTACTGGAGCATGCCGGTCAACAAGTATCTCCAGGCGGCAAATGTGCACACCGGCTGGAGTTGGCTCGGCCTCATCGGCAAAGGCGATTTCATGAACTTTCTCGGCATCGCCTTCCTCTCGGCGGTGACCATCGGCTGTTATCTGCGTATCCTGCCGATGCTGATTCGGGGTGGAGACAAGATTTTTTCTTTCATTGCCATTCTGGAAGTGTTGGTGTTGGTGCTCGCGGCTTCGGGTGTGCTGGTGGCCGGGCACTGAGGTTTGGCCTGACCTGTCCCTAGCAACCCAGGCCCATTGGTGGCGAGTCGCATTGAACGGAGAATAAAGAGATGACCGAACAATTGTCACCCACGGGGCGGTTCGACCGGGTGTTGCTCGCTACCGATGGCTCGGACTTCAGCGCCGGGGCCGTTCGCGCCGGCATCGAACTGGCGCAGCGCTGTGGAACCAAGCTGAATGTCCTGACCATGGTGCTGACCAATCCCGAATACGCCGCCATCGCCCCCCAACTCGAGGAGCGCGCCGAGCTGGAGGCGTTGCAGATCATCGAGGGGGTGAAGACCCAGGCGGACGCCTTGGGGGTGACATGCGAGGGCCGGATCCGCCATGGCGAAGATCCGGCGCGGGAGATCATCGAGGAGGCGGAAAGCGGGCATTACGATCTCATTATCATGGGGCGTCGGGGCAAGCGTCGGCTGGCCCGCTGGATGGTCGGCCATGCCACGGTGCAGGTCATTGGCGGCGCCGCCTGCCCGGTGTTGGTGGTGCCCCGCGCCGCTTCCTTGCCGAATCGCCGCATCCTGCTGGCTACGGATGGCTCCCGCTACGGCGATGCGGCGGCCGCCGCCGCGGCCAGTCTGTCGAGTCATTGCCGTCTGCCGGTCTGCGTGATCTCGGTGATCAAGCCCGGCCATTCCGAGGCGCGTCGTGCCGAGGCCACCCAGGTGGTGGAACGCATCAGCCGTTTGTTGGCCCGGGAAGGCATCGAGGTCGAGGGGCGCGTGGGGGAAGGCCGTCCGGAAGAGGTGATTGCCGACACCGCCAAGTCTGTGGAGGCGGATCTGATCATCATGGGCAGCCACGGGCGAACCGGTTTCGAGCGCATCCTGTTGGGAAGCGTTTCCGAACGGGTCATCGGCTTGGCGGACTGCGCCACCCTGGTGGTGAGTCGCTGACCGAGCCTCCGGCCAACAGCCCTGCTGGAGGCGCATAGCCTTGCCGCATAGATTCTTTATTTCCACATGGTCGTAGAACAGCCCTGAATTCGCGGCTGAGAGAAGGCTCCAAGAGGAATGTATCCTCACTCGACATTCCGGGCCTCGACGAAAAACGGCCATTTACTGTTCTTGTTGCGAGAACAATATCTCCATGGAAGCGACATTGTTCTCTTATGGAGAACGAAAAACCGGGTAACCGCGCCCAGGCCCGGAAGCGTCGAGAGGCGGATGGGCCGGCCACGACGGCCTCCCTCTCTCATGTCGACCGCCTAGGCTTTCTCAACCCGGATTCAGTCCGGAGTCACCACATCCTGCGAACCCATCGGCATCGGTATCAGGCGGTATCCTGGGTGACGGCCCTCAGGCGGACCCAGAAAATCGAGCCGGTACCCTGCGCCGGCTCGACGCCGACCGTCCCGCCCATGGCCGCTATCAGGGTCTTCACTATGGCCAGTCCCAGTCCGGTCCCCCCCAGCTCCCGCGAGCGCCCCGCATCGACCCGGTAAAAACGATCGAAGATCCGATCGCGATGCTCTGTCGGTATGCCCGGCCCGGTATCTTCGATCTCGATCCGTACCTTGGCGTCCTCTTCCCGACCGCGCACCCGGATCAGCCCGCCCGAGGGGGTAAACTTGATGGCGTTGTCCAGGAGATTGAAAAGGATCTGGTCAAGGGCCTTCTCATCGGCATACATCTGCAACTGGGGCTGAAGATCCAATTCGATGCCGATGTGTTTGCTGTGGGCCGCATCACCCAGGGACTCCAGGGTGCGGTCGATGGCCGAGGTCAAGTCGATGGGGATGAGATTGATCGGTACCTGCCGGGCGTCGAGGCGGGAGAGATCGAGCAGATCGGCGACCAGCCTCGCCAGACGCTCCGCATTGCGGTGTAGGGCTTCCACCAGGCGGAGGGCGATGCGGGGATTTTCCAAGGCCCCGTCGATGAGGGTCTCCGCGTTGGCCCGAATGACGCTGACCGGGGTACGGAGTTCATGGGAGGCGTTGGCGACAAAATCCCGCAGAAATTTCTCCATCCGCCGCATCTCGGTGATGTCGTACAGCACCACCACATTGCCGCCGCCGACCCGTTGCGGGGCGGCTCTGGCCAGAATGTGGCGGCTCCGATCCGAGGTGTTCAGCTCGAATTCGATCGAGACGACCTCGCCGGCATGGCTGGAGGTGATGACCTGGGAGAGTTCCGGGAGGCCGATCACCGCCGCCAGAGGGAGATTGAAGGGGATCTGTCCGAGCCCCAGGAGTTGCAGCGCGGCCCGGTTCACCAATACGACTTCCTGGCGCTCGTTGAGGGCGAACAGGGCCTCGCTCATGCAATCCAGGATGGCGGCAGACAGATTGCGTTCCTCCGCCAGGTCGAACATCTGTTGTTCCAAGGCCTGGGTGAGTTGGTGGAAGGAACCCAGGATGTGTTCCAGCTCGTCTTTGCTACCGGACGCGGCGCTATTGCCGTGACGATGGGAGAGCGTCCGCAACTGCTGGAGGAGTGTTCTCAAGGGGCGGGTAAAGAGATGAGAGGCGAAGCCACTCATGGACACCGCCAGGGCCATGGCGATGATGCCGGCGGCGAGCAGATTGAGGCGCAATTCGCGCACGGCCTGATCCACCTCGGCCAGTGGGGTGGCGGCTCGGACTACACCAGTGGTCGGTGAACCGACCGGCAGGGCGATATAAAGAAGGTCCGAATCTATGGTGGCGCTGTGGCGCTTGTCCTTGCCTAACCCCTGGGTCAAGGCGTTGCGCACCTCGGGTCGATGGCCGTGATTCTCCACGCTGGAAAGGTGATCCAGGGAGACCTCGGAATCGCCAAGAACCCGGCCATCCTGGTCGATGATGGTGATCCGGCTGGCGGTGTCGGCGGCCAAACGGTCGGCCAGGGTTTTGGCGATTTGCGCATCCAGCGGCCAGGCGGTATGGGAGATCAGGGTTTGGGCGGTCAGGGTGTGCCGCATCAGTTCGGTCTCGATGCGGAACTCGATCCAGTGGCGCAGGCGGTTCTCCAGGTAGAATCCGGCGGCCACGGTTACCACTACGATGAGCAGGAGCGAGACCCCGAAAAGTTTTTCCCTGACCCCGATCCTGATGAACATGCGGCCCCCGGTTTTCCCCCTGGTCAGGCCAGACCAGGTAAGGCCTTGCCTGGATTGAGGATATTGTTGGGATCGAACTGGCGTTTGACGGCCTGCATCAACCTCAGAGCCACCGGGTCGATCTCACGGGAAACGAAGTCCCGTTTTTCCAATCCCACCCCGTGTTCTCCCGACAAGGTGCCGTTCAAGGCCAACACCAGATCGAATACCCGGCTGAGACAGGGACCGGCCTGTCTCGCCTGGGTCGGATTTTCAGGGTCGAGCAAGAGGTTGACATGGATATTGCCGTTGCCGGCATGGCCGAAGTTGACAATGGGGATCCCCATCTCCCGGGATAGATCTTCCAGCCCTTGAATCAGCTCCGGGATGCGCGAGACCGGGACCACTACATCCTCATTGATCTTCTTCGGGGCCAGGGTACGCAGGGCCGGAGACAGGGCCTTGCGGGTCGCCCAGAGACGGTCCATTTCCTGAGCGGTGGCGGCGGTGCGGATCTCCAGCACACCCGCTACGGCGGCCGCGGCGCTCACCGCGGCGGCCATCTCGTCGATACAGCCGGCGGCGCCGTCCACTTCGATCATCAGCAGGGCGCCGATATGTTCAGGCACATCGATATGGGAAAAGGGCCGCACCATGGCGATGGAGGCCCCGTCCATGAACTCCAGAGCGCAGGGCGTGGCGGGTTGGGCCATGATCGCCGCTACCGCCGCGGCGGCGGCGTGGATATCCCGGTAACTCGCCCGCAGGGTACGCTTGGCGGTAGCCAAGGGGGTGAGTCTGAGTCGGGCCTGGGTGATGATGGCCAGGGTGCCTTCACTGCCGATCAGGAGCCGGGTGAGATCGTAGCCGACCACCCCCTTGGTGGTGTAGACGCCGGTACGGAGATGTTCTCCCTGTCCGGTGACGGCCTCGAGACCAAGGGTGTTCTCCCTGGGGGTGCCGTATTTGACCGCCCGCGGACCGGCGGAGTTGTAGGCCAGATTGCCGCCGATGGTGCAGACCGCGGCACTGGTGGGGTCCGGCGGCCAGAAGAAGCCGTGGGGACGCAGGGCGTCCTGGAGTTCCTGATTGGTGAGTCCGGGCTCGACGCAGGCGACCCGGTTGGCGGGGTCGATCGCCAGCAGGCGGTTCATGCGTTCCAGGGAAAGGATGAGACCGCCTCGATCTGGAACCGTGGCCCCGGTGGTACCTGTTCCCCGACCGCGGGGGATCAGGGGTATGGCCTCGGTATTACAGAGTCTGACGATGGCCTGGATCTGCTCCAAATGATCGGGAAAGACGACGGCCTGGGGTAGGGCCTGGCGTCGGCTGTTGTCGTAACCATAGGCCCAACAGTCTTCCGGCGCCGTCATCAGTCGCTCGGGGCCGAGGATATCGCACAGCCGGGCGACTATCCCCTCCCCGAGGGGGGGATTAATTGGCTTGGTACTCAAAGGCCCTCACCACCTTGCGCACCCCGGACAGGGAGCGTACCTGCTGCACCACGGCCTCGGCCTCTTCCTGATGCAGCAGGCCCATGAGGTAGACCATGCCGTTACTGGTGACCACCTTGACCATTTCGGGATCGAAACCCCGCACCTTGACCCCAAAGAGAGCGGTCTTAACCTTGGCGGTGATGTAGGTGTCTTCGGAAATGCGGGAGAAGGATGGATTGGGGGCGATTTCGATCTCATTCATGACCCGCCGCACCCCCGTGATCCGCTCCACCATCTCGCCGTATTGCTGCTTGATCTCCTGAGAATCCGCTGTGCCGGTCAGGAGCATGGTGTAGTTATAACTGGTGGCGCTGATATTGCTCCGGCTGCGGATGGGATTGTTTTCCATCAGCAGATCCAGGGCCTTGAGTTCCAGGCTTTGGTCGTCGAGTATGGCACCGGCGCTACGGCGGTCATGGGCCACGGCCGCCCCGGTGGCGATGCCGCCCACCACGAGAGGGGCGCACCCCTGCAACAGCGCCCCGGTCACGACGAGGGCGATCAGGAGGCTGGCGAGCCGGGCAATAGGATGGATGCGCTCCTTTGGGGTCATTGTTATCTCTCCTCCGTCAAGTTCCCAAGAGTTGTTGATCGATGAGATCGCATAGGCAATGGATGCAGAGCAGATGGACCTCCTGCACCCGGGCGGTGGAATCACTGGGCACGCGCAACTCGATGTCGCTTTCCCGCAGCAGTATCGCCATATCGCCGCCATCCCGACCGGTCAGGGCGACGACGAACATCTCCCGTTCATGGGCGGCCCGGATGGCCCTGAGCAGATTGGGTGAACGACCGCTGGTGCTGATGGCGAGCAGTATGTCGCCGGGTTGTCCCAGTGCCCCGATCTGTTTGGCGAAGATCTCGGCGAACTGGTAATCGTTGGCGATGGCCGTCAGGGTGGAGCTGTCGGTGGTCAGGGCCAGCGCCGGTAATCCCGGTCGTTCCCGTTCAAAACGGTTCAGCATTTCAGCGGAAAAATGCTGGGCATCCGCGGCCGAGCCACCATTGCCGCAACTCAGGATCTTTCCACCATCCAGCAAGCGGGCGACGATGAGTTCGCTGGCGGCGGCCAAGGGTTGCCGCAAGTCGGACAGGGCCTGCTGCTTGACCCGCAGGCTGGCTTCAAAGAGTTCGTTGATGCGGTCGAGGAGATTCATGTTGATTCGCCGTTCAATCGAGCGGACGGAAGGCGTCCCGAATCCAGTCGAGAGTCTGGTAACCCTCGCCGCTGAGGGCGATCACGTCGAAGCGGCAGGCGGGGTCGCCGCTGTGGGTCGCCAGATAGTGACGGGCGGCAGCCAACAGCCGCGCCTGCTTTTTGGCGGTGATGCTTTCCTGGGGACCGCCGAAGGCGCCGCCACGGCGATACCGCACCTCGACGAATACCAGCTGTTCCCCGTCCTGCATCACCAGGTCGATTTCTCCCCGCGGACAGCGATAGTTACGCTCGATCAGACGCAAGCCGCGACGGCGGAGAAAGGCGCAGGCCATGTCTTCCGCCGTCTGCCCGAGTTCGCTAGGTTTGCTGTCACCTCTACCGAAGTTCACCAGGCTCATGGATTCGGGCTCGGTGTCTCCGGGACGGGAGCGGGGCTTCCGCTCGGTGGGACGGTGGGAGGTATCGGGTTTGGTGGGGCCTCATGACGCGGGACCAGGGAGATCTGCTCCAGCCTTCCCTCTTTATAGGCCAGGCCGCCGCTTATCTGGGCCCAGCTCAAGCGGCGACGGATCTGGTTGGTATCCGGGTCGAGCCGCAATTCACCCCCGGCTCCCTGGTGACTTTCCTGCGGCTGGCGTTGCAGCCTGGGAATCTGGGCCCAGAGCTGATAGCCGTCCAGACCCATGGCATAGAGACGGGTATAGGCGGGGCTAAAGCCGGGGAGGGCCGCTTTCACCTGTTTCAGGCTCGGTCTGACCTGGGTGTCTTCACCGAACAACCAGGGAATTTCGGTGAACTGGAGACCATTGAGATCCCGGTTGGCTTCCGGACTTTGTTCCAGATCATAGGCATGGGAGGTGGTGAAGAGGGGCAGGCCATCCCCATGGAGGGCCTGCAAGAGCGGTCGGATGACCCGGGCCTTGCCGCTACGCGCCACGAGAAAGAGGCAATCGGCGTCCTGGCGGATCTGGGGTTCGTCTGCCAGGGGAGCAGCCTGGTTCGCGGCGGACGGGGGGGCCTTCTCGGGCAGTTTCAGCAAGGCCCGCAGGGAGCGGGAGACATCCTTGGCCTGGGGATCGTAACTCTGCTGGGCTGGGACGAGGCCGCCCTGAATCTCCCAGGTCTCGCGGAAACGGCCCGCCAGACGCTCGCCCCATTCACCGGCCGGATAAAAGATCAGGGCACGCTGGTATCCCTGGTTCCTGGCCTGTTGGGCCACCTGTATGGCCTCGTCCTCCGGGGTCAGGGCGAATTGATAGAAATTCCGCGGGGCACTGGCGCCGGCCGGTAATTGATTGAAGGCCAGCACCGGAATCTTGAGTCCGCCGGACCTGGCCAGCATCTCGACCTCATCCTTTTCCAGCGGTCCGAATACCACATCGGCCCCTTCGGTCAGGGCCTGCTCATAGATGCCCCGGACAGCGGCTGGTTCCTGGGTGTCATGGAACCGCAAACGCGGTCGTTTGTTGGCCGGCTGTTCGAAGTAGGCGGCGAGCAGCCCGTCACGGATGGCTTCGGTCGCCCCCAGCAGCCGGGGATTGGCCGGGAGCAGGACGGCGATCTGTCGGGGGTGAAAGGCGCGTTCCGGTAGGCGGGCCAGGTAGGCGATCTCGATCTCGGGCAGGGCCGGGTGCTGGGGAAACTGCTCGCGCCAAACGGCGACCAGGGAGGCCGCCTCGTTGGGCATCAGGTCCGGGTCGCGCAGCAGGCGCGCTAGCTCCAGCCAGCCACGCAACAGAGGAGGCGTGCCGGGTTGGAGGATCTCCAGGATATCCGGAGAGACATGACTGAGATCCTGCAAGATGCTGAGTTGATTACTCAATCGCTCCGGCTCGGAGGTCAGTAGCGGGTCGATGCGGATGCATTCCTCGGCGCTGTCGACCCAGCGCTCGTGTCCGCGCCAGATCTCCGCCCGCAACTCATGATAGCGCCGCCGGAGTGCCGGCGCGGTGGTGGGTGAAGGCGGGACAGCCAGGAGCCCGAGCGCTTCATCCAGGTGGTGCTCCCCCAGGGCGATGGTGGCCGCCAAGAGGCGCCGGCGCTCGTCAGCCTCGCCCACTTCCGGAGTGGAGGCGATTCTTGCCAGCCCGGCCCTGGCTTCAGGGAAACGTCCGGCGGCAATCCAGGCTTCGACCGCCTGCCACTGCAATTCCTGGCGCTGGGGGGCCGGGGCGGCACGAGCGGCTTGCTCGAGCAAGGCAGCGGCGGCGGCCTGATCGCCGCTGGCGCGCAGGGACTCGGCTTGACTCAGTAGCTGAGGATCGAAGCGGATTTCAGGCTCCTTGCTGATCTTCGGGCTACAGGCCTGAAGCACCAACAGGCTCAAGATTAGGCTCGCGAGAATCCGAGTGGCTTGCATAGGGATGACTGGATGGGCAGGATGATGCGGGTGGCGCCGGTTTCGGTGATGTTTTCTTGGCCCGCTCAGTATGTTTCGCGAGGTATGGAGTGTCAATCGAACCGGCTGTGCTCTATGTGGTGGCGACTCCGATCGGCAACCTGGAGGACATCTCCGAGCGCGCCCGGCGGGTGTTGCGGGAAGTGGACCTGATCGCCGCGGAGGATACGCGCCATAGCCGTGGCTTGCTGGCCCATCTGGGAGTAAGCCGTCCCATGCTGTCGCTGCATGAGCACAATGAGCGTGGACAGGTGGAACTCCTGTTGGCGGCGCTCGCGGAGGGACGGAGTATCGCCCTGGTGGCGGATGCCGGTACCCCTCTCATCAGTGATCCGGGCTATGTTCTGGTGCGGGAGGTTCGCCGGCGGGGCTATCGGGTCGTGCCGATCCCTGGTCCCAGCGCCCTCATCAGTGCCCTTTCGGTGGCTGGCTTACCGACCTCGGCCTTCGTGTTCGAGGGCTTCCCCCCGCGCGAAGCCGCCAAACGACTGGAGTGGCTGCGGCGTTTCGCCCGGGAGCCGCGGACCCTGGTGTTCTATGAAGCCAGTCATCGGATCTTGGACAGCCTGCGGGATCTCGTCATCGTCATGGGGGCCGGTCGGGAGGCGAGGCTGGCCCGAGAGCTGACCAAGATCTACGAAACCATCCTGGACGGGACCTTGGAGGAACTGGTGCGGCGGTTGGAGCAGGATCCCGAGCAACGGCGAGGGGAATTCGTTGTTCTGGTGGCCGGGGCGCCGGTAGAGTCGGGCCAGGATGAAGGGTTGCAGGAAGCCCTACGGATACTGGCGCTGCTCCGTCGCCAGTTACCGATGAAACAGGCCCTTGGTCTCACCGTCGAGATCACCGGTGTAAAAAGAAACCGGCTGTACCGAGAGGCGCTCGCTGTCCTCCCGGCGGCTGAGGAATGAAGGCCGGTGGGAATCCGAGGACTGGTCAGTCGCGTCGCGCTCGACGCTACCGGACAAGGTCACCGGCTCTTTTTGGGGCGAAACCGGGACGCAGGGACTCCGTCATGGACGGCACGTCGTCTTCGTTCCGCTCCAGCTTCTGGGCTATCGGCGCGTTCGACAGGTTCAGAGTCACATGAACTACAGGCACCGCCCCCAGGTCGACAAGGGCTGATGGGACCCGGATAGCGCCGTCCCGGTCAGGTCGTCAAGGCGCTGACCGCAGGACTGATATTCGTGGCGCGGCGAAGGCCGCAATAACCGGGCTGGATCGCTTGTTTTCCGCCAACCCGCCCCAAGTTTTCCGCCATAGGCCGAATCCGGACAGTAGCTCTTCACCAGCCAGCCAGCCAGGCTGGCCAGCCCTTCGGGTTTGAGCCTCGCCAAGGCCCCACCGACGGCGCCGGTTTTACCTTGTATGTGATCTGGAGCGGATCCGGACTCAAGACCCGGATCCCGAACCGCCCATTTTCAGGAGGACAGAGAGTAAAGCCATGTTGAAGCTCAGCGAGCTGATAATCGCCAATCCCCAGTTCGAATCCTTTGAAGAACTCATCCCGGTAATCCAGACCATGGCGGCGCGGGGGGAGCGCTTCTTCCGCATGGATGTCAAACCGCCCTACCCGGATACCCCCATGGATTGGGAAGATCGCCTGGAAGGGGCTTTCAGCGGCTATATCAGGCGGATGTCATGAAAAACACAGAACTAAACCCAGCCGGGTTATTCGATTTTTTCTCCGAGTCGGCGATGAACCGGATCGGCGCCGAGACGACACTCGAATCCCATCTTGTCGCACTGGAGGAACGTTTGCAGGAAATCGGCCCTCGCGGTTCTCCCCAGGACACCGCTGAGCTGCAATTGCAGATCGCCCGCACCCTGGTGGGCCTCGGGAGGGGGGAGGCGGCCTGGCCGATCGGTCGTACCGCCTTCGATACCTTTATCAGACACCAAGACTGGGAGGCGGCGGTCGATGTCTGCGACGTCCTCTATCAAACCGAGTTGGACGGTTGTCTGAGCGCCCTGGGTCAAGGAATCTGGTTGGCGGTCACCTATCCGGTCGACTCCGAGCTCTCCCTCGGCCTGCTCAACCATGTCATTGAAGATACGCCCGAGAACTCCGACGGGGCCGCCATCGCCGCCACCGTGGCCCTGTTTCTGATCGACCTTCGCAGCGAAGGCCAGGAACGGGACGATCTCCTGTTTTTCGCCACTCAGACCCTTGGCCAGGTCGCCCGTCGTCACAGCGGCGTCGAGTCCCAGAAAGACTTCGATCTCTGGCTCGATCGGCTGGGACTCAAGGAGCCGGATAAATTTCTCCCCCGCCTGCGCACCCTGATCGATGTCCTGGTCCAAGACGACTGGTGGTTCGACCGGGATCTGTTGCAGATCAGACTACCGGTGAACTGAAGATGTTGATCTGGGAAGAAGAACAGGATCCCCAGGATGTCGCCGCGCCGGACGACATTCTCGACCTGATGTTCAGTCTGAATGGCCGTCGACTCCCGGTAGACCATGCCTACGGCCTCTCGACCGCCTTGCAACGGGCCTTGCCCTGGCTGGAAGAGGAACCGCGGGCCGGCATCCATCTGATTCATGTCGCCTCCTCGCAAAATGGTTGGGAGCGCCCCAGCCAGGAGGAAGGTCAGTGGCTGATGCTGTCGCGGCGCACCAAGCTGACCCTGCGTCTCCCCGCGGAGCGCCTGGAAGCGGCCCGCCAGCTTTGCGGACAGACGCTGGAGATTGCCGATCAACCCCTGATCGTCGGCGACGCCAAAACCAGACCCCTCAGCACCCAGGGCAACATCTTTGCGCGCTATATCGCCGGCCCGGACGAGGAGAACGAGGACGAGTTTCTCCGGCGCTCTGTCACCGAGCTGTCCGCCCGGGGCCTCCGGGTGAAAAAGGCCCTCTGCGGTATCGCGCACCAGTTCCTGTTACCCGCTGGTCCCCTCCATACGCGCAGCCTGCTCCTGGCCGGTCTTCGCCCGGAAGAATCCATCCAGCTCCAGCGCCATGGTCTGGGCCCCTATCGCCAGCTCGGCTGCGGCCTCTTTCTGCCGCATAAGGGTCTCGAGGCGGTAGGTAAAGCAAGTGGTGACGCCGGTACCTGATTTGCTTAAAATCCGCGCGGCTTTCCGCTTTATGTATTCGCCAGACAAAGGAGCCTGCACCATGTCAATCGAGTTGAATGGTAAGACCATCGAAACCGACGCCAACGGGTATCTGGTTGATCCTGCCGATTGGTCCGAGGAGGTCGCCGTCGAGATCGCCAAGAGCGAAGACATCGACCCGCTCACCCAGGAACACATGGACATCATCCATTACCTCCGCGACGAATTCCTCAACAACAACCAGCACCAGCCCAATGATCGCGAGATCAACAAATTCTGCGCTGACAAATGGGGCCGCAAGGTGAGCTCGAAGGAGGTCTATGACCTCTTCCCCGGCAAACCCTCGAAACAGGCCTGCATGATCGCCGGCCTGCCCGAGACCAAGCGCAAGGGCGGCTATTGAGGGGTTCGGGAGTTTCGCTCCCGCCGCCTCTCCGCTCTCGCGCCGAGCACCCGATCGAAGCCCTGATCCCACTTCGGTCGGGTGCCCTCTCCCCTCAGAGTTCGCTCCACATCCGCAACAGATTGACGTAACTGCGATCCACCAGCTTGGTCGACTCGGCGTCCGGCTCGGTGTTCAGCAGATGTTCCCGGGCACAATCGAGTTCATATAAAAGTTCCCGCCGGGCGGCATCGCGCACGAAACTCTGGATCCAGGTCAGCGCCACCAGACGTTCCCCCCGGGTCACCGCCTCCACCCGGTGCACACTCGCGGACGGGTAGATAACCGCCCCGCCGGCCTCCAGTTTGACCCGCTTGTCGCCGTAACTGGTGCGGATGACCAGCTCACCGCCGTCATAGGATTCCGCCGGCTGGAGAAAGACGGTCATGGAGACATCGCTACGGAATTTCCCTCCGGCGCCACCCATGATGGGATCGTCGACATGATCGTCATACCTCATGCCCGGCTGATAGCGGGCGAAGATGAAATCCGCCACCCGATAGGGGAGGACGAAGCGGCGAAAACCTTCATGATGCCCGAGCGTGCTCATGAGGATGCGATACAGTAACGACAGTGTGGCCGGGTCCTGGGCCAGTTCCTCATTGCGTTTGCCCCGGGCCGCCGCCTTTCCGGCCGTCAAGCGTCCATCGACGAATTCGGCCCTGGTCAATACTTCCCGGATCTTGGCCAGTTGGGCGGGGTTCAACAATTCAGGAATTTCGAGCAACATGAACTTTATACCAATTCTTATTAGGTTATCCCTAATCAGCGGGTCAGGGATTGGTTTGTTTGTCAGGAAGATGGCCGGCGAAGAGACAGGTGATGTGTTCGACGAAGGTGGCGATCCCGCCACGATGCTTGGGGCTCATCACGGAATCTCATGAGCCCGTTATTTCAGCGAGAAAGAGATGGGCCGTCATTCCGTCCGGGAAGCTGGAATGACAAGTTGGCTGAGGTAACTCGCTCATCAGAAAAATGTTTTCCATCTGGCTCCCCCCGTGATTCGCGGAAGCCTCTATTCTAGCCGTTCCCTCATCCTTCCGTTACCCACCCGTTTTGAGAAAGAGCCGAAATACATCCCTCCCGGTAAACGGCAGCGGCGGTATTCCGTCATGGATTTCCATCAGCATGGGTTGGCGCCCATCCCGTAGGCCAACATCCACATCCGCCGTTTCCAACCAGGCCAAATTCGTATAACGATGGGTTAACACCCATCCTACACCTGGAGCAGGCATGGTATACAAGGCGTCAAAATTCATGGAAAGAATCGGTTACAATTCTCGCGACCCTTGATATATCAAGCGTTCGTATGGTGTTGTTCCATCACCCGAGGGAGGGGATAAAATTGAAGCGTTTTATTATGATGGTGTTGCTTGTAATGTTGCTGGCTGTTGCTGGATGGCAGGCTTATAACGAGTATAGGGTGCATTATGCCTGGCGGATTCAATCCGAACCCCAGCCATCGACCGCCAGCAGTCAGGCCCGTCAGTTTGAACCCCAACCGGCAACCGACAGCTATCAGACCCGTCAGTTTGAACCCCAACCGGCAACCGACAGCCGTCAAGTCTGGGCACAGCCAGCGGCCAGTCAAAGCCACACCCCGACGGATACATATCAATGTGATGGACGGACGCACTGCTCCCAAATGACTTCCTGCGCCGAGGCTACTTACTTTCTGAGGAACTGCCCGGGTGTGAAGATGGACGGTGACCATGACGGTATCCCTTGCGAAAACCAGTGGTGCCGAGGCTGAAGCTTGAAAAGTAACGCCTGGCACCTGGGAGACCCTGAAGGGAAGGAGACGCATGGCTCAAGCCGAGGTAACTCGTTGATGAGCCAACCCTCACCCCTGGCTCCTTCCCCGCAGGGCGAGGTGAGCTGAACGCCTACCGCCGACGGCCAGGTGTTCAGAAGGTCGATGCGGCTGGCTCTGAGCGAGAAGCCGTCACGGCTGGCCATCCGACTGTCGGTGCGTCCGGGCAGGGGCCTGTTGGTCCGGTTTTTTGTTCTCGGATAGAGAACAATACCTCAATATCTACGTCATTGTTCTCGAAATAAGAACAAAAACCGGCCATTTTCGGCCAATGCCCGGAGCCACCCGGCGCCCTTCCAACAGGCCAAGACCCTGTTCTCGCTTCCATCACCGCTCCTGCCACACCAGCTCCCCCAGCGGAACTTCCCATCGCTCGCTGAGGACGCGGTCCCGGAAGTTCTCGGTGGAATCCGTTTTCAGGCGCCGGACCAGGGCCACCAGCCGCAGGCCCTCGACCCGCGCCAGCCGCGGGCGCCAGGTTTGAGCGGCCTGTTTGGCCAGCCGGGCCACGGGGAAGCCCTCGGCATCCAGCAATACCAGGTGCTCGCCCGACGCCCGCAACACCAGGCGGTCACCGGGCTGGAGGGCGGCGAGATGGGCATGGATGGGGTGATCCGGGGGTTTGAGCCCGGCATGGTCGAGAAAGAGATCCGCCGGTCCAAGCAGATCGTAGCGTCTGTTCAAGATACCGGCCGGGATGTCGAGATCCAGGGCCGGAGTACGGCGCAGACAGTGGTCGCCTTCGATGAGAGCGACATGGGGATGGCCGGGGCCGGCGTCGATCAGGGTCAGGGTCTGCCGGGCGCGGGTCAGGCCAACGTAATAGGCGCGGCGCTCCTCTTCGATCTGTTCCTTGTTGTCCCGCCAGCCGCCGTCGGGAAGAAAGACATGATCGAACTCCAGGCCCTTGGCGGCGTGCACCGTGGAGAGAAAGACCCCCTCCCCCAGGCGTGATTCCCGACGCTGTTCGGCCAGGGTCTCGTAGAGGAACTCGATCGCCTGGTCGATGGGGGTCTCGGTATCGGCGGTTTCCACCGCCCAGTCTTCGAGGATGTGCCGCAGGAACCTGGACCAGGGGTTGTCGCTTTCCGACCCCAGCCCGGCGAGCAACTCCGAGGCGCCGGCGGATTGGTGGCGCCGCTCCTTGAGTTGGTCGAGAAAGTCGGCGATCTCGCGGATGCGGTGCAGGGGCGGGGTCTTGTCACGCTCCAGACCCCAGGTCAGGGGCAGGCCCAGGTGTTCGAGCCAGGCGCGGATCGGGTAGAGGATCTGGCGGGTTCGGGCGAGGATGGCGCAGCCAGCGTAGTCGGGGCCAGTCGATCCCCTGGCGGCGGCGATGGCGGTCAGGCGCCGGAGTTCCTCCACCAGGGCCACCGCTTGGCGATCCAGCCCCGACAGGGTCAGGATCTGCACCCGACCTTGCGCCAGGGGATCCCATTGGCTCCAGACCCCGCCCGGCGGCTCATCCTCCCTGGCCCCATCGAGACGGATGGGATGTTGGCCCTTCATGCGGTCTCGGTTGTGGGCGATGAATTGATTGGCGGCGGCGATGATATGACCGCTGGAGCGGTAGTTCTCCAGCAGATGGTAGGTGCGGGCCTGGTAATCGGCGGCGAAGCGACGGATGAACTCCACATTGGCGCCGCGAAACCCGTAGATGTTCTGGTCGTCATCACCCACCGCGAGCAGGGCCAGGCGTTCGTCGGCATCGGTCTGGGTGCGTCCGGCGATGGCGGAGACGAGGTCGTACTGGGTCTGGTCGATGTCCTGGTACTCGTCTACCAGGATGTGGCGATAGCCGCCGAGAATCTGGTCGCGGACCGCGTCCGCCTCGAGACCCATCAGGGGGATCTCACCGCGCAGCAGACGGATCGCCTCCGGGATTACCCTCTCCAACCCGGGTCCTCCGCCGACTTCGGCTCCCGCGGCGAAGGAGCGACCGCTGAGGCGCATGGCCAGTCCATGGTAGGTCTGCACCGTCACCCCTCGGGCGTCGGTTCCCACGAGGTCGGCGAGCCGCCGTCGCAGCTCCAGGGCGGCGTTGCGGTTGAAACAGACCACCAGGATCGCCCGTGCCGGTACCCGGGCCACCCGCAACAACCAGGCGCAGCGATGGACCACCACCCGGCTCTTGCCCGAGCCCGGTCCCGCCAGGATGAGCAGGTTCTCTTCCACCGGCGCGCCGACAATGGCCTGCTGCCTGGGGTTGTTGAGGGTCTCGACGATGCGGTGGTAGGACTCCTGCCCGGTGGCGCGTTTGAGCTCCTCGCCGCGGTCGGCGAACCAGCGCTCGACAAAGCGGCGCCGGTCCAGGGTGAAATAATCGAGGACGAACCCCAGCGCCCGGCCAATGCGTTCCAACCCCAGACGGGCATACTCCTGCATCACATGGACCTGGAACACCCGCTCCTGGTAGTGCTGGGCCAGGGGCTCGAAGTCCCCCTGGGAGTAGCGCCGCCCCTTGGACTGATCGCTCAGGCGGATGGTCATCGCCTGGTGAAACACACCCAACCCCTGCTGCAACTCGATCACCTGGTTGAGGTGGAGAAATAGCAAGGCCCGGTCCACCGCGGCCAGGGGGTCCTTGAGCAGAGTCTGCACCAGCCGATCCTGCCCCAGGGCCTCGGTGAGTTCCTTGATCCCGAAGGCGACCAAGAGTTCGGCGCTGGGCGGGGCCTCGGGCGGGACCTTGGCCAGCAGCGTCTCCAGTACCACCTTGGCCACCTGGCGACGGCGCTCGGCGGTTTCCACCAGGGCGGTCCAACTCCGGCGCAGGCGGACCCGGTAGTGATCGCGGGAGAGCGGACGCCACTCGATACTACCCTTTTCCCCGGCCAGGCCCCGACCATCCTGGGCCAGTCCCTTGAGCAGCCGCCGCAGGGCCGTCGGGTCGGAAACCGCCGCGTCGTCCAGCAGGCGCTGGTTGAGACGGCGGAGCGACAACTCTTGCCATTCGCCTTCGTCGGCCTCGGGGCATTCGAGGCGGAGCCGCTCCAGCAACGCCCGCTCCAGGGCGCAGAGGGCCTCGAATCGCGCCCGGGAAGGGTCCTTGACCTTGTATCTGAGGAGCGCGGTGAGCAACAGGCCCTCGTCCAGTAGGCCGGCCTCCGCCATGGCGTGCAGCCCCCGCAGCACCTGCTTGCCCGCCTCCTGACCGAAGGCCTTGAAGGGGGCCAGCCCGGCCAGCTCGTCGGCGCCGATCCCCAGATCCGGGTTGGCATTGATCAGCGTTTCCAGCAGGGCGAGCCACTGGGCCTGGGTCGACTCGGAGAGCTGTAACGCCCGCATCCGCCGCCGCGCCTCCTCCAGGTCCCGCACCAGCGGTTGGCCCTGAAAGACGCGGCTGTGATTCTCGTTGCGCTCCAGAAAACCACCCCGTTCCAGCCAGGCGACGGCGGTCTTGACCTTGGTGTCATACTGGCGGTCGTCGGTGTCGAAACCGGTATCCAGCTCTTCATCCCGCAGCAGCTCGGCGGCCGTCAGCACGATGTCCCCCGCCCGGTTGCGCTTCGCCCGCCGGATGCCCCGCAGCAGCTCGGCGATATCCTTGCGGTTCAATTGCGAACTCGCCCCCAAGCGGAACTGGGTCTCGATGTCCTTTTCGTCATAGAGCAGCACGCACTCGGCCTGCTGGAAATCGCGTCCGGCCCGCCCGGCCTCCTGCAGATAGTTCTCCAGCGACCCGGGGATGTCCGCGTGCAGGACCAGGCGCACGTCCTCCTTGTCGATCCCCATGCCGAAGGCGTTGGTGGCGCAGATCACCCGGATCGAACCGGCGATGAATTCCTCCTGGATACGGCGCTTCTCCGGGGCCGAGAGCCCGGCGTGAAAGGCCGCCGCGGGCCAGCCCTGGCCGCCTAGATACTCCGCCGCCTCCTGGACCCGCTGTCGGGTGGCGAGATAGACGACGGCCGCCCCGGACTCGCCCAGTCGCTCCATCAAGAGGGCTTGCAGACGCGGCCATTTTTCCGCCTCCCGCGCCGCCTGAACCTCGAAACTCAGGTTTTCCCGCTCGGTGCCGCCCTCGAAGCGCCGGAGATCCTGGATCAGCGTACGCTGGAAAAACTCCAGGATCTCATCCCGCACCGCCGGTTTGGCGGTGGCGGTGAAACAGGCCACCGGCGGGATGGGCCATCCCTGTTCCGCCGCGAACTCACGGATGAAGCGTCCGGCGTAGAGATAATCCGGCCGGAAGTCGTGTCCCCACTTGGAAAGACAATGGGCTTCATCGAATACCCAGGCGCCGATCTCCCGCATCGCGATCGCCTGACGGAAGGATATGTTGCGCAACTGCTCCGGCGAGACATAGAGGATCGCCACATCCCCGAGCCGGACCCGCTCCAGCACATCCGTCCGCTCCGGTGGGGTGAGCAGACCATTCAAGGCGGCGGCCGAGGTCACCCCGGTCTTGGCGATCAGGTTGTCCACCTGATCCTTCATCAAGGCCTGGAGGGGCGAGATCACCAGGGTCATCACCCCGAGCCGCTGATGTCTGGCCAGGGCCGGGAGCTGGTAACAGAGGGATTTGCCCCCGCCGGTGGGCAGGATCGCCAGCAGCGGCTCATCCCGCATCCCCGCGGCGACGATGGCCTGTTGCAGCGAACCGCCCTCCGGGGTGGTTGGTTGCGCCCGGAAGGCATCGAACCCGAACCAGCGTTCGAGTTGGGCGAGCGGGCCATGGGTCGCCCGACACCAGCCGCATTTGGGGTCCTCGCAGGGGTGGTCGCGTAGCTCCCGGAGAATCTCTCCCACCAGCGGCCATCGCCGTCGCACCCAGGGCGGCAGCACCGAATGGCTTCCCGCCACCCCCAGCCAGGCCAGGACATAGGCCAGCGCCACCCGGCCATCCCGACTCGGCACCTGGGCGAAGGCCACCTTGCGGAAATGGGTGCGACAGACCTTGCCGTCCGTGAGTCGAACCAGGGTCTTGAGCGCCTCGATGGGGGAAGGCAGGGCCGCCCCCATGGCCGCGAAGCCCTGGTCGATCCCAGTGAAGGCGGCGGCGAAACCATAGCGGAAAAAGGCCGGCAGCTCCGGCGGCATGGCGGCAAAGGCCAGCCACTGATCCAGAAACAATGAACCGGCCAGTGCGGCATCCGCCAGCGGATTGTTCACCGACTGTTTCACCAGCTTGTAGTCCTTCACCAGCCGGTGGTAGGGATTGGCCGGAAAGGCGAGCGGCGACAGATAGAGGGTGTCGATCACCGGCAGGGCCAAGAGCGGCGAGCTGGCGGTCAGGCCGCGCAACAGCGGGAGATCGTGGTCGAGCAGATTGTGACCCAGGCAGAACCGGGCCCCGGCCGAGAAGCCTTCCAGCTCTTCCAGCGCCGTGGCGGTGTCAAAGCGCCCCTGGCGCTCGAAGGTCCGCGATCCCCGCAGCGCGCCGATCTTGAGCAAGCGCTCCCCCTTGGCATCGGTTTCCAGATCGAGCAACAGACAGCGGGCGAGAAAAGCCGCCGCCGCCGTCTCATGTCTTACCTGTCCGACCCCCTGGGAATGTTCCACCCTTTTCCTCCTGCCGAATCGCCCGGGGTATTGTCCTGGAGATCCGGCTCGGGGATAAGGGGGGATCGGCAGGCGTCCGGGTTTGGCGGTGGCGCCGCCCGGCGTCCGGGCATCGGGCTGGAAGGCCCGATTTTTGTTCTCTTTTCAAGAACAATATCTTCGTAGAATCGGTATTGTTCTCTAAAGGAGAACAGAGAATCGGCTACACCAGCCCAGGCCCGGGAGTCATGCGGGATGTGGGCGCCTCCTCGGACTGGATCCGGGGATTGACGGCGCTCATGCCACTGAATCCAGGGCCGGCTTCCACCAACCAACCCTCCACGTCGCCCGATCCGCGCGCCTTCCCAGAAGGAACCGACTTGAGTAAGGTGACTCGGACGGAGTTGAAGGCGGTTGTCCTCAAGATCCACCGGCGTCCGCGCCGAGGCCTCAGCTGTTACCTGAATCGTCCTTCCGAGTCGTTTGGAGCAACCTATGTTATTGCGCGGTTTCTGTGCGGCAGGCCGGCCCCTATCTCGCAGAAAACAGGCGGTGACTTTAGGCATTCTTTTGTCCGGGGCATTGATACTTTTCACCCTGGTATTGCTGACTTCGCAAACATACGCGGATGGCGATGAAGCCGTCATAGGGATCATGGCCAAGCATGTGCTGACAAAGGGAGAACGACATCTGTTTTTCTACGGTCAGCCGTATGGCGGAGGCGGTGCTATCGAGGCCTACTTCGCCGCCATCCCTTTTGCCGTCTTTGGCGTCTCCTCCATCGCCTTGAAATCCGTGGCCCTGTGTTGCTGGCTGGTGACCATCGGTCTGTGTTATCTGTTTTGTCTGCGGTATTACGAGTATGCGACCGCGATCATCTCATCCGTGATTCTCATAACGGCCACGGCCCTGATCGAATGGCATCTGAAAATGCGTGGTGGTTATGCGATAATCCCGATGTTGTTCATGATGATTCTGCTGTGTTTCGGTGACCTGGTCGATAAGGGCTCTCAAGGAGGCTGGCGGCTTTTTCTATTCGGTCTGTTTTGTGGCGTCGCCTACTATAACCTGGAACTCATCCTGCCATTCCTGTTTACATTGATGCTTTTCAGCCTGTTCTGGCGGCCTGTCTTCTGGAAATGGAAATCGGTCCTGCTCATGGTGGCCGGGTTCGGCATCGGTGCCAGCCCGCTTTTATTATTCAATCTTACCCATGACTTTACCAACTTCAAATATGTGTTCGGCCAGGCGGATGGTTATGATGGGTTGAACCTGTTCTCGCCTTTGTACACATCACTAACCACCTATCTTCCCGGTTTTTTTGTCGGTCGCAATGTCGACCAATACCTCGGCCATCCACCCTTCAAGGCTTATCTCGAGTATGCCGTTTACCTTTTGCTATTCGGTTATCTGAGCCTGAAGACATGGCCACGGGTTCGAATACTGGCCAGGTCTCTTGTTGCCCCGGGAGGGGATGGAGAGAAGGACGCTCCAGCCGACATCGAAGTATTGCTCATTTTGTATGTATTGACGTACCTCATCATATTCTCCATTTCCGGCCGCCTGGCCTCGAGCCCGCGCTATCTCCTGCCTCTCTATCCCGCGCTGGCTCTGGTCGCCGCTCGCGGAGTCGCTCGGCTAGGCTGTGATCAGAATCCCCTGCTCAAGGTTGGTGGCATCGTTCTCCTGAGTACGCTCGTCGTCTTGGGTTCCATCAATCACTTCTCCTACATCGGTCAAAGCTGGGTGAACGATGATGTATTTATCCAGGGACAGGGGCGGGTCAATCGCAAGACCTCGGGTGCTACCATTCCGGCGCTTATCGATTATCTGAGCAAAAGGCGGGTATCTCGGGTATGGTGCACCTATTTCGTTCAATGGCGGTTGGTTTTCGAGAGCAATGAGGTAATTATCGCCAGTTCGAAAAACCTGAGTCCCGGCGACCTTCGGTATCCCTTATACGATGCTACCGTTTGGAGGAAAACAGGACCGGAAGCGATAATTCTGCATCACGAAGACACACAATTAGCGTCATTACTCAAACAACCCATGGCGAAGACGTGGGAACGGGAAGCGATTGGTGAGTATGTGGTCCTTATACCCAAGCCTGGCATGTTGAGCACAATCCCCTTTGTCAAATGAGTCCATGTCATATTCTGACTGGCGCGTTATTTCAGCGAGAAAGAGAGGCGCCGTCATTCCGGCCGGGAAGCCGGAATCCCTTGGGGACGCCGAAACAGAAGGGAGAGGCTCAAGCGACAAGACCGGCTGTACCCCTTCACGGCACTCGCCAGCAGGCGGGGATTGGGTTCAGGGCGACGTTTCCACCCCTCGCAGCCGGGCGCTGTAGTGACTTTTCCGGTCTTGAGCGAATATCCTTTGGTCGATCCCCGCCGGACAGAGTCTGAGCGGGCTTGTATTCCTTTCATTCCCGGATAGGCTTGGATTTATGGACGCGCCCTACTCAGACCTCATCAAACACCGGGTCATCCACTTCAACCCCTTGCACCCAGAGCCCGACCAGGCCGGGGCGGCGGCGTTGCGCCTCCAGGGTATCCCCGGTATGCGGCTGGTCAGGCCTTTGAATGGGCTGACCCTGGAGGTCAGCTACGATCTGCTGCAAATCACCCTGGAATGCGTCCAACGCTTCCTGGACGACTGGGGCTTTCACCTCGACAACGGCCTCTTGTACAAGCTGCAACGTGCCCTGTACACCTATACCGAAACCACCGAACGGGATAACCTGGGTTGCCCACGCGGGACCACCAACTGCACCCAACGCATCTTCGCCAACCAGTTTGCACGCCAGAACCACGATTGCCGGGACCAACGTCCGGAGCATTGGCGACACTATCTCTGAGTCGGCCTTTCCGGGTCTTCCCCACCGATGAACGACGACCAACTGCTGCGCTACAGCCGTCAGATCATGCTGCCCGAGATCGGCATCGAGGGTCAGGAGCGATTGCGTCGGTCGCGGGTCCTCATCCTCGGGCTCGGCGGCCTGGGTTCACCGGTGGCCATGTACCTGGCCGCGGCGGGCGTAGGCCATCTGCTGCTGGCGGACGGGGATCGGGTCGATCTCAGCAATCTCCAACGCCAGATCGCCCATACCACCGGGCGTATCGGCCAGTCCAAGGTCGGTTCGGCCCGACACAGCCTGCGGGCGATCAATCCCGAGGTGGAGGTCGAATGTCTGGAGACCAGACTCCAAGCCGAGGCGCTGCAAGCCGAGGTCGAAAGGGTCGATCTGGTGGTGGATGCCTCGGACAATTTTCCCACCCGCTTTGCACTCAATCTGGCCTGTCATCGTAGCGGCAAGCCCCTGGTCTCCGGGGCCGCGATCCGCTGGGAGGGCCAGGTCGCCGTATTCGGCGGCCAGCCCGGCGGCCCCTGCTATCGCTGCCTCTATCCGGAGGCCGGCACGGAGGAAACGACTTGCGCGGAGAATGGTATCCTGGCCCCGGTGGCGGGTATCGTCGGGAGTATCCAGGCCACCGAAGCCATCAAGCTCCTCGGCCTGGCCGGAACACCGCTGTTGGGGCGTCTGCTGCTGGTCGACGCCCTGCGCATGGAGTGGCGACAATTCACACTGACACCGGACCCGGCTTGTCCGGTATGTTCAGGGGGACGCTAGCTTTTCCGGATAGGTTCTTCGCTTCCGCGATAGATCTCGCCCAGACCTTGGAAACCTCTTTCCCGATCTGTAATCATCGCCTTCCACAACGGTCGTTCGGACACCAGACAGCGATTCAATCCTTATGCTAGTGGTACAAAAAACGCCCAAGGTTATTTCCTAATCCGGTTGATGATCCCACGGGTCTTTACGTCGATGAAACTAACCAAAGTTTGCTGGTTCGTTGGCCTCTTCCTGAGCCTGAGCTTCTGTTCACTCGCCAAGGCCGGCGCCCTACTTGAAGCGGTCAAGAAGCGTGACTTGCTGAGGTGTGGGGTGAGCGAGGGAATCCCAGGCTTCTCCGAGCAGGACGCCAAGGGGGACTGGCGTGGACTCGACGCGGACTTCTGTCGTGCGGTGGCGGCGGCGGTCCTGGGCGATGCGGCCAAGGTCGAGTTCATCTCCCTGAAAGCCTCCACCCGCTTCCCGGCGCTGCAATCCCGAGCGATCGACCTGCTGGTGCGCAACACCACCTGGAGTTTCACCCGCGAGGTGCTGTTGAAGGTGCAGTTTCCGGCGGTGCTCTTCTATGATGGCCAGGGTTTTCTCGTACCCTCGGCCTCCGGCATCACTCAGCCGACGCAGTTGCAGGAGGCGAAGATATGCGTGGAAAAGGGTACCAACCATCTGCGCAATCTGGAGGACTATGGCGCGGCCCATGGTCTGCGCTGGCAGCCCCTGGTCATGGATTCAGCCCGGGAAACGGCTGAAGCCTTCTTTTCCGGTCGCTGTCAGGCTTACAGCTCGGATGCTTCCCAATTGGTGGCTGTGCGTTTGTGGGCACCCAGTGGTCCAGACGCCTTCAGGATTCTGCCCGAACGCATCTCCAAGGAACCCCTGGGTCCGGCGGTCTTGGGGGGGGATCAAGACTGGATCAGCCTCGTACGCTGGGTGTTCTACGCCCTGGTGCTGGCCGAGGAAACCGGGGTTACCGCCAACACCATTGAAACCAAACTGGCCGAAGGCCGAGGATCTCTTTCGCGGCTGTCCCAGGACGAGAAGAAGCTACTGGCACGCAACCTCGGCGTGACTCCGGGGTGGGCGGTGCGGGCCATCAAGGCGGTAGGCAACTATGGCGAGATGTACGAGCGCAACCTCGGCCAGGGGAGTCCGCTGAAGATCGAGCGGGGACCAAACCGCCTTTGGACCCATGGCGGTCTGATGTACGCCCCACCAATCGACTGAGAAGAGGGAATCCGTCATGACTGAATTGCAGATCTACCTGACTGTAGGGGTATTCACTGGTGTTATCCTGCTGATCGCGCTGGATGTCATCGACATGGCGGTAGCCGCGCTGACTGGGGTGTGCGTCCTGCTGGCGCTGGGGTTGCTGGATACCAATGACTTGGTGGATGCCATGAAAACTGCTGGCGGCCCCCTCGCTTTGCTGTTTGGCGGTATGGTGGTGGCACGCATGCTGGCAAAGACGGGAATTTTCGAGCGGGTGGGGGATAGGTTCTTACGCGCGACCGGCGGCAGTGGCAAGCGTTTCCTCATCTTCTTGGTGGTGCTGGTGGCCCCCGTCTGCGCCTTTTTGCCGAACGCCACTACGGTGATTCTCGTGGCACCGATCATCATCGGCGTAACACGCGCACTGAAGGTCGATTTTGTTGGCCCGATGATCCTTACCGCCATCCTCAGCAACTCGGCAGGGCTCCTCACTCTGGTGGGCGACCCGGCAACCTTCCTGGTCGGCAGCTCCATCGGTATGTCTTTCGGCCAATACCTGAAGCAGGTGAGTCTGGGCGGTCTGTTGTCGGTCCTCGTCATCCTGCCCTTGCTACCACGTCTCATGCCACAGATCTGGAGCATGGGAATCGAACTGCCCTCAGCCGTAACCCCAAAGCCCATCGAACGACCGGTTTTCGTCCTGCTGTCTTTAACGGTGTTGGTAATCATGGTGCTGCTGTTTCTCTTCGGTGAAGAACTGCCGACCCGCATCGTTCCTCCATCCGTAGCCATCATCGGTGCCACCTTGGCGCTGCTCCTGATCTATGCCGCACGGGTCGAGCCGGTGGAGAACGTCCTGCGGGATGTGGACTGGAAAACCTTGGTATTTCTCGGCGCCATCTTCTGTTTGGTGCAGGCATTCACTAAAACCGGTCTGTTGCAGGGGCTTTCAGTTCAGCTCTATACCTGGTTCGGCACCAACTTTTCGCTGGTAGCCGTGCTGTTGTTGGCCGGCATCGGCGTACTCTCCAGCCTGCTGGCCAATATCCCGGTAGTGGCCGCCTCACTGATCATGACCAAGGGCTACCTGGTGGCGGCCGAGGCGGTGCCGGAGATAGCCTTGGCCGCTGGTTTCACCGACTGGCCTGCCACCACCCTGCCTGTGTTCGTTGCCATGATGTTCGGCGCCACCCTTGGAGGGAACGCCACCCTGATCGGCGCCTCAGCGAACATCGTCAGTGTCGGCATCTGCTCCACCCATGGCGAGCGGGTGAGCTTTGGGCGCTTCATGCGCTATGGCCTGCCGATCACACTGGTGCAGCTGCTCCTTGGAACCCTGTATGTGCTGGGAATGCTGTGGTTCCAGGGTTAGATTCAAGAGGTGTCGATGCCCGCCCCGCGTTTTTCCGGCAACAACCAGTTGGAGCATGTGACAGTTATTTGCGGATAGCCTCTTACCAAGGCCAAATAGGTCACCGCTTAGAAGCTGTTTGGAAACCCTCGCCTCCCGGGCATTGAGCGGAAAGGCCCGATTTTCGTTCTCATATTAGCAACAAATAAAGAAATAAAGCCTATATTGTTCTCTTTTTGAGAACGATAATCACAGGCACAGACCTTGGCCCCGAGGCGCGGAGTCTGTAACGAGACCTTCCAAACAGCTTCTTACGCGGATCTCGATCCGCGCCAACATGAGTCAGGGAATTGGCGTGCGTGGGATATCGAAATCGGCCATGGCGCCCTCCGCCCGCTGTCGATGAGCGTTCGAGCCACGGACTCGGAGTGGGTCGAAGTCTTCTGCCGCTTTGCGTTCCAATCCTGATTCCGGTGGGAGAGACGGCCAATGGAATGCTTTCGGCGTTTTCCCGGCCCCAAGGGCGTTAGACTTGGCGTCCAAACACTGGGAGATAGAACGCCGGCAATCCTTCCGACCGAGCCTCGAGCCGGTTTACAAGACCTTCATGGTCGCTGCGCTTATCATTTGTGTCGAGTTGTGGTTGCGAGGCACTCTGGGGCGGTCCCAGTCTGCTTTTCCCCTCAACAACAGCGGGAGAATGGGTTAGGCTGTAGGCAGTAATTTCCGGCTCCATCCCGGAGCCAGGGTGCAATAGGCGGGGATTGACTCATGTCGAACCAAGGACAACAACGTATCCACGAATCCGCATTGGCGAAATGCCGTCTATTGGCCATGGAAAGGATGGAGGAGCAGATTGAGCAGTTGTTCAACGATGCCCCGGAAGCCTTTTTCCAGTTTGCCGAGAAGGCAGGAACGGATACCGCGAGGAGCGGCCTGTTGGGGGCGAGCCATACCGTCACCAAGAATAGGCGCGAGATTCGCGACGCCTTTGCCACCCGGTTCAATCAGGCCTTCGAGTCCATCGGTCGGCAGGATCCGTCGCGGGCACAGTTTGCGGCCGATGCTGGGGACGAGAGCGAGATGAGATTGCTGGATCTGGGAGAGATGGAGGAGCAGATTGCGGTCAAAAAGCTCATCAATCGGACCCAGAACGAGAACTTTTCCGAACTCTATGCCTTGCGCCAGCGTTTTTCCCTGATCAATGGCGGCAACCTGCTACGGGAAGATCAGGTTCCCGCGGGGCCGGCTCATCTGGTGGTGACCTTCCGCGATGCCATCAAGCCGCTGGGTATGGAGTTCAAATTCAAGGTCATGCTCTATGCCTTGTTCGACAAGTATGTCCTCAAGAATGCCTGGGAACTCTATCAAGCCCTCAATGAGAGTCTGAAGGCCGACGGGGTTCTGCCCAATCTGGTGCATATCTCGAAACCCCAGGGGGCCGCGGCTGGAAGCCCGCCCCAGGCCAAGCCTCCCCAGTCGCAGGCCCAGGCGGCGAAGAAGGAGAAGAGTAAAACGCTCGGCGATGAGCTCTTCGGCTCCATCCTCTCCCTCATGGCGGAAAAGCGTTCCCGCGGCGATGGCATGGTGGCCGGGTCCATCGGCCTGGATGGACAGGTCTATGAACCTGTGCCGCGGGAAACCCTGGTGCAGACGATCAGCAACATCCAGACCAGTCAGCCCTCACCCTTTGCCGACGCCTTCGTCAGTCGGCAGGCCGCCGCCGACTTCATGGACGACGCCCAATTCCTGGAAAAGGCGAAGTCTCTCCTGGTGGGAGAGCGGGAGCAACTGTTCCAGGAGATCAAGCCGCAACAGATGACCTCGGCCGATCATGACGTCATCGAGATCGTCGGTTTTATGTTCGAGTACATGCTCAACGAGGAAGCCCTGCCCAATCTCGCCAAGGCCCTCATGAGTCGCTTACATACCCCTTATCTCAAGGCCGCTATGTTGGATAACAGTATGTTGGACAACAGCGAGCATCATGGCTGGCAGTTGTTGAACCTCATGGTGGAGTCGGGTTGCTCCTATGTGGACGAGCGGGATCCCAACTGGGGCATCTTTCCCGCTCTGCGCAAGGTGGTGGACCGGATCTTTGCCGAGTTCAAGGACAATATCGAACTCTTTTCCGACCTGCTGGAGCAATTGCGCATCAGCGTCAATGAGCAGAAGCGCAAGAATACGGCCCTGGAGCAGCGGGCCAAGGACTCGGCGGTGGGGATCGAAAAGTTTCAGACGGCGAAAAAGCGGGCGGGGGAAGAGATCTCGGCGCGTCTGAACAAAGAACCCATGGTGCTGCCCGAGGTCGCCAACTTCCTGAAAAGCGCCTGGGTCGATCATCTGGTCATCATCTATCTGCGCGATACCCAGGGCGATAAGGGGAAACCCTGGGCGCAGACCCTCAAAGTGGCGGAGGATCTCATCGCCTTATGTAATCCGGTGGGGCAGGCCATGGTCCCCGGGGTGCTGGAGGAAAAACTCCAGAAGTTGCACAAGGATCTGGCCTTCGGCCTGGATACCATGGGGGGCGGGAATCCTCCGGAAGAATGGCCGCCCCTGGCCGAATTGCTCACCAGCTCCCAACGGCTGATGCAGGCCCAGGCCATGTTGAGAGCCGAACGCCACGCCAAAAAGCTGACCCCGCCCAGTCCAGGGGCGGCGCTCCCCGGCGGGGAGGCCCGCCAGGAAACGGCCCCTCGCTCCCGGGTCATTTCTGCCGAGGAACATAAACTCCTGGACAGGATCCGCAGCCTGGGCTATGGAACCTGGTTCGAGTTCAAGCGCGACGAGAATCTGCCCAAACGCCGTCTCAAGCTGTCCTGGTACAGCTCTTTGACCGATAACTGTCTCCTGGTGGATCGGGCCGGGATCAAGCAGGAGATCCGTTCGGCCTCCTCCCTGGCCGAGGATGTACTCGCGGGTCGGGCCAAGATCGTGTCTTCGGAAGAAACCCCTTTCGTCAGCCGGGCCCTGCGTTCCATCGCTTCGATGCTGGGGAAGGCGGTCGGCAAGGGGAATGGAGCGAAAGAGTCACGGGAGTGAACCAGGAGAGAGGCTCGACGCCAGCCGTCCGGAGCTGATTCCGTTCAGCTTTTTTTGCCCCAGAGATCATCCAGCCGTTGGTCGCGCCCGCACCGATAGCGATAGTAGGTGTAACGTAAGGGATTCTTTTTATAGAAATTCTGGTGGTAGTCCTCGGCCGCGTAGAAGCGGTCGGCGGGGCGGATCTCGGTCACGACCTGGTGTTGGAGCCGTCGCTCGATCTCGGCCTTTGATTGCTCGGCCAGCCGCTTTTCCTCCTCGCCTTGGTAGAAGATCGCCGACTGGTAGGTATCACCCCGGTCGCAGAACTGACCACCCCTGTCGAGGGGGTCCACATTGCGCCAATACACCTCCAGCAACCTTTGGTACTGGATTCGATCCGGATCGTAACGGATCTGGACGGCCTCGATGTGCCCAGTGGTATGGGAGGAGACCTCCGCATAGGTCGGATTCGGGGTATGGCCGCCGGTGTAACCCGAGGTCACCGAGATCACCCCGGGGAGTTCATCGAAGGGATGCACCATGCACCAGAAGCAACCACCGGCAAAGGTGGCCGTGGCGATCCTCTCGGCGGAGCCTGCTTTCTCGCTCGCGGCGGCCGGCCAGGCCAGGCCAAACAGCAGTCCGCATACTATTCCCCAGAAACCTGATCGCATCGTCTTCATTGCGTCTCCAATCGGGTCGGATGGCTTATGTCGTTCGATGCCGGGCAACAGCGCGAAGTTCCCGGAGCCGTTACATGAGGGGGGCGATATGCCCAGGTGCGTGGGAAGGTTTTGGTAGCCTGCCGCCCGGCGCTTGATCGTCCTTGCGGTCGCCACAATCTGTGAGACTGGTGTGGTTCTGCCGGTCGATGGCACTGGCGGGAACGAAAAGAGGGTTTCAGGGCGATGTTTCCGCCTTGAAACGGTTGGATGGTGAATCAGGCAAGTATGAAAAGGACGGATCATGTTCGACGCGAAAAAGCTTCTGGATACCATGCTCGAAAGCGGTATGGCCCAGTCGGTGGGCGAGCGTTTGGGAAATGCGCTCAATAACGGCAGTTTGGATCAGCTCAAGACCGGCCTCAGCGAGGGTTTGCGCCAAGCGGGGGAGGGTGGTGGCCTGTTCGGCAACCTGGCCAATATGGCCAAAGGGATGTTCGGTGACACCGCCCGGGCGGTTCAGGAAGGCAATCCTTCCACCATCGGCGGGCTCGGCGCCTTGGTGGGGGCGATTTTCGGTGGCGGCACCAAGGCGGCGACCGGGGCGCTGGGGGGAGGTCTGTTGGCGGTCCTCGGCACGCTCGCCATGCAGGCCATGAACAAGGCCAATGCCGGGTCTTCCACGGACACTCCCCAGGCGCGGCTGTTGGGGTCGGTGGACGAAGAGGCCGAACAGGCCAAGGCCAGGTTGCTGCTCACCGCCATGGTGAGTGCCGCCAAGGCCGACGGCCAGATCGACCCGGCAGAGATGCACAACATTCTGACCAAGCTGGACCAGGCCGGGGCGGATGGGGAGGCGCGGGCTTTCGTGCGGGAGCAGATGCTCGAACCCCTGGATCTGGACGCCCTCATCCGTCAGGTGAATAGCCCGGAGTTGGCGGCCGAGGTCTATACGGTGTCCTTGTTGTCCATCCAGGTGGATACCGATGAGGAACGGGACTATCTGTCCCGGTTGGCCGAGGGTATGGGATTGTTGCCCGAGGTGGTGCGGCAGATCCATGTCTCCCTGGGGGCGCCATAGCTTCGGGTCTGGGGCGCCCTGGGAAACTACGTGGACGGCTATCTCTTTGGAACGGCTATTCCTTCGAGGAAGGCCGAGAGGCATTCCGCCTGCTCCTGCCAGGTGGGAATGCGCCGTTCCGGTCGATAAGGCGCCTCCAGTTGATCCCTGAGCCGCCAGGCCAGATCCGCCTCGTCTCCAGGTGTATAGAGGCAGCGAGGGGCGTCTTTCAGGGTGCGGGCGAGGGCGCCGAGCCGGGCGGTGACCAGGGGCGTGCCACAGGCCAGGATCTCGTAAGCCTTCTGGGGGAAGGCGTAACGCCCGAAAGGGGTGTCGATCATGGGCAGGGCGGCGACGTCCAGGGCGCTGAAGAACCAGGCCATCTCGGGATGCGGCAAGCGACCCAGAAAAAGGATCCGTTCGCCCTTGGGCGGCGGCAGACGTGGATCCGGTGAACCGACCAACACCAGGTGCAGGCTGGGGTCGAGGGCGGCGAGACGCGCGAAGGCCCGATAGAGGAGGCCGATGCCGCGGCTCCGGTGCAGGGAACCCGCCGCGCCGATGAGCCTGGCCGCCAGGGGAAGACCCAGCCGCCGGCGGGCCGTCGTTTTCTCATGGGGCTGGAAGAGCGCGGGATTGATGGTGCTCTCCAGGGTCAGCCCGGGCACCTCCGGAGCCAGACCGCCGACATATTCGCTCAGGGGCTCGCTGACGGAGACGATTCCCCCGGCTTGACGCAGGGCGCGGCGATACAGGGGGCGCAGGCCGGGGATCTTGGTCAGCCCAAAACTTTCATAGTTGTCGTAGAGATCCAGCACATAGGGTCGGTGGAGACGCCGGGCCATAACCTGGGTGATGATGGCGTGGGGGGCATCGGAGCCACCGAGCAACAGATCCGGGGCGAAGTCGCGCAACTGCTCCAGGGTCTGTTTCCAATAGCCGGGTAGGCCGCCGATCAGCCAGGGTCCGGCGTTGAGTCCGATCCATTCCAGCGCCTCCGGCGGGAGACTCGGGTCGGGAAATCGTCCGGCCTGGGAGGGGCGATAGCTGAGGCAGATCCCCAACACCCGATGACCCAGCGACGCCAACCCCCGGGGCAACTCGTAAAGCCGGGCGTAGCGATCCAGGATGAGATCCTGGTTCATGTAGTAACGCTTCCAGAGTACGGCAATCCGCATCCTCTTCCCCACCCCTTGTTGATCCAGTGATCAGGTCCGTCTCGTCGGCCACCCCGGGCGCACCGGGCAAAGGTGCATTATGGCGGATCCCGGGGGAGGGGAGCGGCGGATATCCGGCCCAGGCTCACTCCCCACTTGTCCCATGGATAGGAATGGAATTAATGTTGCCGCGACGGACTTTCCATCAACAATCCACAAGAGCCCCTTCGCGGGGCCGAGGACCTACCATGAGACTCATACGCAATCTGCTCGCCTTGATCGGCTTTCTCGCCGTGGTCGGTATCGCTGTCCTGGGCTATCGCTATGGGCCTTTCATGGCCAAGATGGACCCGGAGCTGCCCCGGGTCTACAAGGAGTTCATGGACACCCTGGTGGAAACGGGAGATCCCGGGGTATCCATGATGTGGCGGGTACAGGTCAAGGAAGGCATGACCCCGGAGGACGTGGTGGAATCCCTGAAGAGCCTGGCGACGGCGCGCAACTTCCTGTTCGTGGGTGAATCGCCTTTCTACAAGCAGATCAAGGCCATCACCGGCGAGGACTATCGCTATGCCAATTTCCTCTCCTTCTGTGACGCCCGCGTCGGCAAGGCCATGCTGGAATATCAAGGCGCCTACAGTGGTTTCATGCCTTGTCGCATCGCCGTGGTCGAGGACAAGAACGGGCGCTTGTGGCTCTTTTCCATGAACCTGGACATGATGATCTATGGCGGCAAAAAACTCCCCGAAGATCTGAAACAGCAAGCGATCCGCATCCGTACCGTCGTCAAGGAGATGATGGATGGGGCGGCCAAGGGCGAGTTCTAACCGCCTTCCCGTCAGAAGCGCGGAGGCGGTCTCTGGTCGGAGCCGCCTCCCATCTCCGCTTATCTCTATCTCATCCGTTCAAACACCGCCAAGTGTAAGGTGTGCACCACCGGCAATTGGGCGTAATCCTTTACCAGTCGGTAGCCGGCGCGCTCGAAATAACCGGTCACCTCCCGTAGGGGGGTGGAAAATTTCTTCATCTTCTGTATCCCCAGCCAGGCGCGCAGCTTGAGCTTCATCGAATTGACCGCGATGGGGCTCAGGTAGGAGATCACCACATGGCGCCTGGCTACCCGACAGAGTTCGGACACCGCCTGGCGACGGATCTCCGGGGTAGGAAAGTGGTGAAAGAGGCGAAAGCAAATCACCGTATCGAACGCCTGATCCGGGTAGCTCAGTTGTTCGATGTCCTGCTTGACCACCTGGAAATCCATCTCCTCCTTGGCCAGGGCCTGGCGGGTCAAGGCCAGCATGGCCTCCGAATAGTCGGCGCAACTCATGCGGTAACCCCGATGCGCCAGATGCAGGCTCACCCGCCCGGCCCCACAGGGCAGATCCAACACCCGATCGGTTTTGGGGATATGGTGAAAGGCCTTGTCGATCAACCTCATTTCGGCTCGGTGCTTGGCCGTTGGCCGGATCCGGTATTCAGAGGCGGTCTTGGCGTCGTATTTGACTCGGCCACTATAACTGGGTTGATTGGACATCATACAACTACAACTCCCGTGAGGATCCAGGCCCGCTGGAGACCCTGGGATCCTGGTTTTTTGAGTCATTGGGGGACGGCTATCCGGGTGAATACCCCATGAGAAGAGGAGATCGGCGATCGAAGGGAAGGACCTGGGAAAGCCGTTTCTTTGAGTCGAAGGTGAGGCGGGAAAACCACCCAACCCAACCTGATCTATCTCTAGTGTAAGGCTATGAAGGACAAAGGGACAATCAAGAGGCTCAAACCGCTCTGGCTTGGATGAGAACGCCTGGCCGGCCCCTCTCACCGAGTGCCGCTGGGTTCGGGAAAGAAAGAAGACCTTGCCCCCCATTGGCTTCCCCCTTGATAAAGGAGGGCGGGGAATGATTTCACAATGGCGAAATCTTTGACCAAGCCATCCTGAAGTGCACGAGATCGAGCATGAGAGAGGGGGATCTGTCACGGCTGGCTTGTTCGCCTTCCAGCGCTTCCGGGCCGGGGCTCCTTGGCCCGAATTTTCGTTCTCCTATGAAGAACAATGCGTCAGCCCATGGCGTATTGTTCTCGAAATAAGAACAAAAAATGGCCATTTTTCGTCGATGCCCGGAATAACCGAGCGTGAATGCCGATTCCGCTGGGATCTTTCTCGCGGCAGTGGATTCGGGGCCGGCGTCTGCCCTCCCGAAGGCCCGGAATGGATTCACCCGGGTTGCCGGAACCTTCGTCGCTATCGGCTGCGGAGCCATCCCAACTCAGGCTTGGGCGAAGTATCGCCGCAGATACTCATCCAAGGACAGGTCATCCCTGGCCTCGATCTCCTGCTGTTGTTGGCGGGAACGCACGGCAGCCGCGCTGAACCGAAGCTCGCGTTCTGGATCCAGCCTGACCCCCTGGAAATAGCGCTGATGTTCCTTGGATTTGCGCCGGGCGAAGGCATAAAAGCTTTCGTCCTGTTCGCGCATCTCGGCCAGCATGCGCGCCGAGGGGGTGAGATCCGGCTCCAGGACCAGGGCCTGTTGTGCCTGTAGGCTTTGGCTATAGGGCTGGGAGGCGTCGCCGCCGTCGTCCAGGAGTTCACACACGCCCTGCATGGCCTCCAGGATCTCCCCGGCCCAGTCTTTCAAGCCGATCTCGCGACCCTGTCGCCGGAGACGCCAGGTGGAATCGCGCCCTCGATGGGCGACCCCGGTCTGGTTGTCGTTGATCTCTTCGTGCTCCTGTCGGCTGATCGGGGGACTGTCGACCAGCAGGCAAAAGGTCAAAAAGGCTTCGAGGAATTTGAGTTGCCCGGGGGCGATGCCGAGGGGATGAAAGGCGTTCACGTCCAGGGAACGCAGTTCGACATATTGCACCCCCCGTCGTTCCAGGGCCAGGGTGGGCTTTTCGTTGCCGACGGGGACCGGCTTGGGACGTACGCTGCTGTAATATTCGTTCTCGATCTGCAGGATATTGGCATTGAGCTGTTCATACTGACCATTGACCACCACCCCGATCCGCTCATAGGCGGGGCAGGGCGTCTCGATGGCCGCCCGCAGGCTGGCGATATAGGTATCCAGGCTGTCATAGCCGACCCGTACTCCGGCCCCCCGCTCGCGACTGTTTTGATAGCCGATATCCCCCATGCGTAACGAAGTGGCATAGGGCAGGAAATAGGTCCCCTCGTCGAACTCGCTCAGACTGGTCGGCTTGTCGTCGAGAAAGGTCTTGCAAACCGCCGGAGAGGTGCCGAAGAGGTAGGGGATCAGCCAACCGTAGCGCAGGAGGTTGCGAATCAGGGCGAAATAGGAAGTATCCCGAAAGGCCCGAGGTGGGGAGGTGGTATCGGCCTCGATCTCCTGGTAGATGGGCCAAAAATCCATCGCCAGGGAGAAGTTGAAATGGACCCCGGCGATCACCTGCATCAGTCGTCCATAACGATGTCCGAGCCCGCGGCGATAGATGGTCTTCATCAGGCCGGTGTTGGAAGAACCATACTGGGCGATGGGGATGCTCCCGGGTCCATGGAGGATACAGGGCATGCTCGTGGCCCAGAGGAATTCCTCGCCGAGATGGCCGTAGACGAAGCTGTGAGCGTCGCGCAGAAAATCCAACACCTCCCCAACCTCGACCATGGGGGGTGTGATAAGCTCCAACAGGGCTTCGGAGTAGTCCGTGGTGATGAAGGGGTGGGTGAGGGGAGACCCGAGACCCGCCGGGTGGGGGCTTTGGGCGATACCTCCTTGAGGCGCCACTCGCAGGCTTTCTTTTTCGATACCCTTGAGGCTGAGGCGGAGCTGGCTGGCTGCCTTATCTTCATCAAGACGGCGCAGACGCCGGTCCAAACCCTGATAGAGCCTCGAATGATCGCCAGCCTCTCCGGGACCAAAGTTGCGATGATGTATCAGCAAGGTATGCTAAGTCCCGGTAAAGATATGTTTTGTACTATAATCTTTGGCGTTGCCCGGGAATTCCGTCGTCGAAAAGTGTCGGTGGAACTGTCGGGCGGTAACGGATGGTAGCCGAGCCAAGGGCGGGAGGACAACAGAGAGAAGGCCGATCTGAGGCTGCTCTGACCCAGCTCAAGGGCGAGTTACCTTTTTCTCTCTACTTGGCGGCGTTGGTTGAAGGAGTGCCTCTATGTTCCTGAGGTTGGTTTTTGCCCTGTTTTCCATCTTGGCATTAACGACCACTTCTCTTTACCCCTTAGCGGCAACAGCCTCCACGAGCAAATCGGGCCAAGCCCAGAAAACCTCTTCTTCCCGGGCCGCCACCCCCAACAAGGCGGTCAAGGCTGTCGCGGCCAAACCGACCGCCAAGACGACGGCCAAGGCCGCGCCGGATAAAAGGGGTGCCAAGACTTCCTCAGCCAAGGCCACATCACAACCGACCGCTACCAAGCCCGGCAAATCGTCCGGCATCAAGACCAAGGTGGTCGCCAAGCCGGCGCGAACCCAGACCGTCACCAAACTCCGGGTTAGTCCGCGACAACCGAGTCCGGCTCACGACCTGGTCGAGGAGACAGGGTCTGTGTTCCCGCGGGGCTTGGGGGTACAGTCCGCGAGCGTGCTGGTGGTCGACGATTCCGGTGAGGAAATTTTCGTCAAGGCGCCGGATCATCCGCACCCCATCGCTTCCATCACCAAGCTCATGACCGCGGTGGTGGTGCTTGATGCCGATCTCCCCATGGAGGAAGAGATCACCATCTCCGCGGCGGATCGGGACAGTATCCGCCAAAGCTCTTCCCGTCTGCATGACGGCACCGCCACCCTGTCCCGGCGCGATCTGCTGCATATCGCCCTCATGGCCTCGGAGAACCGGGCGGCGGCGGCCCTGGCCCGCACCACTTTTCCCGGTGGCACGCCTGAGTTCGTCATGGCGATGAATCGCAAGGCCAGGGCACTGGGGATGATCAATACCCAGTTTGCCGACGGCACCGGGCTCGACGGGCGTAATGTTTCTACTGCCCGGGATTTGGTCAAGTTGCTCCGAGCGGCCTACCACTACGACCTGATCCGCGAAGCGACGACGACCCGATCGGCCGAAGTCTATCCCTACGGTGAACACCACGCCTTGGCCTATGTGAACACCAACCGACTTGTCAGAAGCGATGACTGGGAGATCGAGTTGAGCAAGACCGGTTATCTCAATGAAGCTGGCCGTTGCTTGGCGATGCGCACGCGCATCGCCGACAGGCCTCTGTACATGGTGTTTCTGCACGGACCGGGCAAGCTGACGCCTTTTGGCGATTCCTATCGCCTGCGCAAGTGGTTGGAAACCCAGGGATAAGGCAACTTCTGAAGAAAAACGTATTGCAGGAGGTTTCGCCTGCGATACGGTTTGGCGTTATTTCCAATAGGGCGAGTCTGGGCAATAGTCGGCACGATCGCTGACGCCTCTCCAACGCCCCTCGCGATACCAGAAATCTTGGGTTTTGACATTGCGATCCCATGTTTCGATCAAGGGGGGCTGCCCTCGTGGGGCCCAGGTACTATGGGTCAGGTGGGGCAGGAAATACACGGCGGACTCATCGATGTGGACCGCGGCGCGGTCTTCTTTGTTGGGCCTGGGCTCGACCGGTGGGTAAGCGGTGGTCCCGCTAGTTCGCCACCGCTTGAGGAGGCTGTCGAGCGTCACGCCGCTGGGTTTTTGCCGGCTGAGGCGATTTTTTTAACAACAAGCCGATACTGGAGACCTTGTGGCCCACCCCAAAGGTCTCGGCGATCACCTCGGCGAGACGTTGACGGGTCCATACCCCACCGGCGAAGCCAAACGCTTCCGGCCCCTTCTCTACCAAGCCAGGGATCGCGGACTGTTGTTCCGGGGTCAGCTTGCAGGGCAAACGCGCAATCCGAGGCTTTACATCAATGGGATACCTGGCATCGTTATTCTTTTCCGCGGAGGCAAGAGCGATACCGGTGGATTTCTTCACGCCCTTCTCGGAGCTAACAGTCCCGAATGCTCGGGCTCGTGACCTCGATCCGGAGGCCGTGGAACGCTTTCTCACCCGCACCTGGCCGACGATTCGACGACTCGCCAAAAAAAGGGGGCCATCATCGTCTTCCTCGACGAAGCCGGTATCGGTGTCATGACCCGCTCGGGGCGCACCAGGGGGGAAGTGAACACCCCGCCGATCGTGCCGGAGGGATTGATAGTAGGGTCTTGTGAGGGTCCCGTGGGTTTTGGCGGCGTTAACCGAATCCTACCCGGTTCTTCAGGCTTAACCCAGGGTGGGACACTTGTGACTTGAATCCGCCCTTCCATTTAGAATGCCAAGACATCCCGAACGCTTGAGAGTACCCGGAGTCTTGCCCTCGACATGAACATCCACGCCGATCTACGCCGCGCTGCCCTCTATCTCTCAGTGGTGCAGTTTTTCTTTTTCACCACATGGGTGGTTTATGTCACTTATCTTGGAGATCTGTTGGAGCGGGTGGGTATCGGGCGTAGCGCCTTGCCCTGGATCATTCTGCTCGATCAGATCCTGTTCGCTTTGAGCGATACGGCCATGGGCTATGCCGCCGATCTGGTGGAAAGGACCCTGGGCCGTCTGAGCCGCTGGATCCTTGCGGTCAATGCCCTGTCCTGCCTGGCCTTCATCCTCATCCCTTGGGGTCCAGGGGCGGTGAGTCCGGGACTCTTCCTGGCGCTGATTCTGCTTTGGGTGGCGACCTCCTCGGTGCTACGGGCACCCCCCATCGTCCTGCTGATGAAGCATGCCGCCCGCCCCCGGGTGCCCTGGCTGGCGGCCGCTTCCCTGCTGGGGCTAGCCCTGGGAGGGGCGGTTTCCCCCTATCTGGGGTTGTGGCTGAAAGGTATCGATCCCGCTCTGCCCTTTGCCATTACCGGGCTGACCCTCTTTGCCACTACTCTTGGCCTGACCTGGATGCAAAGCCTGAAGGAACGATTGCCGCCGGGGGAGCGGGCGCCGGCCCAGCGTCAGCCGGGACCAAAGCCCTGGATCGCCGTCTTGCTGGGGGCGAGCCTGTTGATCGGCTTCGGCTTTCAGATTCATTCCTTCATCAACTCGCAGAAACTTTACCAAGCCTTCATCCCGAAGGAACAGTTGCCCCTTTTCCTGCCCCTATTCTGGATTGGCTTCAAACTGCTGGTCTTTCCGGGAGCGGCGGCGGCCAAACGCTATGGTCCGCTGAAGGTGCTGAGTCTGGCGGCCCTGATCGGTAGCCTCGGGGTGGCCTTGTCCAGTACGGCGCCAAGCCTGGAACTGTTGATCGGGGGGCAGATGTTGGCCGGCGGGGCCTGGGGCGTTTTCTTTATGGCGGGGATCAGCGCCGCGTTGGGGCTGGGGACCAGCGGTCGCGAGGGATTGGTGCTGGGTCTTTGGTTCAGTTTCCTCTCCCTCGCCACACTGGCCCGGGCCGGGATCGTGGTGGCCGGTTTCGACAAGCTTCCCAGCTTCGCTCCCTGGCTCACCTGGATTCCAGCGCTGGCCTGGTTGATTGGCGCTGTCATATTGTTGCTGGTTCTTCTGATCCACATGAAGAACCAGCAGACCGAAACGGCTTGAAGTGGCTCCCGGCGACGATCCTTTAAGCCGCCTTGGATTTTGGCTCGGCGATCGCCAAGGGTGTCTGGGGCGGGCGTTTGGCTTGGCGAGATTTGCCGCGTTCGACCAGATCCCCCAGGGTGATGCCGCTCAGAAAATCGAAAATTTCGTTGCTGAGTTCATTCCAGAGGTCATGGGTCAGGCAACGATCCCCCTGCTGACAGTTCTCCCGTCCTCGGCATTTGGTGAATTCCACCCATTCATCCACGGCACAGATGATATCCGCGATGGAGATGTCATTGGCGCTACGGCCAAGAAAATACCCGCCACCCGGCCCACGTACGCCCCTGACCAGTTGTCGGTTGCGCAGGGCGGCGAACAACTGTTCCAGATAGGACAGGGAGATTCCCTGATTGGCGGAGATATCGGCCAGGGTCACGGGTCCATCCTTGCCGTTGACCGTCAGATCCAGCATGGCAGTTACTGCGTAACGACCTTTGGTTGAAAGCCTCATCGTAGCTATCCTCCGTTCTGTGGATGGATCAATACCTGTATAAATACTCGGTATTAAAGGTAAGATTCCTTAACGAATTAGTCAATTATTTTTGTAAAAAATCCCCTCGAAAATGCCCCAATCCCTGGATAAAGGCCGTGATAGCCTCAGGTGGTGGTTTCGATTGGTCGCCCTGGTTCGCAAACGGATCTCTCGGCGGCGAACCTGTGGCCTTGGCGCAGGCAGTACGCCAGCCATTTGGAGAGAAAGAGATTCGCTTTCCACTTGTGGTCCAGAGTCGGTACCGTCTGGGCGGAAATTTGGCCACCGGAGCCGTCCCGGATGTCGAGCACCTCGACCTGACGAGAGTCGTGGTAAACCCGCATCACGGCATCTGGTGCCCGTCGCGGCCCCTGTTCCAAGGCCAGAAGATAGGTGAGTTGGATCAGACTGGTAAATTTCGTCTGCTCCATTACTTCAAGGCAGAGTTCTATCCCGGCTTCCCCGGGCGTGACGAGAGATCCCCGTAGGTTCGGCAGATCCGGGGCCAGTCGGCGTACCAGGAGGTAGTTCTCATCGCAGACATCCATCAAAGCCCCCAGCGTGGGAGAGCTGAGCCAGGACTGAGGGATCCTGGAGGGCGGGCGTTGGAGCATCATCGAATGCGGTCGAACCGGGGTGTTAATGCAGACTTTGCTGGTGGTTACTGGTATAGGTCCGGGGTGAAGCAAAAATTATAAACCCATAACCCCGCAAAGCGTGGGTTGCAATCCCGATCCTGGGGGAAACTCTCAAGACAGCCGTGGGAACCAGGGCTTCAGAGCAGCAGGGCACGGGCGAGGATAATCGCATCTTCCCGCCCCCGCACCGCTGGATAATAGCCACGGCGCACGCCGACCTCATTGAATCCCGAGGCTTCGTAGAGCCTTCGTGCCGCCAGATTGGACGGGCGTACCTCGAGAAAGGCGGTATCCGCCCCTTGCTGTCGGGCGATTCTGAGCATACGACGCAGGAGCCCACGCCCCAACCCCAGCCCCTGCCACTCCGGAGCGATACAGATGTTGAGTATATGGCACTCGCCCACGGCGACTGACATCACCCCGTAGCCGATGATCTCCCCATGCCAGGTGGCACTCAGACAGATATATCCGGCCCTGAGGCAATCCTGAAAGATCCCCAGGTTCCAGGGAAAGGCATAGGCACGCTGTTCGATCGCTGAGATATGATCGAGATCCCCTGGCTCCGTCCGCCGCCATCCCAGCCCCGATCGACGTAGTGCATCCATGCCGCTCGACTTGCCCGTCGAGTCGAGGCGACTTTTCATCTTAGGGGGCACCATCTACCCCGGGAACGACAGTCGAGTCGGCGGTTGCATGGCGGACACCCAAGAGTTCGGCTAGGACTTGGAGATCCTGCCAAGCCTTCGCCTTCTCCTCGGGAGATCGCAGTAAATAGGCCGGGTGATAGGTCACCACCATAGGGACCTGGCGCACCCCCAGGTTGTATATCCGACCGCGCAAACGGCCGATCGCCTCGGTCGTCTTCAGCAGATTCTGGGCCGAGATCCGGCCCACCGAGAGGATCGCCTTTGGTTCGAGCAGTTCCATCTGGCGTTGGAGAAACCCCTGGCAATGGGCGACTTCGTCCGGCAGGGGGTCGCGGTTCCCGGGCGGTCGGCATTTCAGCACATTGGCGATGAATACCTGCTCCCTGCCGAGCCCGATGGCCTGCAACATCAGGTTGAGCAACTGCCCCGCCCGCCCGACGAAGGGCTCGCCCTGGCGATCTTCATCCGCTCCCGGAGCCTCACCGATGACCATCAGGTCGGCCTGCCGATCTCCCACCCCGAATACCGTCTGGGTGCGGGTCTCATGCAGGTTGCAGGCGCGACAGTGCGCCACACGAGCCGCCAGTTGTTCCCAATCCAGCTCGGACGTCGGCACTTCGAACGACGATGCTTCCGCCTGTTGAACTACTCGATCCTGATGCGGATCCTCGGCAGAGGTAAAGGTGGCCGGCGCAAAGAACGCCGGCGCCTCCTCGCGCCGGCGCCAGACCTCAATCCCCATGGCCTCCAGATAGGCCAGTCTGAGGGCCTCATCCATCAGTCAACCCAGACAACGGCCTCAGACATCCCCTTTTTGCGGGTGTGCCCGGATCGAGGCTTGCAACAACTGGTTATAGGCGTTGAGGTAGGCCTTGACCGAGGCCACCACGATATCTGTATCCGCCCCCTGACCGTTGACTATTCGCCCGGCCTTCTCCAGACGCACCGTGACCTCGCCCTGGGCGTCGGTGCCACTGGTGATGTTATTCACCGAATACAACTGCAACTGGGTGCCGCTCTTGACGATGGTCTCGATCGCCTTGAAAGAGGCATCCACCGGACCGCTGCCGAAGGCCACGCCGTTCTGCTCGATCCCGTCGACCAAGAGCACGAGGCTGGCCCGCGGCGTTTCGCCAGTCTCGGAACAGACCTTCATCGTGAGGAGCCTGACCCGCTCGTTCTCCGCCTCGATACCTGTATCTGTGACCAAAGCCTGAAGGTCCTCGTCGAAGATCTCGTGCTTCTTGTCCGCCAATTCTTTGAAACGGGCAAAGGCCGCGTTGAGTTCTTCCTCGGAATCGAAGCTCACCCCAAGCTCATTGAGCCGGGAGCGAAAGGCATTCCTCCCCGAGTGTTTGCCGAGCACCATACGATTCCGGGTCCAGCCGACATCCTGAGCCTGCATGATTTCGTAAGTCTCACGGCTCTTGAGCACGCCGTCCTGGTGGATACCGGACTCGTGGGCAAAGGCGTTGGCCCCGACGATGGCCTTATTGGGCTGCACCGGAAACCCGGTGATCCCGGAAACCAGGCGCGAACAGTTGAGGATCTGGGTGGTGTCCAAGGCCGTATCGCAGGAAAAGACATCCCGTCGGGTCCGCACCGCCATGACGATCTCTTCCAAGGCCGCATTGCCGGCCCGCTCACCTAATCCGTTAATGGTGCACTCGACCTGTCGCGCCCCATTCATGACTGCAGCCAAGGAATTCGCCACGGCCAAGCCGAGATCGTTATGGCAATGGACGGAGAAGATCGCCTGATCCGAGTTGGGCACCCGTTCGATAAGGAGCCGGATGAGGGCTCCGAAATGTTCGGGGATGTTGTACCCCACGGTATCCGGGATATTCACCGTCCGCGCCCCGGCGGCAATCACCGCCTCCAACACCCGACAGAGGAAGTCCGGTTCCGAGCGACCGGCGTCTTCGGGGGAAAATTCCACGTCATCCGTATAGCGTCTGGCCCGTTTGACCGCCGCTACCGCCTGCTCGACCACTTGGTCTGGCTCCATCCGCAACTTCATCTTCATGTGGATGGGGGAGGTGGCGATGAAGGTGTGGATGCGGGGCGCCGCCGCCTCTCTCAAGGCTTCGCCGGCGCGGTCGATATCGGCCTCGATGGCCCGCGCCAAACCACAGACGCGGCTGTCGCGGATGGTACGGGCGACCGCCTGGACGGCCTCGAAGTCACCCGGACTGGCGATGGGAAAACCGGCCTCGATGACATCTACCCGTAATTTTTCCAAGGCTTTGGCGATACGGACCTTCTCATCCCGGTTCATGGAGGCGCCGGGACTCTGTTCGCCATCGCGCAATGTCGTATCAAAAATGAATAAGCGCTCTTTATCGTTCATCTACCTGCTCCTCATGGGCCCCCCTGAATGCCATGGACTGGGGACCTTGGAATCGAATCTGCGAACTTTGGTGCTGCTGCGTGTTTATTCCCTCGCCAGGGAGAAGGTGAAAGTTTCTGCCCCTCAGGGCAGCAGTCGCAGAGACAGGATGGGAGAAAGGGAAAAAGAGGCGCAGGCCGCCCCGCCACCCGTTAGGGGGGCTGTAGGGGAGAAAGAATTTGATCTGGTGTACGGGTTCACGATGCTCATTCCAGGCTGCTGAGCTGGAATATACCTGTTGGATGAACTTGTGCCAAGAGTCTTATTTGGCCCTGAAACAGGTCCTGGGTCTGAAGCCGGACGATTTCAAGCCACTTGATCCGTACCCGCCCCGGACTTTTTTGCCTCGACTCGCGCCCGACGTAGGCGGCCCAGGCTCATCACGGGTCCGGAGACGGCATAAACGAGAAAGAGCAGAAACATCATCAGCGGTGGATGGATATAAACCACTCCGAAGCCCAGCATTATCGCCACCAGGGTGAGAAAGGGAACCTTGTTGTGGATATCGAGTTCCTTGAAGCTGTGATAGCGAAAGTTACTCACCATCAACAACCCGATAGTGACTGTGAGAATACACACCAACCAGCGCACATCCGCTCCGATCACACCGTATTCATCCCCGATCCAGACGCTGGCGGCCATGATGGCAGCGGCGGCCGGACTGGGCAAACCTTGGAAGAAGCGTTTGTCGGCCACGCCGATCTGGGTATTGAAGCGCGCCAGTCGCAACGCTGTTCCCGCCGTGTAGACGAAGGCGGCCAGCCAGCCGATCTTGCCCAGACCATGGAGCGCCCAGTGATACATCACCAGGGCGGGGGCGAGGCCGAAGGCGGTCATGTCCGAGAGGCTGTCGTATTCGGCGCCGAAGGCACTCTGGGTATTGGTCAGACGGGCTACCCGCCCATCCAGCCCATCCATGACCATGGCGACGAAGATGGCCACGGCGGCCGCCTCATAGCGCCCGCTGGTGCTGGCCAGAATCGCATAGAAGCCGGCAAAAAGGGCGGCGGTGGTAAAGAGGTTGGGCAGGAGAAAAATCCCCCGCCGTCGCTTGACCTGGAGTTCAGGCTCGTCCATCGGCTGGCTTTCCGTCTCCGGGCGGCGGCGGCGCCCAGCGGCGACGCCCTCATCCGAAGACTCAGTTTTTGGATTTGTCGACAATCTTGTTCTGCTGGATCCAGGGCATCATACCGCGCAGCCGCTCGCCTACCTTTTCGATCTGCTGCTCCCGACCGATACGGCGCAAGGCTTTGAATTTGGCCGCCCCGGCTTGATTTTCGAGGATGAATTCACGGGCGAACTCACCGGTCTGGATCTCCCGCAGGATCTTGCGCATCTCGGCCTTGGTCTGGTCGTTAATGATCCGTGGCCCGCGGGTGAAATCGCCGTATTCCGCCGTGTTGGACACCGAGTAGCGCATATTGGCGATGCCACCCTCGTAGATGAGGTCGACGATCAGCTTCACCTCGTGCAGGCACTCGAAATAGGCCATCTCCGGGGCATACCCGGCCTCGACCAGGGTCTCGAAACCGGCTTGGATCAAAGCGGTCAAGCCACCACAGAGCACCACCTGCTCGCCGAAGAGGTCGGTCTCACATTCTTCGCGGAAATTGGTCTCGATGATGCCGGCCCGTCCGCCGCCGTTGGCGCTGGCATAGGACAGGGCGAGCTCCTTGGCCTGTCCGGAGGCATCCTGGTAGACGGCGATCAGGGAGGGCACCCCGGCCCCCTTGGTATAGGTGGAACGCACTAGATGCCCCGGGCCCTTGGGGGCGATCATGATGACATCCAGGTCTTCCCGGGGGGTGATCTGCTCGAAGTGGATATTGAAGCCATGGGCGAAGGCCAGGGCCGCGCCACGCTGGAGATTGGGTTCGATCTCTTCCCGATAGAGACGGGCCTGGTGCTCATCCGGCGCCAGGATCATGACTACATCGGCCATCTTCACGGCTTCTGGGATCGGCTTCACCTTCAACCCAGCCTGCTCTGCCTTGATCACCGAGGCCGAACCGGGCCGCAGGCCGACCACGACCTCCACTCCCGAGTCTTGGAGGTTATTGGCATGGGCGTGACCCTGGGAGCCATAACCGATGATGGCGACCTGCTTGCTGCGGATCAGCGATAAATCGGCGTCTTTGTCATAGTAGATATTCATGATGCATGCGGCCTTAAAAATTAGCTCGGGGACAGACAAAAGATGGAAACCACTGCGGCTACCCGCCGCCAGGCCTTCATCGGCTTCAGAGCGTAAGCCCCTTGGGACCCCGGGCAATGCCCAGCGGACCCGACCGTACCACCTCCAGGATCAGGTCTTTGTGCATGGCGCGGACGAAGGCATCCAACTTTTCCGGGGACCCGGTGATTTCGATGATGTAACTGGTATCCGTGACATCGATGATCTTGGCGCGGAAGATGTCAGCGAGCCGCTTGATCTCTTCCCGCGCCCCCTTCTCGGCCTTGACCTTGATCATCAACATCTCGCGTTCGATATGGGGTCCCTCCGACAGATCGAGCAGCTTGACGATATCGATCAGCTTGTTCAGCTGTTTCTTGATCTGCTCGATGATCTCCTCGTTCCCGGCGGTAACCAGCGTCATACGGGACAACGAGGGGTCCTCGGTCGGCGCCACGGACAGAGACTCGATGTTGTACCCCCGGGCGGAAAAGAGTCCGGCCACGCGGGACAGGGCGCCCGACTCGTTCTCGATCAGGATGGAAATGATGTGTCGCATCTTCAGGCCAACTCCGTCGTATAAGGCGACAGGCGCATCTCGTCGTGCCCCTTGCCCATCTCGATCATGGGATACACATTCTCGGCCGGGTCCACCACGACATCCATGAACACCAGTCTGTCCTGCATGGCGAAGGCCTCCCGCATGGCCGCTTCGAGCTGATCCGGTGCGGTCACCCGCATTCCCACATGGCCGAAGCTCTCGGCGAGCTTGACGAAATCCGGCAGGGCATCGACATAGGAATGGGAGTAGCGGCCTTCGTAGAAAAACTCCTGCCACTGTCGCACCATGCCCATGTAACCGTTATTGAGCAGGACGATCTTCACCGGGAGACCGTATTGCTTGCAGGTCGCCAGTTCCTGGATGCACATCTGGATGCTCGCCTCGCCGGTCACGCAGGCCACCTCCGCCTCTGGAAAGGCCAGCTTGACCCCCATGGCGGCGGGCAGGCCGAAGCCCATGGTCCCTAGCCCACCCGAGTTGATCCAGCGTCTGGGTTTGTCGAAGGGATAGAACTGGGCGGCGAACATCTGATGCTGGCCCACATCCGAAGTGATGTAGGCATCGCCGCCGGTCACTCGGTACAGGGTTTCGATGGCGAACTGGGGCTTGATCTTGGGGCTGGCACGGTCGTATTGCAGACATTGCATGGCGCGCCACTTGCGGATCTGTTCCCACCAGTCATCCAGGGACTGGGGCTGGATCTCGATCTCGCCGAGGGCATGGAGCATATCCTTCAACACCAAGCCCACCTGGCCGACGATAGGGACATCGACCCGCACATTTTTCGAGATCGAGGAGGGATCCACGTCCACATGGATAATGTGGGCATGGGGACAAAAATGCTTGATGCTGCCCGTCACCCGATCATCGAAGCGGGCGCCGATGGCGATGAGTACATCGGTTTCGTGCATGGCCATGTTGGCCTCATAGGTGCCGTGCATGCCCAACATTCCGAGAAATTGGGGATCATTCCCCGGAAAGGCCCCCAACCCCATGAGGGTGCTGGTGATGGGAAAGCCGGTCTTCCGGACGAATTCCCGCAGGGCCTCGGAGGCCTCGCCGAGTATCACTCCACCGCCGGTGTAGATGACCGGGCGCTTGGCGCCGAGCATCATCTCCACCGCGCGCTTGATCTGGCCGTAATGCCCCCGGGTCACCGGGTTGTAGGAGCGCATCTTGATGGTCTTGGGATACTCGAAGGGAATCTTCACCCGCGGATCGGTCACGTCCTTGGGGATATCCACCACAACCGGCCCCGGTCGCCCGGAGGTGGCGATAAAGAAGGCCTTTTTGATGGTCAGGGTAAGATCCCGGACGTCTTTGACCAGAAAGTTGTGCTTCACGCAGGGACGGGTGATTCCCACCGTATCCACTTCCTGGAAGGCATCGCTGCCGATGACCGGGGTTGGTACCTGACCGCTCAACACCACCAGAGGGATGGAATCCATATAGGCGGTGGCGATGCCCGTCACCGCATTAGTCGCTCCCGGTCCGGAAGTGACTAGGGCCACACCGGCTTTTCCGGTCGCCCGGGCATACCCATCGGCGGCGTGTACGGCTCCCTGCTCATGGCGAACCAGGATGTGCTGCACAGCCTGCTGCTTGAACAGCGCATCATAGATATGCAATACCGCTCCACCTGGGTAGCCGAACACATACTCCACGCCTTCCTCTTTGAGGCATTGCACGATGATTTCGGCACCACTGAACTCCACGGATAGAACCTCCTTCAGACCGCTCCAGGACAAACATCATGCGGCTCTGGAACGGAAATCGAATGGGATATCGAAGCGCGCCAACCTACTGATATTTTCCCACGAGGTCAAGCCGGGCGCGGTTGTTGTGTAGGGAACCTTACCATTTATCAGTCTGCTTCCCCCTTTGACAAAGAGGGTGAGGGGGGATTTCACAGCTTCGAAAGCCTTGACCAAGCCGTCCTTTCGGCGGGGCTCAAGACAAGAACATCTCTCTGTTCATCCTTTTCCAAAAGGGGGATGAGGCCCCAGGAACCCTCTCTCCCCAAGAATGATAGGTGGTGAGATAGGGAACACCAATGGGATGTTCAGGTCTTGGCTTTTACCTTAGCACCGCGCGACGACCTGGCTGACATGCGCGTTGTGCAGGCCGAAGTCGTCCCCAATCTCGGGTGTAGCCCCCGCTGGCGTAGGCGGCGGCGATGGCCTCGTTACGATCAGTGCAAGATGCAAGACCTGGCCGTACGCAGTAACAGTAACAAATCTAGCGGGTTGAAGTCCCGCCCGGGGAGTTGTCCGTACGCCCCGGTAGCATGAGGAAGCGGCGTTGCGGTAACGCGGGGTCGTAAGTTTCCAAACAGCAAGAGAGCA
>JBPOHE010000171.1:0-5296 GCA_052035915.1 Pseudomonadota bacterium
CAATTTGCTCCGTCTCGATACCTCCCGTAAGGGCGGCATCCACACCCGCCGCATCTTGGCCGCGTCTTCTGATTCCTATCGCGCCAACCTCCTCGGGCTTACGTTACTTTGATGCGATTGCCCTGGGGCTGTGCTACTTGCACTTCATGACAAAACTATCCAGGATAGGGTTTCCGCCAGGAAGCAGTCGGTCCCCGGACCTCAGGATCGCCATCCGGAGTCACCCAAGGCCATGGCCTCACACAAGAAGTAGTAAATAACCATGCACCCGAAAGACCTCGACCCTGTTCGCCGATACCTCGCCTCCCGCATCATCGGTCAGAAAAAATTTCTCGACAGCCTCTTGATCTGCCTCCTCAGCGGGGGCCATGTGCTGGTCGAAGGCATGCCAGGTCTGGCCAAGACCACCGCCGTCAAGGCCCTGGCCGAGGCCATCGAGGGCGATTTCCACCGCATCCAGTTCACCCCGGACCTGTTGCCCTCGGATCTGATCGGCACCGACATCTACCGGCATGAAAAAGGGAACTTCGAGTTTCGTCCGGGCCCCTTGTTCCACAACATCTTGCTGGCCGATGAGGTCAACCGGGCCCCGGCCAAGGTACAGTCGGCCCTGTTGGAGGCGATGGCGGAACAACAGATCACCGTCGGGCAGAAGACCTATCCCCTCCCCAGGCTGTTCATGGTCCTCGCCACCCAGAATCCGGTGGAGCAGGAAGGGACCTACCATCTGCCCGAGGCCCAGCTCGATCGCTTCCTGATGCAGGTCAATGTCACCTATCCGACCCGGGAAGAAGAGTTGGCCATTCTCGAACTCGACAGCCGCCAGCAAAAGGAAGCCCCCAAGCCGCCGGAACATCGGCTCTCCCAGGCCGATCTCTTTGCGATGCGGCTGGATATCGCCAACCTCTATCTGGACCCCAGGCTGAACAACTATATCGTCGACCTGGTGCAGGCGACCCGCTATCCGGGGCGCTACGACAAGGACCTCACCCGCTGGATCCGCTTCGGCGCCTCGCCCCGGGCCGCCATCGCCCTCGCCCGCTGCGCCCGCACCCGGGCCTGGCTGGACGGCGACGGCTTCGTCTCCCCCCAGCACATCCAATCCGTCGCCCCGGAAACCATGCGCCACCGCATCCTCCTCACCTTCGAGGGCGAAGCCGAGGGCATCTCCACGGATGATGTGATCAAACGCCTGGTGGATCGGGTCGCCTTGCCCTAGAGGCCGACATGGACATCGACAACAGCCTGCGGCCACGTATCGATGACCTGCTGGAGCTGAGACATCAGGCCCAGGCCCTGGGCCTGGCCTCCCATCACCTGGTGAATTCGGCCTTCAGCGGTCTCTACGCCTCGATCTTTCGCGGCGCCGGACTGAATTTCGAGGAGGTGCGGCAATACCGCGAGGGTGACGACATCCGCAACATGGACTGGAAGGTCACCGCCCGGACCAATTCCCCCCACATGAAGATCTTCCGCGAAGAGCGGGAGCGGAGCGTGATCTTTTGCGTCGATCAGGGGCCCCACATGAGTTTCGGTACCCGGGGGACCTTCAAATCCATCCAGGCGGCGCGGGCGACCGCCCTGCTCGGTTGGGCGGCAAACCGCCAGCATGACCGGGTGGGCGGTCTGCTGTTCGGTCATACCGAGACGGGTGCCCAGTTTTTTCGTCCCACCCGGGGACGCCGGGCGCTCTGGCGTCTGCTGCGGGCCATGACCGAACCCAGCCCGCCCCAACAGGCGGAGCGGGATTATCTCTTCGCCGCCTTGCAGCAAGTGGATCGGGCCACCAGCAAGGGCTCGCTCATCTTCGTCATCGCCGATTTCAATCGGGACTTGGGCGGATTGCTGGAACGGACCCTGGGTTCCATGTCCCAGCGCCATGCGGTGGTGCTCTTGCCGGTGGACGATCCGGTGGACCGCGAGATTCCGGTTATGGGGCCAATGGTATTCACGAGCGCCGATGGGGAGCTGATCGAGATCGACACGGCGGACAAGGCCGCCCGTCAGACCTATACCGAGGCCTGGCAGCAGCGCCGGGAGGCCGTCACCGCCCTGACCAATCGGCTCAATCTCCTGTTCCTGCCCATCCGCACCGACGAAGACATCCATACCAGTCTGTTGCGCGATCTCCGTCGCTACGCCAGCAATCGGGTGTTGTAACCAGATGTATCCCACGCTCAATCAACTCATCGACATTCGCGGCCTGGACCCGGAACCCTGGTGGCATCTGGCACCGGGCTGGTGGATCCTTTTCGTCACCCTGGCCTTTCTCCTCTACGCCCTCCCCCACCTCCTGCTGGCCTGGCACCGTCGTCCCCGCTACCCGCGTTGGCACCGGGACGCGAGGCGTCAACTCCATGAATTACGGCGCCGGGCCGGTTCCCAGGACGCCAAGGAGACCGCCGCCCAGCTCACCGAGTTGTTGCGTCGCATCGCTATAACCAGATTCGGTCGCGCCTCCTGTGCCGGGCTGGTGGGCGAGGACTGGCTGACCTGGCTCAAGGACAAGGACCCCACGGGGTTCGATTGGCCGACCAAGGGTCGGCCGCTGGTCGCCCTGCCCTATGCCCCGCCGGGACAGGTCCCGGCCACGGAATCGCTGGGACCGCTGATCGACGCGGCCTTGATCTGGCTCGCCACCACCAGGGGGTAGACCGTGCTGAAGTTTCACTGGCCGTGGATGGGCCTCCTGTTGTTGGCCCCTCTGTTGGTATGGTGGCTGTGGCCACGCCTCACCCAGGATATCCGGGATCGTCCCGAGGGTCAGCGCACCCTGTTGCTGCACCCTGTTTTGCAACATCTACGCCACGCCTTCGTCGGCCGGGTACCAGGCACCCCACTCAGCAGCGTGCTGCATCGCCTGTGGCTGTTTCTCCTCTGGCTGTTTTTGGTGTTGGCCCTGATGCGGCCCGAGTGGCTGGAACCCCATACCGAGGTGAAGACCGAAGGCTACGACCTGATGCTGTCGGTGGATGCCTCCTACTCCATGGACGCCCTGGACTTCAGCGTCGACGGCCGTCAGGTCAGCCGCATGGCGGTGATCAAGGGGGTGATGAGCCGTTTCATCGAAAATCGTCGTGGGGATCGGGTCGGCCTCATCATCTTCGGTAATCAGGCCTATGTCCTTTCGCCCCTGACCTTCGACACGGATGCGGTGCGGAACCTGCTCAATGAGGTGGTACCCAGTATCGCCGGTCAGGGCACGGCCATGGGTGACGCTATCGCCCTGGGGGTGAAAAAACTCAGAGAGCGTCCGCTGGGTTCCCGGGTCATGCTCCTGATCACCGATGGCGAAAGCACCTCCGGCATGGTCCCGCCGATCGAGGCCGCACGCCTGGCCGCCGTGGAAGGGGTGCGCATCTATGCCATAGGTGTGGGCAGCAAACAGCCCAAGGTGCCGATCGTCGAGAACAATCAATTGACCTATCGCGAGGATTTGGGATTCGACGAGGAGAGCCTGCGGCAGATCGCCGAGGCCAGCCATGGCGCCTACTTCCCGGCGACCGACACCCACGCCCTGGAAGAGATCTATCGACGCATCGACGAACTGGAGAAAAGCCAGGCCGAGGCCCGTAGCGTCTTCATTCCCCACAGCCTCTTCCGTTATCCGCTGGCGGCCGCGCTGCTCTGCCTCCTCTTGTTGGGGCTCTTTCCCGATGGGCGATCCAGATTGCTCGCGCGAGGTCGGCATGCTTGATACCAGTTTTCATTTCGCCCAACCGGCCTGGCTCTGGGGACTGCTGCTCATCCTGCCGGTAGCCCTGTGGCTCAAATTGACTACCGTGCGGGCGCATCGGGGCCCGGTCGAGCGCTATGCGGATCAGCATTTATTGCCCTATCTGACGGGCACCAGGGTCCTCAGCGCCGGCAAGAACTGGGCCCGTTTCGGTCGCTGGGCGCTGCTCTGGAGCCTGGCAACCATCGCCATGGCGGGGCCGCGTTGGGACTTTGTCGATCTCAAGCTCTTCCGACCCGGGAGCGCCCTGCTCATCCTGCTCGATATCTCCCGTTCCATGCAGGTGGAGGATGTCCCGACCGGAAGAATCGGGCGGGCGCGGCAGGAAATCTTCGATCTCCTCAATGCCCGTTCTCCCTTGCGGATCGGCTTGGTGGCCTTCGCCTCCACCCCCCATGTGGTGGCCCCCATCACCGAAGACACCCAGACCATCAGCAATGCTCTGCCCTCCCTCTCGACGGATCTGGTCCGCTTGCAGGGCAGCCGCTTGTCCTCGGCCCTGCAACGGGCCCAACAACTCCTGGCGGCGCAACCAGCCGACAGCCCGAAGACCATCCTCCTCATCACCGACGGCGATTTCGACGAGATCGATCTGGAGAACAGGATGCGAGAACTTCCCATCAAGGGCATACGTCTCATCATCATGGGGGTGGGCACCCCCGTCGGCGGCCAGGTGCCGGCGGCGGATGGATCCTTTATGGTCGACCGTCAGCGTCGTCCCATCGAGTCCAAGCTCGACGAGAACCAGTTACAACGTCTCGCCGAGGCGGGGAAAGGTCTCTATCTGCGGGCGGACTTTACGGCCAAGGATACGGACAAGATCCTGGCCGTGGCCCAAGAGGCCGCGGTCGTCCAGCCTGCTGGCGAAGAGGTGACCCGGGTCTGGAACGAGCGTTTTTACTTGGCCTTGATCCCACTCCTGGCACTGATGCTGCCGATGTTTCGTCGTACCCTGCTGAAATGAAAACCTTTTTCCTTTCGTCCCGCGCTGGCTTGGCCCTCGCGCTCTGTCTCGGATCTTCTCTCGGGGAGGCCCAGGCTTCATGGTTCCGGACCTCGGAACAAGAGGCCCGGGATTTTTTCGCGGACGGAAAATATGCGGAAGCGGCCAATACCTTCGAGGATCACTACCGGCGGGGGGTGGCCCAGTATCGTAACGGCGACTACCAAAGCGCCGCCCAGAGCTTCAGCCAGGTGAAGCGCGAGGATGTACGCCTCGACGCCCTCTACAACCTGGGGAATGCCCGCTTCCGTCTCGGCAGTTACGAGAACGCGGTCGAGGCCTATGAATCCGTGTTGAAGGAGGACCCCTTCGCCGAGGATGCCCGGCATAATCTGGCCCTCGCCAAGATGATGCTGGCCAAGGTGGAAGAAGAGCAGCGGCGTAAGGAAGAGGAGGAGCGACGGAAGGCCGAGGAACACAAGCGCGAGAAAGAGTCCCAGCAGAAGCAGGATCAGCAACAGAAACAGGACCAGCAACAGAAACAGGACCAGCAACAGAAACAGGACCAGCAACAGAAACAGGACCAGCAACAGAAACACGACAAGCAACAGAAACAC
>JBPOHE010000052.1:0-16271 GCA_052035915.1 Pseudomonadota bacterium
CATCTTACCCCTATACGAGTAGGCCGGATATCCAGCACAACTTATAATAGCCGCGGACGCCCCGGCGCTCAGCGGAAGGGTATCCCTCGTCCGCCACGAAATGTTGTTCTATCTGCAGGAGGTCATGATGCTGTTCCCTTTCATCCGTCGCTCTCTCTGGATCATCCCTTGCCTGGCGATGAGTGTGCCAAGTCTGGTCAAGGCTGGCGAGGCCAAACAGGCCTACAAAGAACGCGAAAAGGCCATGGAATCCTTGAAGGATGAAATGTCCGCCATCAAGAAGGCCCTGAAGGCCGACAAGCCGGCCACGGCCCTGGAACCGGCGAAGAAGATCGAGAAGATCACCCAGAATCTCCCGGCCCTGTTCCCTGAAGGCTCCAAGGTGGGTCATTCCGAGGCCAAGCCTGAGATCTGGACCAATTGGGCCGCATTCGAGAAGGTGGCGAAAAATGCCGCGGTCAAGGCCGCCGATCTGGTAAAAGCGGCGGAATCCGGCGACAAGACCAAATTGGAAACCGCCGCCAACGAGATGGGCGCCGCCTGCAAGGCCTGTCATAAAGACTATCGCGGCGACTAAGCACAAGGCTCCATCACCCGGACTTGCCCTCAGGTCTTGGCCGGATCCGGCGCGAATAAAGCGAGAACCTCCATCCCTCGCCCCGATAGGTCTCCCGACTCTGAATCATGGTTCCGCTATGGATCTGGTCTGGCCATCCACATCCCCCCGACCGGGATTCGCCGGGGGGAGGTTTCCCAGCGAATCAGAGGTGCTGACGCACCCAGGCGACAATGGAACGGGCCTCCATGGCCCCGGCGGTCCGCGCCACTTCCTGACCGCGGACGAAGAGCACCAGCGTGGGAATGCCGCGAATCCCCAGATTGATGGCCAGGTCCCTGGCTTCCTCCGTATTCACTTTGGCCAGCCGCACTTCGGGTTCCAATTGCCTGGCCGCCTCCTCAAAGGCCGGTGCCATCATTCGGCAAGGCGCACACCAGGAGGCCCAGAAATCCACCAACAGTGGGATATCGCTGTATTGCCGATGGCGCGCAAAACCGGCTGTATCCAAGGCCAGGGGATGCCCCTGGAACAAGGGCTGATGACAGTTACCACAGTTGGGGCCGGCCCCGCGCCGGTCTTCAGGCAGACGATTCAGGCTACCGCAGTGGGGACAAACGAGATGCATGATATTTTGGGTGTTCATTCGGCCTACCCCTTCCAAGACGAAATTCGCCTGTTGAATATGGGTGATTGGGCTATTTTCAACCTGAATCCTGATATCTTCTGCGCCCCGGCATTAGCCGCCGATTGAGTCGTTGTTTCGGAGTCCAGCCATGACTGAATCCAGGTTCGTTTTCGAGGCCACCAAAGAAAATTTTATCAACGAGGTGATAGAAGGATCCCACCGACAACCGGTATTGGTGGATTTCTGGGCCTCATGGTGTGCCCCCTGTCGCCTGCTCATGCCCATCCTGGCCAAGGTGGCGGAGGAATATGGCGGTAAGTTCCTACTGGCCAAGGTCAACACCGAAGAACAACCCGAACTGGCCACCCAGTTCAGTATCCGTAGCATTCCGACGGTGATGCTGTTCAGGGACGGCCAGCCCCTCGACCAATTCATGGGCGCCCTACCAGAGGCCAATATCCGCGGTTTCCTCGACAAGTATCTGCCCCGAGGCTCGGACCAATGGCTGCAACGGGCGGAACGCCTCAAGGCCATCGGTCAGCGGGAGGAGGCTTGGAAGCTGATCGAACAGGCATTCAGGGAAGATCCGGGCAATGAGCGCGCCCGCACCAGTTATGCCGAGATGCAGATCGAACTGGGCAATCTGGATGCGGGGGAATCTGTGCTGGAGGAATTATCTTTTGATCGCTCGCCGACCCCCCAGGCCGCCAGACTCAAGGCGCTGATCCATTTTGCCCGCATCGCCCAGGGTGCCCCACCGGCCAACGAACTCGCGACCCGCATCGAGGTCACTCCCAACGATTCGACCGCTCTCTATCAACTGGCGGCCCAGCAGGCCCTGGCGGGTGATCATCAGTCCGCGCTGGAAACCTTGCTGAAGCTGCTGGCGAAGGATCGAAATTTCGGCGGCGACGGCGCCCGCAAATCCATGCTGGCGGTGTTCGATATGTTGGGAACCAATGGTGAGATAGTGTCAAAATATCGCTCGCGGATGTTCAACCTCCTGCATTAGCCCGTGGCTCGCAAGTTAGGGTTTCCAAGAAGCTGTCAGGGCACGTTTGTCGGGTACCCAGCCCCATGGAAACCGCCGCTCCCCCTCGGGGACGGGAGGGAATCTCCTCGAGAAAAACGAAGCAGGGATCAGGAGGGTGGCGTTCCGCGCCAGCCACACCACGGCACCCGATGTCACTGCTGCCGCTGCTCCCTTCCGGGCCTGGCGGGGTTCACAGCTTGTCGTTGCGCGGGGACCGACGCGGTTCGCCATTGAAGCGTTCTCAGGACTCACCGCCGTCATCCTGGGCCTCGTCCTGGACAGAGAAGACCGGGCGGCGGTAAAGCGGAAGCACGATAAGTCCTTGATGTACGGCTGTCAAGCCGGGGTGAATGAACGCTCCGGCTCGAGTCGCCCGGACTCTCAACGGGGTGAGCCGTCCGTCGGGGGTTTGTCATAGAGGGTCCCGGGACCCCTACCCTGTGCCGGCTCGCGGCACAACTCAGATTGAAACGAGGCGCCGCCTCCCGGAAAGGTCTCATCCAGTCGAAAAACCAATACCCCCGGTGATCCGGCGTCTTCCTAACCGTAGCGGCCTTCGATGTAGTCCGCGGTTTCTTTGTGTTTCGGCGTCACGAACACCTGCTCCGTGGGGGCATGTTCCACCACCCGGCCCATAAGCATGAAAATGCATTCCTCGCTGGCGCGTCTGGCCTGGGCCATGTTGTGGGTGACGATGAGGATGGTGTATTGGCCACGGAGTTCCCAGATCAGTTCCTCCACGGCGGCGGTACCGCGCGGGTCCAGGGCGGAACAGGGCTCGTCCATGAGCAGCACGCTGGGTTTCACCGGCAGCAACCGGGCGATACAGAGCTTCTGTTGCTCCTCCAGGGAGAGTTCGGTGCCCTTGCGATCCAGTCTGTCCTTCACCTGATCCCAGAGCAGCACCTGGCGCAGGGCCTGTTCGAGGATGACTTCCTCATCGGCGCGGCTGGTTCTTTTCCCCTGGGTGTGGAGGCGATGGCCGAAGAGGACATTGTCGCGGATGGGAATCGGCAAGGGGTTGGGACGCTGAAAGACCATGCCGATCTGTTTCCTCACCTGCACCAATTCGACATCCGGGTCATAGATATTCTTGTCGAGTACGTCGATGGTACCCTCGATGCGTACATAGCCCAGGCGCTCGTTGATGCGATTGACGCTACGCAACACGGTGGACTTACCGCACCCGGAGGGGCCGATCATGGAGGTGATGAAGCCCTGACGGATATCCAGATCGACGTTGAATAGGGCTTGGAAGGTTCCGTACCAAAGGTTGAGCTGGCGCGTCCGAATGGCATGGATCTCGGGGTGGCTTGGGCTGATAGCGACGGCGGTAGCTTGCATGGCGTATCCCAGTAAGGCGACAAAGTGTATCGGCGTTCGGTCGGTGGCCTCCCGCGCCCTCGGCAAGGGCGCGAGATCGAGAATCAGGACCTCAGCCGAAGCGGCCCTCGATATAGTCCGTGGTGCGTTGATCCTTGGCCTTGCCAGTGAAAAGCGCGTCGGTATCCCCGATCTCGACACATTCCCCCATGAGGAAGAAGGCGGTGCGGTCGGAGAGGCGACGCGCCTGTTGCACCAGATTGGTGACCAGGATAATGGTCATGTCCTGGCGCAACTCCTTGAGCACATCCTCGATGCGCATGGTGGTGACCGGATCGACGGCGATGGAGAACTCGTCCAGCATCAAGAGATCCGGCTCCTGGGACAGCGCCCGGGCGATGGTAAGACGTTGTTGCTGGCCGCCGGACAACATGCTTCCCAGGGAACCCAAGCGATCCTTGACCTCGTCCCAGAGGGCGGCGCGCTTCAGGCAGCGTTCGACGATGATGTCCAGCTCCCGCTTGTCCTTGATTCCCCGCAGCCGGGGAGACAAGGACACATTGTCATAGATGGTCATGGGTAGACCCACCGGCAGTGGGAAAACCACGCCGATGCGGCTGCGCAGGGCATAGACATTGGAGAGTTGATGGATGTTGCGACCGTTGAACTGGACACTCCCTTCGACCCTCATGTTGGTGTTGAACATGTCCATCCGATTCAGGGCCTTCAGAAAAGAGGTCTTGCCGGAGTTGGCGGGGCCGATGATGGCGAAGATCTCATGCTCCCGCACCTGAAGGCTGACATCCCGCAAGGCCGGTGTCTTGCCGTAATAGATCGAAAGACCGTTTACGGACAGTTTCGGGATCGTCCCCAGGCCGCTCTGGGCGGCGCTCGACTGCATTACCATTTCTTCTTGCCTCGCAGATACATACGGAAGGCGATGGCGAGACTGTTGAGGATCAGCACCACCGCGATCAGGACCAGCGCCACCCCATAGGGCAGGGCCTCGGGCACACCCGGCACCTGGGTGGCGACCACAAAGAGATGCAGCGCCAAGGCCATGGTCTGATCGAAGACGCTCTGGGGTAGAAAGGGCAGGAAGAAAGCGGCACCGGTGAACATGATGGGGGCGGTCTCGCCCACCGTCCGCGACACCTGGAGGATGATACCCGTGAGGATGCCGCTGAGGGCATTGGGGAGCACCACGTGGCGGATGGTCTGCCAGCGGGTCGCCCCCATGTTCCAGCAGGCTTCCCGGAAGGCCAGGGGCACGGCTTGCAGGGATTCCCGGGAGGAGACGATGACCACTGGCAGGGTCATGATCCCCAGGGTGAGACTGGCGGAGAGGATGCTGGTGCCGAAGCGGAAGGCGATGACGAAGGCCCCGACACCGAACAGGGCGTGGACGATGGAGGGAACCCCGGCCAAGTTGACGATGGCCAGATTGATGGTACGGGTCATCCAGTTGTCCGGGGCGTATTCGCTCAGGTAGATGGCGGCTGCCACCCCCAGGGGCACCGAGGCCAGCAAGGCTACCAGAACCAACCAGATGGTACCGAGCAGGGCCGGGAAAATGCCGCCGGCGGTCATCCCCTTCACCGGATCGGTGAAGAGGAAGTTGATGGAGATGATGCTCCCACCTTTATACACCAGGGTAATCAGGATAGCGGCCACGGGCAGGATGAGGAGCAGGGTCATCCCTAGAAAGATGATACGGAACAATTCCTGGATACGTTTGTTGCGCTGGTTGAGTCCGGTTTCGGTGAAGAGCGCCGCCGAAACGTCGCGGATTTGGCTCGCGGTGGCGTTGGACATGACGACTTACCCCTTACGTACGCCGCGCACGATGAGATCCGCGGCGAGGTTGATCAGAAAGGTGATCAGGAACAGGAAGACGCAGATCACGAACAACACCTGATAGTGATCCGAGCCGACCGGGGCCTCGCCCAACTCCGCGGCCACGGTGGCGGTCAGCGCCCGTACCGAGTCGAAGACGCTGGTCGGGATGTTGACCGCATGCCCGGAGGCCATGAGCACCGCCATGGTCTCGCCGAAGCCGCGACCCACGCCGAGCAGCACGGCGCCAAGGAGTCCGTTTTTCGCCGCCGGCAGCACCGTCTTGGTGATGACCTGCCAGCGGGTGGCGCCCAGGGCTTCAGCCGCCTCACGGTAACGATCCGGCACCGCCTTGAGAGCATCCTCGGCGATGGAGGTCATGATGGGGGCGGCCATCAGTCCCAGGATGATGCCCGAGTTGAGCACATTGAGCCCGACCGGAACCTGGAAGATCTTGATGATCAAGGGGTTTAGGATGGAGAGCCCGATAAAACCCCAGACCACCGAGGGGATGGCGGCCAGCAATTCCACCAGCACTTTGAGGTACTCCCTGGTCTTCCCGGTAGCGAACTCGCCGATATAGATCGCCGCTCCGAGCGAGAAGGGGATAGCCACCAGCATGGCGAGCCCGGTCACCGCGGCGGTGCCGGCGATCAGGGCCAGGATGCCGTACTCCGGGGCCTCCTCTTCCGCTGGGTACCAGTAGGGCGAGAGAAAGAACTCCTTGAAGGACAGCTTATGCACCATGAAGCCGAAGCCTTCCTTGGTGATGAAATAGAGGATGAAAAGCAAAAACAGGATGGCGGAGATACCGCCGATGAAGACCAGTATCTGGACCGATTTGTCGATATACCAGTCCAGGGTGCGGCGATCGAAATCCAACGCGGAAGGCGGCTGCATCTTCATTCTCCAGCCGCTTCAGGTCGCGTTCTCGCCGCGCAGCAACTCCATCAGATCACTGATGCGCGAGGCCAGTTGACGATAAATATCCTCCATCTCCACCTCGGAGGGATTGGCCGAGGGGGTGCCCAGATTCCACTCCAGTGCCGAGGTATGGAAGGGGATCTCCTGGAAGTATCCTCGCACCGGGCCTTGCAGGCTGATGATCAGGTGTTTGGCGGCGAGTTCACCATGGGTGAGGTTGAGTGCCGCAGGGCGGATTCCCCAGGTGTCGATGCCACGCTGCTCCAGGAATTGCACCAGGGACGGATTCAGCGTCGCCGCCGGGACACGACCGGCACAGCCATAGCGTCCGCTCTTGGGATAGGAGTTGCGGGCGATGGCCACCGCCATCTGGCTGAACAGGCTGTTGTCCTCGTCGACAAAGAGGATGTTGAACACCTTATCCGCCTTCTGCTCGCCGGTGACGGCGAACACCGTTTCTTCGCAGAGATTCTTCGACTGATCCGCCACCCGCTTGAGCTGGGTGAAGACCACGAAGATGGCGAGCAGATCCTTGATAGCCTGCTGCCCGCTGTTCTGCATCAACTCTTCGTAGACCGCGTCCATGCTGGCCTCGATCTGGTCCCCCATACCCATGGTGCTGCGGGCCTTTTCCGCATTGAGCTCGTTGAAGGCCGCGATCGACTGGCGCAGCATGAGCAGGGTGCCGCCGGCCACCCGTTCGATTTCCCTGGCCAGACGCCCGCCAGGGGGTTTGGAGAGTTGCACCGCCTCACGGCAGATGGTGACGGCATAGTCGCCGATACGCTCCAGCTCGATGTTCACGCGGATGATGGAGGACAACAGCCGGAGCGGTCCGGCGCTGGGGAGATGGACGGCGATGAAGGTATGGCACAGATGATCGATCCGGCGCATCACCCGATTGATGGGGTGATCGTTCAGGATAGTGGCATAGGCGACTTGGTGATCACCGGTTTGCAGTGCCTGCAGGGCGTCCTGCACAGCGATCTCGCTTTTGGCCGCCAGATCGCGAACCAGATCGCGGATCCGCTCAAGGTCTTTTTCCATGCGGGTTTCGAGATGGGTCATGGTGTATTCCGACGCAATAACATACTCTCCGGCCTGGGCCGCTCAGGCGACCAGGCCCCTTTTCCGATCGGTCGAGGATTACTTACATTTGACGTCGCGCAAGGGCGCATAGCCTTGTTCGACCAGGATGCACTGACCCGCATCGGACTTGATCCAATCGAGATAGGCCTTGACCTCGCCCTTGGGCTCGCCGTTGGTGTACATGAACAAGGGACGGGCGATGGGATAGCTGCGATCCATGGCCGTCTTCATCGAGGGCATCACGCAGGCGGCACCGGCCTTGTCGGACACACAGGGCATCTTCACATGGGTGGTGGTATAACCCAGGCCGCTGTAGCCGATGGCGCAGGGGGTCTTCTCCACCAGATCCACTACATCCTTGGAACCGTGCATGTCGAGGGTCCCCTGGCGGAACTTACCCTTCTCACCGATCACATGCTCCTTGAAATAAGCATAAGTGCCGGAGTTGTTCTGCCGGCTGACCAGCACCATCTTCCCATCCTGGCAACCGGGGACCGTGACCCCGAGATCCGACCAGTTGACGATAGTACCGTCACGGCCATAGATCTGAGCCAACTGTTCCTTGGTGATCTCCTTCAGCGGGTTGGCGGCATTGAGATAGACCGCCAGGGCGTCAAAGCCAACGATATGCTCCATGGGCTGCTGACCATGCTCCTGGGCCTGTTTGATCTCTTTTTCCGACATCGGCCGGCTGGAGTTGGCGATATCCACAGTGCCGGCGATCATAGCCGCAACTCCGGTGCCCGAACCGCCACCGGTGACGGCGATAGCGACATTCGGCTTGATCTTGCCATAGGCCTCGGCCCAACTCTGGGCGGCATTGACCAGGGTATCCGAACCCTTGTTTTGGATCACGACCCGCTCCTGCGCTTGAAGGGATGTGCCTACCAAGGTGGCGGAGAGGGCGAACAACAGGGTGGAAAGCTGATTGGTGCGCATGCGCGACTCCTCGATGTGTAAGTAAGGAAAACTCCAGGGATGGCCGTTCCATCGGCTTGGTGGACACCGTTACGTCCTTGGAAAATTATTGATTTTTCATGACAGCTTGTTTTCACCGAGACTACGGTTTTCTTACTCTTTTGTTTCGACTTTTTGACAGCCGAACGCCTGGCCGATACGGACGCCGATCGGCTCGGCGTGGCGGGACTACTCGGCCTCCTCAATCGACAGCCACCGGGCCTCGGCCGGAAACGGCCATTTTATGTTCTCTTAATGAGAACAATATCTCATGCATAAGATCAATTGTTCTCTTCTAAAGAACAAAAATCCAACCCGGATACCCCAGGCCCGGGAGCCGCCCATCGAGATCCAGCTCGAACTCGGAATGGATCGCAAGCCTTCAGGCCACTTCCGCCCGGCAAGTAATCGCCATCGCTACCGACCGTATTCCCCGGTTGCACCTCGGCCCATTCGGTGCACAATAAAAATCCCTTTCGATCGCCACAGGACCTTGGAGGCCATGACAGAACTGGGCCATGTAGTGTTGTATGTCCGTGAGCTTGACCGCTCGTTGAAATTTTATTGCGATGTCGTGGGTCTGACGGTAGTTGGCCGGCTGTTCGGCGGGCGGGCGGTAGCCCTGACCGGAGGGCGGAATCACCACGAACTCTTGCTGATCCAGGTCGGCGAAGCCCCGGGTCCCTTGATCGGACGGCGGGTGGGGCTGTATCACATCGGCTGGAAGGTGGGGGAAACCCTCGAGGATCTGCGGGCCGCCAAACAAAGGGCGGCTGAACAGAGCTTCCCGATCGAAGGCATGGCGGATCACAGCATCAGCTACAGCCTCTATCTGCGCGACCCGGATGCCAACGAGATCGAACTCTATGTCGACAATCCGGCCTTCGACTGGAAAAGCGACCAAAGTTGGCTGCAAGAGGCCGTCAAGCCCCTGGGTCTCTGATCGAATTTTCCCTTTGATGATCGTCCTCCCATGAGCGGCGGAATCATCTGGTTCCGCTCCGACCTGCGTCTCACCGACAATCCGGCGCTCCTGGCCGCCGTAGCGGGGAGCGAAACCCTCCTCCCACTCTATATCCTCGAAGACGACCTGCCCTGGCCGCTCGGGGCGGCGGCACGCAGTTGGCTCCATCACAGCCTGAACGCCCTGGATCGGGCTCTACGCCACCTCGGCAACAGCTTGTTGGTGATGCGGGGTGATCCGCTGGAAATCATCCCGGGCTTGTGCGCATCAGCGGGTTGTCAAGCGGTCTACTGGAATCGCCGCTATGCCCCGTTCCAGATCGAGCGCGACAAGGCGCTCAAGACGAGGCTCCAGGCCATCGGGATAGAAGCGAAAAGTTTTAATGCCTCGCTGTTGCTGGAACCCTGGGAGATACACAAGGCCGACGGCAGCCCTTACCGGGTCTTCACCCCCTTCTGGAAGGCCTTACAGCCCAGGCTGGCGGCCCTGTCCCCTCCCCTCCCCGCGCCGGATTCGCTCCCCCCACCACCGGCGCGGCCCAATGACCGCGGCCTGCCACTCGAAGCCTTCGGGCTCTTGCCCAGACCGGCCTGGGACCAGGGTTTTTATCCCTACTGGCGACCCGGCGAGGCGGGGGCCCTGACGGCCTGCCGCGACTTCATCGGCCAGGGGCTGGCGGACTACGGCTCCCAACGGGACCGACCGGATCGAGCGGGAACCTCCCGGCTTTCGCCCCATCTCTGTTGCGGTGAGATCGGTCCCCGCCAGGTGATTCAGGCCATTCGCGCTTCCGGTCAGGACGGGGCGGACTACCAGCGACAGCTCGGCTGGCGTGACTTCGCCTACCACCTTCTCTATCACTTCCCCCATACGGTGGAGCGCCCCCTCGATCAGCGCTTCAACCTCTATCCCTGGCGAAAGGAGAAAGAAGCCTTTCTCTCGGCCTGGCAACAGGGGCGCACGGGTATCCCCCTGATCGACGCCGGGATGCGGGAACTCTGGCAACGGGGGTGGATGCACAACCGGGTGCGGATGATCGTCGCCTCCTTTCTGAGCAAAAACCTCCAGATCCATTGGTTGGAAGGGGCGCGCTGGTTTTGGGACACATTGGTGGATGCGGACCTGGCCAACAACAGTCTCGGCTGGCAGTGGAGCGCCGGCTGCGGGGCCGATGCCGCCCCCTATTTCCGCCTCTTCAATCCGGTCTTGCAAGGAGAGCGTTTCGATCCCGAGGGTCGGTATGTGCGCCTATGGCTTCCAGAACTGGCCGAAATGCCGACGAAATGGATTCACCGCCCCTGGTTGGCCCCGGAAGAGGCGCGGCAAGGGGCTGGAATCAAAATCGGGAAGGATTACCCCTCGCCCATCGTCGATGTGGCGGCATCGCGGACAGAGGCCTTGGCCGCCTGGGAGGGGATCAAGAACAAGCGAATCCCCGGCCCCTACCAGGAATAACTGCCGTCGGGCAGCAGCTTGATGAAGCGACCATTGGTGCCGATGAAACTCCCATCGGCGAGTTTGCGGTAGACCACCCCTTTGGAGGTGGAAAAACTCCCATCCGGCAATAACTTGAGCAGGGTTCCATCGCTGAACTGATAACTCCCGTCCGGCATTAACTGAAACCTTTTGCCGCTGGAGGTGTTGAAACTCCCATCCTGGGTGGGCGTGAGGGTTTTTCCCGATTGAGTGGTATAGCTGCCGTCGGGCAAGCGCCGGGCCAGATCCGCCGCACTCGCCTCGAAGGCCAGCGGGAATAACAAACAGATCGACAAGGTCTCAAGCTTCACGCGCGTTCTCCATTGATTCCCGTATATTTCTTAAAATAGCCAAGCCGATCGCCGCTTCAAGCCGAGATGGCTCATAAGGTGAACTTCATCCCTTCTATCAGCGCCCCGGGTAAGCGTAGGCCCTGATTGGAGCGCCCCTCATAGGTATCGGTAGAGTAGATCAGATCCCGTTCCCGGGTGAGTCCCAGCAGACGATCGCCGAGCAGATGATAGATGGAATCATCGAAACGCATCACATTCAGCGGCGCCTTGATAGCCCCTTGTTCTACCAGGAAACAGGCGAACCGCGTCATCCCGGTGATACGGCAGTCGTTGCGATCGGAGAAATTGCCGTACCAGAGATGGTTGATGAAGAGACCATCGCCGAGTTCACGCAATACCTCCGCCCGTGGCAGATCCCCGGCGGCCATCTCCAGGGATTGGGGGGTTTCCTCGTCCGCGTTGACCTCGGCGCCATATTTTTTCGCGCTCCGGGCATCGGTCAGACAGGAGCCGAAGGCCCCTTGCCGGATCAGGTCGATGCGCCCGGGTTTGATGAACCCCTCGCCGGTAAATCCCGGCACCAAACCGACGTCATTGGCCTCAACCAGAGTCACGGACGGGTGCAGCCGTTTGCCTTCCTTGGTCATGCGCAACAAGGGGGTCTCGGCGGTGCGCAGGCTGTCGAGTCCGAAACCGCCCCAGGCCAGCAGGGTCATGATCTCTTCCATGGCGCTGGGGGCGAGATAGACCCGATAGCGGCCCGGTGAGATGGTCACCGGGGTCTGTTCCAACACCGCCAGTTGCTGGCGCATATCCTCGATTCGGCGCGCCACCTCCCCGCTGTCCCACAGGGTACCGGCATAATTGGTCTTGACCGCCTTGTCGGCCTGGAGGTGACAACTCCAATCCAGGTTGAAGCTGCGGCTGCTGTGCCAGTTGTATTGGCCCAGGGAGTTGGCGAATCCCTGCTCCAGTGACCCGGCGGCTACCAGTCCCACCAAATCCAGACCCTCCCCCAAGCGCATCAACTCCGCCGTCATGGATTGGGTTTCAGGGAGTTCGGACCTCGGCCATTGCTCGCTGCCACGGACCTGGGTCGCATAATTCAGATAGGGGTCCTCGGGCAGAAACCCGAGCTGGTCCCGCAACTCCAGCAGCCGGCCTTCGAGCCGCTCGAGATCCATCGCCATGGTCAGACTCAGATCGGTACCGGCCGTGGCCTGTTTCTGTCCGAGGATGAGATTCAACTCGATCCGGATCTGTTCGACCTGACCCGCCTGCCTCACCTGGTTGTGGTTGAGTCGCACAAAGTCGGAGGTCTCGCCGAAGAGACGGGCGAGCAGCACCTCATCGCCCTGAAGTCTCCGGCAGAGTCGTTGGAAAAGGTCGTAGAAATAGCTTTGCATCAGTCCCCTCCCCCAAAAACGTCCACCTCACGGAAACGACAGGCCGGGCTGGCATGGCCAACGGCGATGAGTTGATTTGGCTCGCCTTTGCCGCAGGTCTCCACCCCGGCCACCAGATGGGTCTCCGGACCCCCGACCCCATCGAGACTACGCCAGAAGGAGGCGGAGATGCCGCGGTAATTGGGATTGCGGACCAGCCCGCGCAATTCGCCATCCTGGATCAGACGGCCGTATTCGCAGCCGAATTGGAACTTGTTGCGGCTGTCGTCGATGGACCAGGAGCGATTGGTGTCCATCAGCACCCCTCGTTCCACGCCGGCGATCAGATCCTCGAGGGAGCCATTCCCCGGTTCCAGATTCAGATTGGCCATGCGGTCGATGGGAGGGCGTTGCCAGCCATCGGCCCTGGCATTGGCCACCCCCGGCAGACCGCAACGGGCCTGGGACAAGGCCGAGCCGAGGGGGCGTTCGAGAATACCGTGGCGGATGAGATAGCCCGGCTCGGCGGCGGAACCCTCGTCATCGAAGCCATAACTGGCGACCTCTTCCGGGATGTCCGGGGCGAAACGGATATTGAGCAGATCCGAGCCGTAACGATAGTTACCGAACATCTCCAGGGTGACGAAACTGGTCCCGGCGAAATTGCGCTCATCGCCGAGAATGCGGTCCAGTTCAAGGGGATGGCCGATACTCTCATGGATCTGCAAGGCCATCTGTCCAGGCAGTAGGAGCAAATCCATCCTCCCTTGCGGGCATTCGGGGGCCTCCAATAACTTCAGGGCCTCCTCGGCGACGACCTCCACCTCTCCAGGAAAACCGAGCGCCGCGAGCTGCTCCAGCCCGCCCCGACGCGGCCGATCGGCGCCGCCGCCAGTGCGTCTCTGGGTCTGCACCCCCTCATTGGCGACCGCCATCAGCCCGGGATGGATGTATTCGTAGTCCTGGGCGATCTCCGCCCCATCGCTGGTGACCAGCAGGGACTGCCAGTGGCGATGGGAAAGAAAGGCCGACCAGTCCAGGATACGTTCATCGAGACACAGCCTCTGGGAGGCGGCCTGCAACATCCCGATCTTGTCGGCCAGCGGGGTGCTGGCCCAGGGCCGAGGCGGGAGGCGGAAATCCTCATGGAAACCCCTGGGTCTGGGCAACCAGGCGGGATCGATCAGGTGGCGACCGGCGCTGGCCTTGGCCCAGGTCAGGGCGCGGCTGGCCGCCCGAGTCAGACCGGAAGGCGTCAGATCCGATGTGGCCCCATAGCCGAGACCGCCACCGCTCGCCAGGGTGATCATGGCGCCGAAAGACCATCCGGAATGCACGGGTTCGAGGACGTCCTGACGCACCTCGATGTGTTCGCTCCGCTCGCGCACCAGTCGGAGCGACCAAAAATCCGCCGCCGGGGCCTGGGCCGCGAAGCCTCGGGCCACTTGATAGAGCCTGTCCATACTCAGAAACCTGGGAAAGTCGGGGAAAAAGTCAGTATACCGCAGCCTCATCATCCTCGGTTCGGACGAGCGGCCAGTCCCTTGCCACCTATCAGTTTGTTTTCCCCCTTGATAAGGGGGGATAGAGGGGGGTTCACAGCGGCGAAATCTCTGACGAAGCCATCCTGGCCGCAGGGCTTCAGGCCAGAAAATGCCCCTTCTCCATCCTTTTCCAACGGGGAAGAGGCTTGGGAAACCTTTCGCGCCAAAACTGATAGGTGGTGAGCGGCCAGTCAGGCTCATTCTGAATTTTCTGCCGGGCATCGACGCAAAACGGCCATTTTTCGTTCTTATTTCAAGAACAATGACTCGTTTCCATGGCAATTGTTCTCCATCAGAGAACAAAAAAACCGGATCACAGGACCTTGGCCCGGGAACGGCCTAGTGACATCCAGGTCGAAATAGGCGACAGCCGTCAGGCTTTTCTTAACGCCTCGCTGACCTACAATCAAAGCAGAAGAGAGACTCAATCGGGTTGACGATCGAAGATGAAAGGGTGCGTTGGCAAACTCATTGTGCTCGGGCTGCTTTTCCTGAGCGGCCTGCTGGCGGCGGCCCCTGGGTCGCCCGAACCAGGGGCTTCCATCCAGCGCATCGCCCTCGTCATCGGCAACGCCAATTACAAGGAAGGCCGCCTCGCCAATCCGGTCAACGATGCCACGGACATGGGAGCCAGGCTCAAGGAGCTTGGCTTCAAGGTCACCACCCTGTTGGACGCGGATCTGCGCCGCATGAAGGACGCCATCCGTGACTTCACCGACCGGCTCTACGCCCAGGAGGGCAGCGTCGGCTTGTTCTACTACGCCGGTCATGGCCTCGAACTGGACCGGCAGAACTACCTGCTGCCGATCAACGCCGACATCCGCCGCGAATCCGACGTCGAATACGAGGCCGTCAATGCCGGTCGATTGCTCGATGGCATGATGCGGGCGAAGAACGGCACCAATCTGGTGATCCTCGACGCCTGCCGCAACAATCCCTTCTCCCGCGGCTTCCGCAGCGTTTCCCGTGGCCTGGCCGAGATGCGACCCTCCAGCGGCACCCTGGTGCTCTACGCCACCGAGCCCGGCAAGGTGGCGAGCGATGGCGCGGAGCGCAACGGCCTCTTCACCTCCCAGTTGCTGCAAACCCTGAGGGAACCCGGTCTCAGCGCGGAACAGGTGTTCAAACAGACCGCCCTGCGGGTACACGAGACCTCTTCCGGCCACCAGACCCCCTGGCAGGAGGGCGTGATCCTCGGCAACTTCTACTTCCTACAGCCGACCGCCCCAACCACCACCGCCAGTCTGCCCCCACCACCGCCGCCCCCAGCCACGGCGGCCTTCGGCCACCTCCAGCTCCTGGTCAACGCCCCGGATACCGAGGTGAGCCTCAAGGGTCAACCCTTGGGACGTGGAGGACCCGGACAACCCATCAACCTGGCCAACCTGCCGGTGGGAAATACCGAAGTGACCTTGAAAGCACCGGGCCATCGCACCGAGCAGCGCACCTTGATCATCGAGCCAGATCGCTGGACCCAGACCCAGGTCGCCCTGGTCCCCGAAACCCAGGGCCAGGCCAGGCTGAAGGTGCGGTCGAACGTCTCCGGCGACCGCGTCTTCATCGACGGCAAGGACTATGGACCGACCAAGGTCGAGGCCGAGCTGCCGGCCGGGGAACATCGCGTCCGGGTGGAAAAGCCCGATCACCAGCCCCATGAGGAAAGCCTCGTCCTCACCGCTGGCGAGACCCGTACCCTCACCGCCCGCCTGACACCCCTGGCCACCCTCACCCCCAGATCGGCCACGCCAACAGTCAGCAATACCCCTCAAGTCCCTTCGAGCGCGAAAGGCACCGCCGAGACCGTGGTGCGCAAGGCCGTCATCGAGCCCCAGGTGGACCGCCTGATGAAAAACCTCTTTCGTTGAGGGAGCGGACGTAGGACGTAGTAGGACGTAGGCTGGGTTGGAGCGTAGCGGAAACTCAGCATCGATATGCCTCAAGCGCGGCGAATCTTAGTTGGGTAGGTTGGGCAATAACGCAGTGTTGCCCCACGGTCTATAGTAGATGTCGGGCAGGGTGCCCAATCTAGCTGGCTGGGCGGGGCTTCCACCGAAAGCCTCGCGCCAAGCCATGTTCGGAGGCATCTGGATCACAAAATCTTTCCGGAAACGGTATAACAGACCGAGATTTTCTTCAAAACCGACGAATCGCGTCGGAGGATGGCGTGGTGGCGGCCCGGGTGTTAGCAACAAATAGATCTGTCCGGTTTAGTAGCACATAAACTGTCCGCTTTGATGTGCGCGGTGGGAAGGCGCGAAGGGCG
>JBPOHE010000154.1:0-2125 GCA_052035915.1 Pseudomonadota bacterium
TTTCCCCCTGGCGGTGGTTGCCCTGCCAGTAGCCGCACCAATCCCGACTCACCAGGGCATGGGCGCACTTGCGCACGATGTCGCGGAAGATCTCCCCGTTGCTCCAGCGCCGGGTGTCTTCCCGGTATGCAATTTCGTTGGCATAGTTGTCCAGGTACTTCGCAGCGACCTTGTGGATCTGGCCGATCTGGAAACGACGGAAGCGCGAGAAAACCGACTCGGCGAGGTTGTTGGTCGTGCCATCGTCGGCGCGGTACTCCCTCCCGTGATTCACCCGGCGAACCTCGTACTTGGCCGGCAGCCGGTCATACGCATGGGATTCGTCGACACAAATGACGGAACCGGCGGCGATGTAGGCCGACGCCAGCTTGCCGATATCGGCCTGGTTCTCATTCTCTTGGACGAACGTGAGCGTCTTCTTGGCCCCAGCGCTACCGGCCGCTACCTCTGCCTCGGTGTGCGCCTCCCGCATCACCACGATGCAGCGCCTGTCCGGGTCCTGATTCTCCGCCAGGCGCCGGTCTACTCGGTCTTCCTTGTGGTTCGCCGGCCGAACCTTGCTGCCCACGTACGCCCCATCGACGGGAATCTCCCCCTGCAAGGCCGCTTCCTCCCGGTTCACCAGTAGGCTCTCGCGGTTCTTGTGCAGCAGAACGTAGGCGGTCTTGTGCGACACGCCGAGGTCGCGGCCCACCTGCAGGGCGGAAATGCCTTCACCGCGTTCACGAAAAGGATGACCGCTGCGAGGTACAAGCGCAGGGGCAGCTTGTGGAAGGCGAAAATCGTTCCGCAAGTAACCGAGAAATCCCCGCGGCAGCCCGCACAGCGCCAAATCTTGCGGGCTGGGCGGAAGTAGTGCCGGTGGGCCATACCGCAGTGCGGGCACACCACGTCTTCCCCCTCGCCCCAGCGCTGGCGCCGGAACAGGGCGAATGCGTCATTGTCACGCAACGCCAGGACCTGAACCAGCGACAGGCTACGGGCTTCCGCTCTCAACAGAAAATGCAAACTCATGGCGCGGCCTCATGGGTGTCGGTCATGAGCATCAGTGTACGACCCGACAGTCTCACAGCGTGCGACTGCGAAAAATATCGTTGCCGGCGGGTGGTCGCCTCGGGGAGACGCGCTCTGGGGTGGTTGCTCCATAATGCCGAATCCGACAGGGGTAGGAGCAAGCGTTTCGGTTGGCCGGTTGAACCGTTGCAGGGTCACTCCTCAAGATGTCGACGGCTTTATTGGTGGTTTTGGCGAGGGGGTTGCGGCTGGCTATTTGGGTATTGGCGGTGGTGTTGCTTGGTCGCCAGGTTCGGGTACTGCGACTCAAGTGGGCATTGGGGTTGGGTTTAGCGTAAACCCTGGCGGAGGTTCTACCAACCAGGGCGCAACCGGTTTGGGGGGATGGTGAGCAAGATTCCTGAGCTTTCGAGTCCGTATCCAGTAAGACCGTGGTTGTTAGCGGTAGTAATAGGCGTTGCCGTTATCCTTGCCGGATATGTTTTTTTTCTGGAGCGGAGTCGCGAAGGCGACGGAAGGCTGGTTGGGCCGCAACTAAGTGAGGAGTTCAACGCCGTCGCTCCTCCAGAAAAAACACATATGGTTGGTGGTCCGAAGCAGGTCACAAAGAGCCACATTGCAGGCATCTCTGGCGACTATTCGTCGTCACTTTCAATTCCTGAACTTAGGCGCTACTATGACAAAAAACTGACTGATCAAGGCTGGAAATTTTTACGCGATGAAGCTACGACGGGGCTCACGAAAGATGTAGTTGTGTACTGTAAAGGCGAGTATGAAGCGTTTTTCGAAGTCTCGAATCAGTCATGGCTGACATACTCGTTTGGAGTCCGTTGGGACAGCAACCACCAACTGGGGCGAGGGCCATGCCCAGGGCCCTTCTCTGGTCCAATAGCCAAGTAGACGATGACATGGCGGCATCAATACTTACACATACGTTGAGAACAACCCGCTGAGCTACACGGATCCGGACGGGTTGCAGGCAAGGCCGAAGCCTCCTCCGATTCTTGGTGATTTTGGGCAGATATCTGTAGGTGAAAGTAGGGGGCAATGGGCCAGGCTCATTTGTCGAGTACACTTCGCAATCAAGCCCGGCGGCCCGCGAATTCACCTT
>JBPOHE010000102.1:0-26864 GCA_052035915.1 Pseudomonadota bacterium
TGGTAACCCATACCTTACCGGAGTTTTCGATGACCTCCCAATCGCGCCCCTCGGGTGCCCCGCATGCGGGGCACCCGAGGGGAACCAAACTACTCAGTTTCTTACACCACTTCCTGGGACACTACCAAGTTGGCTGAGGTGACTCGCTAATCAGATGTGGCCTTGTGGCGAGCAGATAACAGATTTGTTGATATATAAAGCGCATATCATAAAAGATAATTACGTATTATCCTGGTCCCCTATCGGCCATCAATCCTCCCTGCAAGGCCGCGTTCAGCTCGACCCCATTCGGGGTTGGAACGGCCTCAGACTCTGATTGGGCAAGGGGAATATAAAGATCTGGATTCACCCGGTTGTGTCTGCAGCACGGCCGCTTTCTTGGAAAGATGACATGGGAGGTTGCCTGTGAGCACTGAAACCAGCCTTGCCCTCCTGATCGACGCCGACAATAGCCCGCCTGGCAAGATCGATGAGGTTTTGGGCGAGCTGGCCAAGTATGGAGTGATCAATATCAGGCGTGCTTACGGCAACTGGAAAAATCCCCAACTCAAGGGATGGGAAGATGTGTTGCATCAATACGCCATCCAGCCGATCCAGCAGTTCGCCTACAGCAAAGGCAAGAATGCCACTGACGCGTCGATGATCATCGACGCCATGGATATGCTCTATACCAAACATCTGGAAGGAATCGCCCTGGTGTCCAGCGATTCCGACTTTACACCGCTGGTGATGCGTCTGCGGGCAAATGGCTTGAAGGTATTCGGTTTCGGCGAAGAGAAGACGCCGATGCCTTTCGTCAACGCCTGTTCACGCTTTCTCTACCTGGAAAAACTCGGTTGTTCCGAACCGATGTTGCCGCACAAGAGCGCCGAATCGAAAACGAAGGAACCGGAGCCGTCGCCTCCAGCCGTTTCCAAACCGGTGTCGGCGCCGAAAAGCGCCAATGAACTCAAGGGCGATACCCGTTTGGTGAGCCTATTGCGCAATTCCGTCGCGGCAGCGGCGGATGATGAGGGCTGGGCCCATCTTGGCGCCGTGGGCAGCCACATCTCTAAACAAGCCTCGTTCGATTCACGAAATTATGGCTTTGCGAAGCTGCGGGATCTGTTTTCCGCGATCGGGCTGTTCGATCTGAAAACCCACGAGAAGGGGCTCTACGTGCGGGACAGGAAGTACGGGGCAGGTGCTAACGGAAAGTCGTCATGAGCCGTTTCTGTAAGGTGGCTATAGCAATCCTCAATGGATTGCGGCTGTGTCTGGCTACGAAATCCCCTCCCTGCCCCCCGTTGCAAAGGGAGGAGCCGTATAAGCGGCGGGAGGATTTATCTCGACCGACAGCATTTCTACAACTCAAAGAGGAGTGCTATGTCATGCCGAGAGGATCGGAATGGAGTGCGGACGCTAAACACCAACAGTGTTCGCCTCCGTTGTAAATCCGGATTCCGCACGTCCGTTCTATGTCTTCTATTGCTGATCGCCTGCTCGGCTGGCTGGGAAACCTCCTGCTCCCGGCCATGGCCATCCTCTTGCTCCTGGCGCCCTCACCCTACCTACAGGATTTCGCCGAGTGGCTCTATCAGGGATTCATCCTGGCCATGAAGCTGGTCGAGCCGGAGCGGGTGAGTCGCTTCATCCTCGCCCCCTATCCGGTTCCCAACAGTCTGGCGCCCCTTGCCCTCGCCCTGCTCTGTCTGTTGTTCGAACCCATAACGGCCGGCAGGCTGTTTCTCGCGCTCTTGCTGCTCGGTTGGTGGCTGGTGCTGCGCGCCTTTGTCCGCCGTCACCTCCCCAGGGACCAGTCCCGATCCCTGTTCGCCCTGCTGGTGGCGGTCGCCGCCCTGGCGAGCTTTTTCTGGTACGGCTTCATCGGTTACCAATTGGGCCTGCTGCTGTGGTTCGCCTTTCTCGCCTGGATGAGACAGGAGAGATCGGCGCTCTGGCTCGGGCTTTTCGGCCTCGCCATCTTTTTCGCCCATGCCATGGTGTTTCTGGCCTGGGGGCTGTTGATGGGTCTCTGGGCGTTCCATTCCCGGGAAGCGCGGGGGCGGGTGACGGCGGCGCTCCTCCCCTCCGTCGCCCTGAGCCTGGCGTATCTCATCGGTCAGCGCCTGGCGGGGGTCGAGGCCCAGTTCGTCGACGCGCGGATCGAAAACCTCACCGAGGCGATCCTGTTCAAACTCGCCTCGCCCTTGGTGCTGGGCGGTTTCAGAAATCTCATCCTGCCCGACGGAACCAGCCTGCTGGAGGGCCAGCCCTGGCTCTATTGGACCGGGGCGGCCAGCAACGCGCTGACGCTGCTCATCCTGGCAACCTTGACCCTGGTCGTGTTCCTTGGACCGCCCCAGACCCGGGGGTCTTCAGGAAGTCAGAAGTCCCCATGGCCTGTTCCGGTACTCCGGTATTCAGGGCTGGTGTTGATCCTGGTCTATCTGCTGGCGCCCTATAACCTGGGGGGACTCATCCATCCCGGTGGACGACTGCTGCTTCCCTTGCTGGCGATCACCCTCATGCTGGCCTCCCCGCGCCTCTTGGCCTGGACTCGCTGGGCCGCCCTGGCGGCGATCCTGGGCGCCAGCATCAGCCTCTGTTCTTATGGCCTCCTGATCCAGCGGATCGGAACCGGTCCCATCGAGGGCGAACCACGCCCCTCGGACCATCCACCGCGCCACTCCGTGCTCGCCTTCAACCAATGGATGTTCGGCCATACGGCCTACAAGTATTTCAATTACCGGATCTTTACCTTCGCCGATCGCTTCCGGCAACTGCGTGAAGGCCGTCTGGAGGGCTTGGCCTTTCATACCGGACCCATCATCGGCTATGTGGCGGACCCCGCTACCAAGGTGAGGTGAGAGCGATTCCGAACCGCACGGAGTCGTAGGTTGGCCCTCTAGAGTCCAATAGATTCACCTCGGACACCCAACAACGGTGTCCGATCGATAAACCATGAGGTCTACCGCGAGACTAGCAAGCCGTCGCGACTGATCTCTCCGCTTCTCAATCTTCCCGGGCCTGGGCGTTTTTGCCCGATTTTTTGTTCTCTAAAAGAGAACAATTCCTTGCCATGGTGATCCATCGTTCTCCAAAAAAGAACGAAGAATAGCCATTTTTGGTCCATGCCCGGAACGACCCAAAGCTGATGCCTATTCCTGATAGGTCCGTACTCTCAACAGCGGATCCGCGGTCGACCGACCACCCGGAAGCCGAAAATGTATCCGGAAAGGGTCTTGGCGCCGGAGTGCGGCAGCCTGACGGCGCGCATCTCTCTACACGGGGATCTTGACATGGGGGTTGCTCTTGACCATCATTCAACCATACAGTTGATTGTTTGGCATGTAGCTCATCAGTATCGCGCCCCGGCCTTGGCCCGACAGGAGGCTCCCCTCATGCAGCAATTCATCACCGCCCATGAGGCGGTTATCCGTCTCGGCTGCTTTTTCGGTATCTTCATTCTCATGGCGCTCTGGGAGCTGGTCGCGCCCAGGCGTCCCTTGCGACTGCCGAAAGCGGCGCGCTGGGGCGCCAATCTCGGCCTCGTCGTGCTCAATACCCTGGTGCTGCGCCTCTTGTTCCCGGCGGCGGCGGTCGGCGTAGCCACTTTCGCCACCGCCCGGGGCTGGGGGCTGTTCAATGCGGTGGAGACGCCCTTCTGGCTGGCGGTGCTCGCCTCGGTGGTGATCCTGGACTTCGTCATCTGGCTACAGCATGTCATGGTCCACGCCATCCCGCTGCTGTGGCGGCTGCATCGGGTGCATCACGCCGATCTCGACTATGACCTCACCACCGGCGCCCGCTTTCACCCCATCGAGATCATCCTCTCCATGCTGATCAAGTTCGCCACCGTGCTCTTGCTGGGGCCGCCGACGCTGGCGGTGGTGATCTTCGAGGTAGTGCTCAACGCCACCGCCATGTTCAATCACGCCAATGCGCGACTGCCCCTCGGCTTGGATCGGGCGCTCCGGCTGGTTCTGGTCACCCCGGACATGCACCGGGTGCACCATTCGGTGGAGGACGACGAGACCAACTCCAATTTCGGCTTCAACCTGCCCTGGTGGGATCGGCTGTTCGGCACCTACCGCGACCAGCCCCGGGGCGGTCACCAGGGCATGACCATCGGCATCCATCGCTTTGACGACCCGCGCCAGGTGGATCGTCTCCCCGGTATGTTGCTGTTGCCCTTTCACGGCCAGGTGACTGATTACGCCATCAATCGTCGCCAGTGGGGCCGACCGGAGAGGAGCGATGAATAAGACCGCCCGGCGTTGGGTTTTGGGATGTATCTTGCTGGCCGCCATCGGTCTGGCGCTGATGTTTCGCCACCGGCTCGATCCCGCGGCCCTGGCCGAGTGGGTGACGGGCGCCGGCGCCTTGGGACCCCTGGTGTTCATGGTCATCTACGCCCTCGCCACCCTGGTGTTCCTACCGGGTTCGGTGCTGACCCTGGCCGGCGGCGCCCTCTTCGGACCTGACTGGGGAACGCTGTGGAACCTGACCGGAGCGACCGTCGGGGCGGCGCTCTCTTTCCTCGTCGCCCGTCATCTCGGTGCCGACTGGGTGGAGCGGCGCGCCGGCGGACGCTTCAAGCGGCTGGTGGACGGGGTGGCGGCGGAGGGCTGGCACTTCGTCGCCTTTACGCGACTGGTGCCGCTGTTTCCCTTCAACCTGCTGAACTACGCCCTGGGGCTGACCCGCATCGGTTTCCTGCCTTATCTGGTCGCCACCTGGATCTTCATGCTCCCCGGCGCCTTGGCCTTCAGCTATCTCGGCTACGCCGGGCGAGAGGCGTTCGCCGGGGGCGAAGGACTGGTCCAGAAGGCCTTGCTGGCGCTCGCCCTGGTCGCCGCTATCGTCTTCCTGCCCCGACTGGTGAGCAAACTGCGGCAACGGCCCCTGCTGGAGGTGGAGAAGCTGAAGGAGCGACTGGAAGCGGCTGAGGACCTGCTGGTGCTGGACGTGCGTGCCGCCGCCGATTTCGTCGGCGAACAGGGCCATCTCGCCGCCGCCCGCAATCTGCCGTTGGAAGAACTGCCACACCGGCTCGATGAGCTGGAGCCTTACCTGGAACGACCCATCGCCCTGATCTGCCGCACCGACCGCCGCTCCGCCCAGGCCGCCCGGCTCCTCGCCGAGGCCGGTTTCGCCGAGGTGCATGTGGTGCGCGGCGGCATGACCGCTTGGCACAGCCAGGGTTGGCCGATTGCCGAGACCCATCCCAAGCCGGAGTAAAAACCCATGAAGATTCTGCTGATCCTCAACGATCCCCCCTATGGCAGCGAGCGCAGTTACAACGCCCTACGCCTGGCCAAGGCCCTGGCGGGGAAAGGGGTGGCGGTAACGCTGTTCCTGTTGGCCGATGCGGTGAGCTGCGCCAAGGCCGGGCAAAAGGTGCCCCAGGGCTATTACAACCTGGAGTTGATGCTGAAATCCGTGCTGCGCAACGGCGAGGTGTTGCTCTGTGGTTCCTGCCTGGACGCACGGGGTCTGCGCGACGAGGAACTGGTGACCGGTGCTCGGCGTAGCACCCTGGATGAGCTGGCCGAGCACACCCTGGCGGCGGATCGGGTGCTGGTGTTTTGAACCCGGGTCGCGCCATGGCCACCTCGATCATCCTCGTCTCCAAGCAGCCTCCAGGCGGGCGTTGCTCCCTCTATCGGCGCTATGCGGCGGTAGAATCCGAGCTGAAGGCGATGACCGGACACCTGAGCAATGTCCGTCTCGGCGCCGGTCATCAATCCCCGGACTATCAGTGGTGACACGGCCAGCCGGCCCTGGATGGGGATCTCATCCGGCTGCGGGAGGCGGTAACCCAGGCGACGCGGAAGGCGGCCCTGGCGGCGATGGCTCCCACCGATCCCCCGGCCATCCCCGCGCCGGTTTCCGCCCCGAGTGGGGCGGTCACAACCCGAAGACCAGAATAGGCCAGGAGAACAGGGGCATGACAAAGGCTGATATCCGAGGATGTCATGGCTGCGCGGACCCGCTGAATGTTTCATTATCGCGGGAGAATGAGGTTCTCCAGCTCAACAACAGTATCGCGGTGTTCAGATGTCCCCACTGCGGCTGTCTCATCCTTGATGATGTCTTGGGCTGGAAAGGATCGGGTATAGTGATGCGGGCGACCAAGGAAATGATCCTTCGCTATGCCAGGGAACGGGGGGTAGCCGAAGCCGAGCTGTCGAAGGTGCAGGATCGATTGGCCCAGCTCGGCCAGACTGAGCCCGATCACCACGGATGATCTGGCCTAGATCCGCTCCCTTCGTGCCGCTGGTCCAAGACGCCAGGGTGGAACCCTTGGCCCCCAGTAGAAAACGCCTCCGGGCCTGGGGCTGTTGGAGCCGAACTTCGTTCTCATATTCAGAACTAATGACTATATTATCCTGCTATTGTTCTCCCATGGAGAACACTCCTGCCGGATGGCCGAAGCGCCCGAGGGCTTTCCTCCTGGCTGGACTCTTTAGTTGGCTCCTGATGCCAGCCGCCGGACAAGCGGACGAGCCCCCGGCGCCTCTGAGCGTCGAGGCCCATGGCTTGGTGCTCAAGGTCACGCCTTTGTCCGCGGAGCAGAAAACCGCCTTCTACCTGGCCCGGGGCTTCACCGCGGCGGAGATCGAGCCTTACGCCCGGGCCTGCGGTTTTTCCTTCAGCCTGGAGAATCGCGAGCAACCGTTGCTGCGCTATCGACTGGCGAACTGGAGCATCGAAGCCGAGGGGCGCGTCCGGCGCTTTGTGCTACCGAGCGACTGGGACCGGGAATGGGAGCGGCGGGGCCTCGGCGCCTCGCCCCGCATCGCCTTCCGTTGGGCGCAGTTTCCAGCTGAACAGGAGTTCGCCCGTGGCGACTGGATCATGGGCATGGCCAGTCTGCTGGAGCGCCCGGCGGGTCCCTTGCGTATCCTGGCCCGTATCGACCTTGGAGAACAAACCCTTGAACTCCCCATCGACTCCCTGTTCTGCGCGCCGCTGGATTGAAATCGGCCTCCTGTGGCTGGTCGCCTGGCTATCGACCTTGGTCATGGCCCAAGGCAGCGGTTTTACCCCCTTGAGCGAGAGGCGTCCGGCACCGGCCCTCGTTTTGCCCGACATGGATGACAAAGCCTGGAATCTCGCCGAGCTACGCGGGCGGGTGGTGGTGGTCAATTTCTGGGCCACCTGGTGCCCACCCTGTCGTCGCGAGTTTCCCTCACTGGAACGTCTGCAGAAACACTTCCCAGTTGAAGACTTGCAGGTGATCGCCGTCAATGTAGGCGAGGATGCCGACACCATCTTCGCCTTTACCGGCACGCCGGCCATCCCCGTGCTCCTGGACCAGGACGCCAAGGCCATGACGAGCTGGCGGGTCGGTGGGCTGCCAAGCACCTACGTAATCGATCGAGCAGGGTATATCTTGCTACGCGCGATCGGCGGACGCGAGTTCGATGATCCGGCCAGCCTGGCCCAACTCGGCGCCGTCATCGCGAGATGAAGACATAACTAAATGATAAAGATAACGAATATTTCTTAGTGATGAGGGTGATCCTGCCTTGGGCCCGGTAGTTCCAGATAATCGGCGGCGCTACTCCCGAGCGACTCCCCCTGGCGACCGGCTCTCTCCGCCAGGCAAAGCAAAGCCGGTGCGCCCTTCGTCGAGCAGGGCCAAGGCCATGGCGGTATAGGCGTATTCGACGATGGTGGGCTCGGACATGGGGGGGATGAGGTCGGCATCGGTATAGCGACGCAATACCGGATAGGCGGCGAGAAAATCCGCCGCGGTTTTGGGTTGGGAAGCGCTCGGACGTTCCGGGGGGTAATAGCCGTCGTTCACGGCCCGCATCGCCCCCCAGAGCGCCGGCAGGTGGAAATGCGGGCCATGCACGGGAATCCCGCCCAGGGACGCCTCGACCTGGTCCATCTGGGACAACTTGGACAGGGGATAGCGAGGGGAACGGGCCCCCAGCCCGGTGATATAACACAGCCCCTGGGGATTGGCCCCCAACTGTGAATGGACGCTCTGCCAGGCCGCTTTCAGGTAGGCGGGCTCGCCGCTGAGGGAAAAGGCTTGCAATAACGGCAAGGTGGCGCGGCTGGAATGGGCGAAGGAGCCCCAGCCGACCCAGCCGATAAAAGGGTGAACGGGGGCCAGGAAGGGATGCTCCTGGATCCGGCGTACGCGCCAATCGGCCCCGGCGAGCAAGGCCGAGCGCGCCTGGGCGACCAGCGACGGCTCCCGATCCGGCCAGGGCGCCATCAGATAGGCCCAGTAGGCGGCCAGGCCCTGGTCCTTGAAGGATACATTCCCCGTCGGGTCCACCTTGACCTTTGCGGCCAGTTCTTCATAGGCGGTGCGATAGCGGCTCTCCCCGGTGGTGCGGTAGAGTTCCGCCGCCGCCCAGAGCCTGGCGTCCAGGGCCGAAGGGTCGGGATACTCGCCAGCGCGGATCCCCTTGGGGTTGTGGTAGGTCTGGCCTTCCGGCGGCCACTGGGGATGGCGATCCAGAAACTCCCAGGCCGCCCTGGCCGCCTGGAGCACCTGGGCGGCGCGCTCGGGACGCCATGGTCGCAGCAAACGGGCATGAATAGCCCCGGCGGCGACAAAAGCGACGGTGGCCGGGGTGGTTTTTTCGGCGATCAGGCGGGGCTGCCCGATGCGATGGGGCGGGACATCGTCCCAGGTGGCGCTGGCCAGACGCCAATAGACCCCGCCATCCGCTTGATCCTGCATGGCGAGCAGCCAATCCAGACCCCATTCCAATTCGTCGAGCAGATCGGGAATACCGTTGCCGCTCTCGGGGATGTTCAGATCGCCATCGCCGAAGCGTTGCGGCGCCAGATCCATGGCCGCGCCCAGCAGATACCAGACCGGGGCGGCATTGGTCACATACTGACCGAAATCCCCGGCATCGAACCAGCCCCTCGAAACCGGACGATAACTACCGGCCAACTCCCCATGGCCAAGCGGGCTCGACCCCACCGCCTCGTGAAACACCCCGTCCATCGCCGCCGGTACACCGCCCTGGGGACGCTCGTAGCCAGGGTCCGCCCAGGGGGCAAGGATGGGGCTGGAGTTGCGACTGTGATAAAAGAGACGCATCACCCGGCGATAGACCGGGTCATAGACATCCGGGGCGATACGAAACTCATCCGACAGCCCCAGACCCGCCACCCGCAGGCGATAGCGACCCGGCGCCCGCAGCGCCGAAAAGTCCGCCGTATAGACATCATGGCCGCTCCAGGGGTCGGATTCGGCCCTGAGTTGGGCCCGGCCTTGGAACACCAGCCGTTGGCCGGGCTCGGTCACCACCTCGAAGGCGAGGTTGTCGATGGGCAGGGGACCGGCCGTGCCCAGCCAGTGACCGAGAAAGGCGATCTTATCCGCCCCTGGGGCATAGCCGAGCTGGTCGAGTTGGATGGAGCCGCTGATCCGCTCGGGACGATAGCTCAGCGGCAGGGCGCGACAATCCTGGGGATCCCCCTGGAGCCCCGGGGCCTGGGAGATATCCAGAACATAGCGCCGATCGGGCTGCAAGGGGGTGGGAAACAGCAGGTGCAACCTGGCCTCGATCAGGGGTTGTTGGGCGGCGGTGAACCCCACCACCTGTTGCTCGCTGCCGACGCGGCTGGCCGCCTGGGGTTTCAGATAGGCAGGATCGTCCGGGCTCGACAGGGTAAAGGAACGTCCCTGAAGGCGTTCGTGCTCAAGCCCATCGAGGCCGACCGTGAGGGCGCGCTGGGAGCGGGTTTCCAGATAGCGGACCCCGGGGTGGGCAACCGCCTGGATCTGGTAGCGGTCGCCAGCCGTTTCCAACAGGGCCATGGGCGAGGTGATGCCGATCCGCTCGTTCGGCAGCGAAGCCCCCAGAAGCGGCGCCGCGAAGGTCAGCAGACCCAGGGCAACGGCCCGGTTGCCCAGGCGGGTCAGGCCGCGGGGCTGGGAGCACGGGAAAGCAATTGACGCCACTTCGAGGAGCCTTCTATATTGGCCGACTTTTCGGGGCCAAGGGTCGGACCTCCATGCGCATCTCCCAATTTCCACTCCAGACCATGAAAGACAGCCCGGCGGATGCCGAGGTGATCAGCCATCGGCTCATGCTGCGTGCCGGCATGATACGTAAGCTGGCCGCCGGTCTCTACACCTGGCTGCCGCTCGGCCTGCGGGTGCTGCGCAAGGTGGAGGCCATCATTCGCGAGGAGATGAACCGTGCCGGGGCGCTCGAGGTGCTGATGCCCGCGGTGCAGCCGGCCGAACTCTGGCAGGAATCCGGGCGTTGGGAGAAGTATGGTCCCGAATTGCTGCGCCTCAAGGATCGCCACGAGCGCGATTTCTGCTTCGGCCCCACCCATGAGGAGATCATCACCGATCTGGCCCGCAACGAGATCCGTAGTTACAAGCAACTGCCGATCAACTTTTATCAGATCCAGACCAAATTCCGCGACGAAATCCGCCCGCGTTTCGGCATCATGCGCGCCCGCGAGTTTCTCATGAAGGACGCCTATTCCTTCCATCTGGATCAGGCCTCCCTGGAAGAGACCTACCAGGAGATGTACGCCACCTATTCCCGCATCTTTACCCGTGTCGGCCTGGATTTCCGCGCCGTGCAGGCGGATACCGGCAGTATCGGCGGCAACAAGTCCCACGAATTCCATGTGCTGGCCTCTTCCGGCGAAGACGCCATCGTCTTTTCGGACAGCAGCGACTACGCCGCCAACCTCGAACTGGCGGAGGCCCTGGCGCCCATCGAGCCGCGACCCGCGCCAGCCGCCGCGCTGGAGGTGGTGGACACCCCCGGTCAACACAGCATCGAGCAGGTCAGTCGTTTTCTCGCCGTGCCGCCGGAAACCTGTCTCAAGACCCTGCTGGTGCGCGGGGCCGCAACCCCGGTGGTGGCCTTGGTCCTGCGCGGGGATCACGAACTCAATGCCGTCAAGGCGGCCAAGCTGGAGGCGGTGGCCGAGCCGCTACGGCTGGCCGGAGAGGAGGAGATCCTGGCGGCGGTAGGTTGTCGCGCTGGTTCCATCGGTCCCCGGGGGCTCGACATCCCCCTGATCGTGGATCGTAGCGCCGCCCAGGTAACGGATTTCGTCTGCGGCGCCAACCAGGAGGGTCGCCATCTGCGCGGCGTCAACTGGGGGCGGGATCTCCCCGAGCCCGAGCGGATCGCCGACATCCGCAATGTTCAACCCGGGGATCCCAGCCCGGATGGACAAGGCCGGTTACATCTGGCCCGGGGCATCGAGGTGGGCCATATCTTCCAGTTGGGGCGCAAATACAGCGCGGCGATGAACGCCGGGGTGCTCGACGAACAGGGTCGGGCGGTGGTCATGACCATGGGCTGCTACGGCATCGGCGTGTCCCGGGTGGTAGCGGCGGCCATCGAACAAAGCCATGACGAGCGGGGCATCATCTGGCCGGCCGCCATCGCCCCCTTCCAGGTGGCGCTGCTACCCATGAATCCCCACAAATCCTACCGCGCCCGGGAAGTGGCCGAGCAACTCTACGAACAACTGCTGGCGGCGGGTATCGAGGTGCTGCTGGATGACCGGCCGGTGCGGCCCGGCTTCATGTTCGCCGATGCCGAACTCATCGGCATCCCCCATCGGCTGGTCGTCGGCGAGGCGGCGCTCGATCAGGGCCAGGTGGAATATCGCGCCCGCCGGGAGAGCGAGAGCCGTCTCCTGCCGCTGGATGGGATACTGGAGTTTCTGCGGCAACGGATCGCGCCGACCGCCTGAGCGTTCGGGCCGGCGTCAGCGCGCCTGGGATAGCGAAAATACCGGTCCTGTTCCATAACCCGAAGGGGGCCATGGCCTGGCCATGGGCTCCTTCATTGGCTCGAATCGCCCTGCCCGACACAGCGCCAGGGGCAGGACACACACCGAATACATAGGCAAGGCGAGGTCACCCGGCTGGGTGCGGCCCAACCCCTCGCCTGGGAGAACCAGAGAATGACTCGACAAGAATCCTTTACCCGTCAGGAACTCATCGACTGCGGGATGGGCCGCCTGTTCGGCCCGGGCAATGCCCAATTGCCGGTCCCCCAGATGCTGATGATGGATCGTATTATCAAAATCGTCGACCATGGCGGAGCCTACGGGCGGGGCGAGGTGCTGGCCGAGTTCGATATCGACCCCGAGCTCTGGTTTTTTCAATGCCATTTTCCTGGCGATCCGGTCATGCCCGGTTGTCTCGGTCTGGATGCCATGTGGCAATTGCTGGGCTTTTACCTCGGCTGGGCCGGTCACCCGGGAAAGGGGCGGGCGCTGGGGGTCGACGAGGTGCGCTTTACCGGGCAGGTGCTCCCCACCGCGACCAAGGTCTTTTACCGCATCGACATCAAACGGGTGATCAGCCGCAAACTGGTTCTAGGTATCGCCGATGGGATCATGACCGTCGACGATCGGCAGATCTATACCGCCAAGGATCTCCGCGTCGGCCTCTTTACCTCGACGGAAGGCTTCTGAGCCGTGGACGACTTTCAGGCCGCGGTCTGGATGGCGTTGAACCACTTGCGCGACCCCAGCCGCCACCAATCGCGCTTGGCCTTCAGGCTCATACGCTGCACCATCAGCTTCACCCGTTTGCGCGCCTCGTCGCGGGAAAGGGCCGAACGGGTCAGGGTCTGGTAAAAATCCACCGCGGCCTCGAAACGGCGGCGGGAGATCGAGTCCACCTGATGTCGCCCCTTGGCGGCGCGGCGCGCCTCGCGGGCATTGGTCGGCTGGGTGAGGTGGGTCTGCAAGTGCTTTTCCACCTGAGACTCCAGGACCGTATCGCAGAGATCGGCGGTTCCGCGCAGGACCTCGTTCGTCTCCTGGAGATCCAGACCGAATTCAACGATGCCTGTTTTGAGCAGTTCCTGTTCCTGCTCGACCAGGATGAGTTTCCGCGGTCGGCCATGGAGCCGGACATAGTCGGCATACCGGGCGCTCGCGTCACGGCTCCGGGAAGGATCGCGGATCAGGACATCATCCATGGGGGCAGGCCTCTGGACTAGGCAATGGGTGGAAAGACCGAATCATATCACCTCGCTTTTCCCAGTGCGCAGACCGAGCCGGTCGGCAAGGGCAAATATCCGCAATAACAATGCCTTGCCAATAGGTTAGGGCCTTCGTCCTGGTCCCTGGGAGGCACCGACCGCCCCTGTCAATGACCATGACGCCGATATTGGATGTACAGGGCCGTCAGGGCCAGGCTCCAGAAGTTGAGCAGAAACAGGCCCCAGAACAGCAGGCACACCAGATAAATGGTCAGCCAGGCCGACCAAAGGGCGACGCCCGCGCAGGTCGCCAGGGACAGCAAGGCTTCCCGCAGTGGCCAGTAACGCAGGCACAGTGCCCCCAGCAACAGGGGGAGGACAATCCAGGCCAGGAGCGCCGTCCAACCCTGGCCCTCCGGCAAGGTGAGAAGCAGTCGCAACACCGGGAACCATTCGTACTTGAAGACGTTGGAACGTTCGAGCAAAAACTGCGTCCAGGTCAGATTCCAGTGGCCCTCGGGGAGGAAGAGTCCTTGCAGGTCGAAATAGCCGCTGTCGAAATTGACATAGAGCAAGAGACCACCGGCCAGCAGCCCCTGCAAGCGGGACAGGGTGGTGAGGATCGGCACCTCGGAAAATTCGTGGTGGGCCAGGGCATGGATCAGATGCTCACCCCCATGGCTGACGACGAAGGGGATACCGATCACGACCAGGATCTGGAGGAGGGTGTAGAGCAGCTCAAGCATGTCCGGATCGAATCAAGGCCTGGTACAGAGGTGCCGCGGTATCGATAACGCCTATAGAGAGGCGCGCTGGTAAAACAACCCGTAAACGCCCCTCCCCGGAGTGGAACAGGAAGCGGATGTTGTTATGTCCGCTCGATTTTTTATACGTGACTCATTCATCTACCCACTCCTTATGGCTTGTTACCTCTATTGAAGCGCGGCTGTACTCGCTTCCAGGGAGCAACGGGATCGGCCTCGCCGGTGGATTTTACTTCTTTTCTCAATGGCTTCCTTGGGAGATGAAAGGCCCCGCGCCGCGGCGCCACCCTTCTGGGCCAGGCGGGCTGGTCCAAGCTTCCGATACATGCTCGATGACCTCAATCCGGTGCGCCTCTGGATCGGGATGGCGTGGCAAGAGCGGCCCCATGGGGGCGGGGTTGGGGGTGCGGGGGGGGTGAACGGTTACCGAGTGGAATCTCTGTTCGGACATAGCGATTCCGGGCATTGACCGAAAATGGCCATTTTCCGTTCTTCTTAAGAGAACAATAAGCCCATGGGAAGACAATTGTTCTCCTGAAGAGAACAAAGAATCGAGCCACGGAGCCCCGGCCCGGGAGTGATACCTGGTGTAGATGCCTCCTCGGACTTGATCTGGGGATTGCCGACGCTCGGACGCAGGAAGCATCCGCGCGGGCCAGCCGGCGCCTAGGATTTTGAATAGGATCGGCTGTGGTTCGCACCGCGCACCCCATTATTCTTCGGAACGCCGAGGAATCGACATGACCGCCCCGTGCGCTCCAGTCCCCATCGCCCATGATTTCAGATCCGGCCAAGCATAGGCGCGCCTCCTTTCCTGGGGTAGCATGCGCGGGCGCGTAAGATGGTGGGGACGATGCGGTTCGCTTCGCTCACCATATCCTACGCCACATGCACGGGCGTAGTGCTTTGGGGAGGTGGTGATGACGAGCGTACTGGCAAGACTCTGGCACTGGATCGACCGCAACATCCTCGAACTCGGGCGGGAGATGCGGTTGTCCTATCTGCCGCCGCTCATGGTTTATCTGGCGGCGGGGGTGTCGGGACTGACGGGTATCGTCGGCACCTTCTTCGTTAAGGACTATCTGGGGCTTTCGGCCCATTTCCTCGCCGCCCTGGGCTTCTGGGCCGGGATCCCCTGGGCGCTGAAGATGCCCCTCGGCCATCTGGTGGATCTGCTGTGGCGTTGGAAATCCTGGTTGATCCTCCTTGGCGCCGGGCTGATCAGCGCCAGCCTGCTGATCATGCTGGGTTTGCTCGCCGAACCGGCCCTGATGCGCCAATACATGACCACGGAGGCCTGGTACGTGTTGGCGGTGCTGCTCTCCCCGGTGGGCTATGTGATTCAGGACGTGGTGGCCGACGCCATGACGGTGGAGGCGGTACCCCGGGTCGATGAACGCGGCCATCCCTTCGATCCCGAGACCCGCCGTCTCATGCACACCAGCATGCAGACCCTGGGGCGGGTCGCCATCGTCGGCGGCGGGGTCTTGGTGTCCCTGGTCAATATCCTCAAATTCACCGGGGTCGAGGGTATGGCCGCGGCGGACAAGCTGCGCGCCTATGTACAGATCTACCAACTGGCCCTGATCATCCCCCTGATCTCGGTGCTCGGCGTTTTGCTCGGCGGCCTCCTGCAACGACGTCATCTGGGCGAACTCTGCCGTGCCGGGCTATCCCGGGCGGAGGCTTGGGCCTTGCTCGATCCCCAGGGCGAGCCGCCCAGCCCGAACTGGTGGATCCTCGGCGGCAGTCTGGTGTTCGGGATCTTCACCCTGACGATGGGGCTGAGCGAAGTCAGCTACAGCCAGGAGATCGTCTTCGCCGGTTCCCTGGGCATCGTCGCCTTCCTCATCCAGCGTTTGCTGCGCTCATTGGAGCCCGAGGCGAGACGTACCCTGCTCGGCACCGCCATCATCATCTTCGTCTTCCGCGCCACCCCCAACGCCGGTGCCGGCATGACCTGGTGGGAGATCGATGTCCTCGGCTTCGATCAGCCCTTTCTCGCCCTGCTGTCCCTCATCGGCAGCGGACTCGCGCTCTTCGGCATGTTCCTCTTCCGCCGCTTCATGGGGGAGCGCTCCATCGCCTATGTGGTGGTCTTTCTCACCCTGGTCGGCACCTTGCTGAGCCTGCCCATCCTGGGGATGTACTACGGCCTGCACGAATGGACCGCCAGCTTGACCGGCGGGCTGGTGGATGCCCGCTTCATCGCCCTGGTCGATACCGCCCTGGAGTCGCCGCTCGGCCAGGTGGCCATGATCCCCATGCTGGCCTGGATCGCCAACTCCGCGCCGGCCAGCCTCAAGGCGACCTATTTCGCCATCATGGCCTCCTTCACCAACCTGGCCCTGTCCCTGGCCCAGCTCGGCACCAAGTACCTCAACGCCATCTTCGTCGTCACCCGGGAGGTCAAGGCCCCGGCCACCGGCCTCATCACCACCCCGGCCGATTACAGCGAACTCGGCTGGTTGTTGATCGGCGTGACCTTCCTGGGTCTGGCGCTGCCCTTGCTGGCGATCTGGCTGGTCCGGGGGCTGGGGCTGCGGAGCGCCTGATATCCATCATTTTTTTCTTTAATCACTTTTATCGGATAAGTGCGTCTTATGAATTGGCTCTCAATCCCACCGGCCCCGCGATACTTAGGCGATTGCCGGAAAAAGATATACCAGAATGCGCCGGATGTTCGTTCGCCTTCCAGGCGCGTCAGCCGACGCAGAGCGAGCTCTGTAACGGCTGACGCAACGCCGAAGGCGGACGAAAAGACAAGCAGGCTGGTATATCTTTTGACAGAAATCGCCTTACCCCTGCTGGGTCTGCTCCTCCTCTTCCCCGTTCCACCAGCGACCGCGGCGAGCCCCCGCCTCTGCGAGGTCCACAGCGTCAGTGACGGCGATACCCTGAGGGTGGAATGCGGACGCCGGAAGCTCCAGATCCGCATGCAATGCATCGACGCCCCGGAACTGAGTCAGGAGCCCTGGGGGCGGGAGGCCAGAGACCAGTTACGTCGCCTCATGCCGAAGCGGGTGCAGATCGAGGGGGGGCAGCGGGACAATTACGGTCGCTTGGTCGCCGAAGTGAAGGACCCGGCCAACAAGCGCAACCTGAACCTGGAGATGGTGCGCCGGGGCAAGGCGGCGGTCTATGCGAACTATTGCGACCAGGTCGAATACTTCAAGGCCCAGGAGCGGGCCCGCCAGGCGGGAATCGGCATCTGGGAGCGTCCAGGGATGCAGCAAAGGCCCTGGCAATGGCGACGGGAGCATCGGCAAGAGGAGAGCTGGTCGCTTTCCTCCTTCTTCCGCTGGTGATCCTGGCCGGGGGGTGTCACTCCCAGGCAGGGGTGTCTCTCGGCGACCCGATCAGGCGGACAAGAATCCGCTCCCAGTCCACCTTGATCCCACCCAGGGAAGAGATCGAGGTTTCCCCCCGGAGTTCGGCGATCCGCGGACGTCCGAAACCCTGGCCATCATGGAGATAGATACTCAACAGCCGATCGCCAGGGTGCACCACCCAGTATTCCCGCACCCCGGCCCGCTCATAGGCCGCCAGCTTGATGATCTGGTCGTGACTGGCGGAGGCGGGCGAGACCACCTCCATCACCCAGTCCGGGGCACCGCGCACCCCGCGCGGACTGAGTTTGGCCGGGTCGCAGACCACCAGCACATCGGGTTGCACCACAGTGGTGACAGCGTCATCCGCCTCGCCGGCCCGGGGCAGTAGCACATCCACCGGCGCCAGGAGTACCCGGCAGGGATTATTCTGGAGGCCGATTCTGATCTGAAAGGCCACCTCGAAAGCGATGGTCTGATGATCCAGGGAGGGGGCCGGCGCCATCAGAAAGGCGGCGCCGTCCACCAACTCATAACGTTGGTTCTCCGGCCAGGTCCGATACTCGCCGTAACTGTATTGGTGCTGGTCGCGCAAGGCATAACCCATGGCTGTCTCCCCGCTGAGGCTGTCCCCCTTCGATGATACAAAGAAGGCTTACCGCCGTCATGGTGGCGCCGAGAGGGAGGCTCTCCGGCCGAAACCCCAGGCGCTTGACGCCCTCGGGATCTGCGCCGATACTCCGCCGCGACCTCGTCCAGCAAAAAAACATCGGCTACAGGAAGAAAGCCACAAATGTATAACGCGTTCATCAGCTACGCCTGGCGCGACAACAAAGATTGTGGTCTCCAGCCGCAAGGTTGGATTAGCGTCTTCGTCGATCGCCTGAGCAAACACCTCAACCGTGAGCTTGCCCGGGACATCGCTGCCGACGGTATCTGGCTGGACTATGAACGTATGCGTGGCAACGACCACATCACCACCGCCGTCCGTAAGCAACTCGAATCCTCACGCCTGCTGATCCCTATCCTCTCCAAGGCTTGGTTGGACTCCTCATGGTGCCGACAAGAGCTGGAGATTTTTCTTGGCCTCCATGGGAGCACTCCCAACCGCCTCTTTCCAGTCTGGATGGAACCGGTGGAAAACCCACCATCTCCTCTTGATGATCTTCTCAAATACAAACTTTGGTACCAGGACCAATCCAAGCAACCTCGTACCCGCTGGTTTCCTGATCCTGACTCAATCGATCGGGACTATAGCGCTCTCCAACAGGATATGGCCCGGGATATGGCGAAACGGCTGCTAGAGATCACCGGTCATGAAGAAGCAATCCAGCCCCAAGCAGAGGCACCATCTCTCCCTTCACTCTCCCGCCCGAACAGGCCTTATCTGGTGCTGGTCAACGGCGGCGACGATGATTGGGAGCTGGTGGAGAGGGTAGCGGAACACCTGTATCTGGATCACGGCATTGGCTACGCCCTGCCGTTGCGGGCTGGCAATGGACTGAAAAGCTCGGAGATCAATCGAGACCTTCGCGAAAAGCTCAAGGTCTGCCATGCGGTCTTGCTGGTCTACCATCAAGGTCCCGCAAATCAGCTCCATCAGCACATCACTGGTTTTCTCCAAGCGACGACCAACCGACCGCGCATGACATCCCTCCCCAGCCTAACCCTTTGCCAGCCCTGCGGCACTAGCATCCGTCTCGGCTACCGCCCGCCCCAGATGCGTATTCTGGAATGCTGCACCCAAGATCTCAGCGACTGCGCCGCCCAAATCGCGGGCCTGTTGCCATGAACGGCCCGCCTTTCCCCGCCCCCTATGTCGGCCTGCGTCCCTTCGAGCGCCACGAGTCCCTGTTGTTTTTCGGCCGGGAGGAACAGGTGGACCAGCTCCTGGACAAGCTGGGGGAGACCCATTTCCTGGCCGTGCTCGGCCTCTCCGGCTCCGGCAAGTCCTCCCTGGTGCGGGCCGGGCTGCTGCCGGCCCTGGAGGCGGGGGGCCTGGCCCAGGACGCTCTGCTCTGGGCCGATCTGCGCCCCGATGGCCGCCAGCTGGCCGCCGTGGGCCGGGAGTCGACCGTCAGCCTCCACGACCTCGCCCCCGACCCGGCCCCGCCCCGCCGGGGGCCGCGCCCAACCCCAACGCCGGCCAGTGCTGGGTGGCGGTGCCCCTGACCATGGGCCGCTTGGCCCTGTACCGCTTCCCCTATGCCGCGCCGCCGCCGTCCTTGACCGCCACACCCCCTGGCCCCTAGGCGGTTGTCATTTCGACCCGGTCCCGATCCGCGCGAGGAAGCAGGGGAGAAAGCTTGCATCAAGCAAGGTCGCCGCAAGCTTCCTCACGGCGTTCGGCATGACGGTTCTCTGTACAACTCCGTTTTGCCCAGACTCCAGCTTGGGAACCGCCTCCGGGTGTCGAACCCGGTAGGGGAGATAATACCAACTCCCGTTAGCTTTTCTGCCATCGGCAGCTGAGGGACTGGCGCCCGACTCTGCCGCCGTCGGTGGGAGCGGCGCCCTCGCCGCGACAAAGATCAAGATCGGCCCGAGGGCGGACCTCCAACCGCCAGCCGCGCTACGCCATGTCCGTAGGCGTCGTGATCATAAGATCTATCTGGAAAGGGTATAAGCCCCGGTTTGCTGGCGCTCGCGTCTGGGAGGTCAGGCCGGGAACAGCCCGAGCCTGGAGGCCTGTTCTCCTCTCCGGGTCAGGCGCTTCGGCCTGACCTGCCCTCATGACACCGGGCCTGGGCTGAAAAGGCTCGATTTCGTTCTTCAAAAGAGAACAATTGATTGTATTAAGAGCGAATAGTTCTCTTTATGAGAACGCAATCCAAGCCGGACACCCCAGGCCCGAGCGCCGCCCATCAAGGTGCGGATCCAGGTCGCCTGGTATCGAAGGCGCCAAGCGTCTCCACCTGGTACAGAGGTGCCGAAATATCGATAGCTTCCAGCCCGCATTTGTCACCTGGTGCCCTGGCGAGGACGACGAGAGGCGGTTGTGGTGGGAGGCAGGTCGGAATCGGCGGCGTAGGCGTAGCTAACCAGATCCTGACCGAGCTTCGAGTCCGCCGACCCTCTGTCCCGACTGAGCTATAATCCGCCCTCTTCCGGCATCCCGCTTTTCTTTCTCACGGCAAGGCCAACTCATGGATAAAACCTACAACCCCCAACAACTCGAACAATCCTGGTACCGGCGTTGGGAGGAGCAAGGCTATTTCGCCCCCGGCGGCCAGGGTCAGCCCTACTGCATCATGATCCCGCCGCCGAACGTGACCGGCAGTCTGCACATGGGTCACGCCTTTCAGGACACCATCATGGACGCCCTCACCCGCTATCACCGCATGCAGGGCGACAACAGCCTCTGGCAGGCGGGCACGGATCATGCCGGTATCGCCACCCAGATGGTGGTGGAACGCCTGATCAATGCCGAGGGCCGGACCCGTCACGATTTCGGTCGCGACGCCTTCATCGCCAGGGTCTGGGAGTGGAAGGAGCAGTCCGGCGGCACCATCACCCGGCAATTGCGACGCATGGGCGCCTCCCTCGATTGGGATCACGAGCGTTTCACCATGGACCCCGGGCTGTCCAGGGCGGTGCAGGAGGTGTTCATCCGCCTCTACGAAAAGGGTCTGATCTATCGCGGCAAGCGGCTGGTGAACTGGGACCCGGTGCTACACACCGCGGTGTCCGACCTCGAAGTCTTGTCCGAGGAGGAACAGGGAAACCTCTGGTACATGCGCTATCCCCTGAGCAATGGCACTGGGTATCTGGTGGTCGCCACCACCCGACCCGAGACCATGCTGGGCGACTGCGCCGTGGCCGTCGCCCCCAATGACGAGCGCTATGCCCATCTGATCGGTGAACTGGTGGATCTGCCCCTCACCGGACGGCGTATCCCGGTGATCGCCGACGAGCACGTCGACCCCGAGTTCGGCACCGGCTGCGTCAAGATCACCCCTGCCCACGACTTCAACGACTACCAGGTCTGGCTGCGGCACCGGGACGAAACCCCCATCGCCGAGCAACCCCATGCCGGGCTGATCAATATCTTCACCCCGGATGCCGCCATCCGCGCCAACGCCCCCAATGAAGACCAACTGCTGCCAGCGGCCTACATCGGTATGGATCGCTACGACGCCCGCAAGCAGGTGGTGGCGGACCTCCAGGCCCAGGGGCTGATAGAAAAGATCGATCCCCATAAACTCATGGTCCCCCGGGGCGATCGCACCGGGGCGGTGATCGAGCCCTTCCTCACCGACCAGTGGTATGTCAAGGCCAAGATCCTGGCCGAGCCGGCCATCGCCGCGGTGGAGAATGGCCGCATCCGCTTCGTGCCGGACAACTGGAAAAACACCTATTTCGAGTGGATGCGCAACATCCAGGATTGGTGCATCAGCCGTCAGATCTGGTGGGGGCATCGCATCCCGGCCTGGTACGACGCCGTCGGCAATGTCTATGTCGGCCGCTCGGAAGAGGAGGTGCGGGCGCAGCATGGGCTTTCCGAGGATCTTCCCCTGGAGCAGGACCCGGATGTGCTGGATACCTGGTTCAGTTCCGCCCTCTGGCCTTTTTCCACCCTGGGCTGGCCCGAGCCGACGGGGCGGCTCAAGACTTTCTATCCCACCTCGGTGCTGGTCACCGGCTTCGACATCATCTTTTTCTGGGTCGCCCGCATGATCATGATGGGCCTCGAGTTCATGGGCGACGTCCCCTTCCGCGAGGTCTACATCCATGGCCTGGTGCGGGATGCCCACGGCGACAAGATGTCCAAGTCCAAGGGCAATGTGCTGGACCCCATCGACCTCATCGATGGGATCGAGCTGGAGGCCCTGGTCACCAAGCGCACCAGTGGCCTGATGCAACCCCATCTGGCGGCCAAGATCGCCGCCCAGACGCGCAAGGATTTTCCCGACGGCATCCCGGCCTTCGGCACCGACGCCCTGCGCTTCACCTTCGCCGCCTTGGCCTCCACCGGACGGGACATCAATTTCGACCTCAGCCGTACCGAGGGCTACCGCAATTTCTGCAACAAGCTGTGGAACGCGGCGCGCTATGTGCTCATGAGCGCCGGAGAGCCGCCGCTGGCCGTGGAGAGCGCGAACCGGGAATACAGCGCCGCCGATCGCTGGATCCTCTCCCGCCTGCGGTCCAGCATCGCCGAGGTCACCAAGGCCATGGAGGCCTATCGCTTCGATCTGGCCGCCCAGGCGATCTACGAGTTCACCTGGAACCACTTCTGCGACTGGTACCTGGAACTCTCCAAACCCGTGCTCAATAACGATCAGTCGAGCGAGGCGGCCAAGGCCGGTACCCGGGAGACCTTGCTGCGGGTATTGGAGGCCTTGCTGCGCCTCGCCCATCCCATCATGCCCTTCATTACCGAAGAGATCTGGCAGCGGGTCGCCCCCCTGGCCGGCAAGACCGGGGACAGCATCATGTTGCAACCCTTTCCCCAGGCCACGGACTTCCCCGCCGACATGGAGTGCGAACAAGAGATGGACTGGGTGATGCAATTCATCCTCGGCGTGCGGCGCATCAAGGGCGAGATGAACATCCCCCCCGCCAGGCCGGTGCCCGTTCTGCTCAGCCATGTCTCGGCGCAGGATCGATCCTGGCTGAGTCAGAGTCGGCACTATCTGGATTTTCTCGCCCGCACCGAGTCGGTGGACATCCTCGACGACGAATCCTCGGCCCCGGAATCCGCCACCGCCCTGGTCGGGGCGATGAAGCTTCTCATCCCCCTGGCCGGACTGATCGACAAAGCGGCGGAACTGGCCCGGCTGGAAAAGGAGATCACCCGCCTCAGGGGCGACCTCGAGCGCACCAGGGTCAAGCTGGCCAACCCGAACTTCGTCGACAAGGCCCCCGACGCCGTGGTGCAAAAGGAGCGCGACAAGCTTGACCAGCAGACCTCGGCCCTGACCAAGCTGGAGGAGCAATACGCCAGGATGCGTCGGATGTGACCCGGACGCCGCCGGGGACGAGCCGTGGGCTCAAGGCTGAAAATCCCCGGCGCTTGGAGTACATTGTCGGCTTTCGCGCTCATCCCGGGATCCCGGCGCCAGGTCTGGGGCAAGTCCCTGTCGGTCGGCGGCGGGTTTCCCTAGGCGACCCGCCCGGCCCGCCTCCGGGAGAGGGCGATCCATCCTGGGTTCACCAACTCCGTGAACCGACACCGACAGCGGGAGACAGACTATGGCTCGTGACTTGATCGCCCCTTCCATCCTCTCGGCGGATTTCGCCCGGCTCGGGGAGGAAGTCGTCAACGTATTGGCCGCCGGGGCGGATATCGTCCATTTCGATGTCATGGACAACCACTATGTCCCCAATCTGACCATCGGTCCCCTGGTCTGCGAAGCCTTGCGCAAGCACGGCGTCACCGCGCCGATCGACGTCCATCTCATGGTCAGGCCCGTCGACCGCATCGTGCCCGACTTCGCCAAGGCGGGCGCCACCTACATCACCTTCCATCCCGAAGCCTCGGAGCATATCGACCGCACCCTGCAGCTCATCCGTGATAACGGCTGTCAACCCGGTCTGGTGTTCAACCCAGCCACCCCTCTCGGCTATCTCGACTATGTCATGGACAAGGTCGACATGATTCTGTTGATGTCGGTCAACCCGGGCTTCGGTGGGCAGAAGTTCATCCCCGGCGTGCTCTCCAAGCTCAGGGAGGTCAGACGCAGGATTCTGGACTCTGGCCGCGATATCCGTCTCGAAATCGACGGCGGGGTAAAGGTGGACAACATCCGTGAAATCAAGGAAGCCGGGGCCGACACCTTCGTCGCCGGATCGGCCATCTTCAGCGCCGGGCGGGAGACCGATCTCTATCGCTACGATACGGTGGTGCAGGCCATGCGCGCCGAGTTGGCGCGGGCGGGAGGTTGATCGCGATGTTGCGGCAACGCCCGCGCATGGTGCTGGTGGATCTCGACGGCACCATGGTGGACTCGGTACCCGACTTGGCCTATTGCGTCGACGAGATGATGCGGCGGATCGGTCGTGCGCCCTGGGGTGAGGCCAAGGTGCGCGAATGGGTCGGCAACGGGGTGGAACGGCTGGTCAAGCGGGCCCTGACCGGGCAACTGGAGGCGGAGCCGGATGAGGCCAGCTACCAACAGGCCTATCCCATCTTTCTGGAACTCTACGCCGACAACACCAGTGCCCGCTCCCAACTCTACCCAGGCGTCAGGGCTGGACTGGAGTATCTCAGCCGCGCCGGTTTCCACTTGGGCTGCGTCACCAACAAGGCCAAGCGTTTTACCGAGCCACTGTTACAGCATCTGGGGGTGCGGGACTTTTTCGGCATCGTGGTCAGTGGCGACTGCCTGCCGCAGCGCAAGCCGGATCCGGCGCCCCTGCTGCATGTCGCCCGGCACTTCGGAGTGCCACCGACGGACGCCCTGATGCTGGGAGACTCGGTGAGCGACGTCAAGGCCGCCCGGGCCGCCGGTTTTCCAATCATTTGCGTGAGTTACGGCTACAACCACGGCCAAGACATCCGCAGCGCCCAACCCGATGCGGTCATCGATTCCCTGGCCGAACTGAGCCGACTCCTCGACCCGTTACCGGAGGCGGGCGCCCCGGCCTGAAGCCGCCGGATGCGCCGGGCGGCCCACCAATAGACTTCCCTAGCCTGTAAAGACCAACGCCATGACGAGAGATGAATTCCAGGCCCTGGCCGCCGCCGGTTACAACCGTATCCCCGTGGTGTGCGAGGTGCTCGCCGATCTGGACACCCCCCTCAGCGCCTACCTGAAACTGGGGCATGGGCCTTACTCCTATCTGCTGGAATCGGTCCAGGGAGGAGAAAAGTGGGGGCGCTATTCGATCATCGGGCTGCCCTGTCGTACCCTGGTGCGGGTCACCGGGCAACGGGTCCGGTTGGAACAGGACGGGGTGGTCCTCGAAGACTCGGAACAGGCGGACCCGCTGGACTGGGTGCAAGGGTTCCAAGCCCGCTTCCGGGTCGCCTTGCCGGCGCATCTGCCCCGCTTCACCGGTGGTCTGGTGGGCTATTTCGCCTATGACGCCGTGCGCTATATCGAGCCCAAGCTCGGCGCCTGTCCCAACCCGGACGGCATCGGCACCCCCGACATCCTGCTCATGGTCTCGGACGAGGTGGTGGTGTTCGATAATCTCCGCGGGCGCCTCTATGTCATCGTCCACGCCGATCCGACCCGGGGGGAAACCCTGGACACGGCGGAGGCGCGCATCCGCGGGCTGGTCGAGCAGTTGCGCGGCCCGGTACCGGCCAACCCCCTGGGCGAACTGGGGCGGGTGGATGAAGGTGACTTCGTCTCCGGCTTCACCGAGCAGGGATTCAAGAGCGCCGTGGTGCGGGTGAAGGACTATGTGCTGGACGGTGATTGTATGCAGGTGGTGTTGTCCCAGCGGCTCTCCATCCCCTTCCGCTCGCCGCCGATGGATCTCTATCGCGCCCTGCGCACCCTCAACCCCTCACCCTATATGTACTACCTCAATCTGGGGGATTTTCACATCGTCGGCTCTTCCCCGGAGATCCTGGTGCGACTCGAGGACGGCCTGGTCACCCTGCGCCCCATCGCCGGTACCCGTCGCCGCGGTCATACCGAGGCCGAAGACCGCGTCCTGGAGGCGGAACTGCTCGCCGATCCCAAGGAACTCGCGGAACACCTCATGCTCATCGACCTGGGGCGCAACGATGTCGGGCGGGTGGCGGAGATCGGCACGGTGCGAGTGACCGACAAGATGATCGTGGAACGCTATTCCCATGTCATGCATATCGTCTCCAACGTGGTGGGCCGGCTGCGGGAGGGGTTGTCCAGCATCGACGTGCTGCGCGCCACCTTCCCGGCGGGAACGGTGTCGGGGGCGCCCAAGATCCGCGCCATGGAAATCATCGACGAACTGGAGCCGGTGAAGCGCGGTGTCTACTCCGGCGCCATCGGCTATCTGGCCTGGAACGGCAACATGGATACCGCCATCGCCATCCGCACCGCGGTGATCAAGGACGGTCAACTGCACATCCAGGCGGGGGCGGGGATCGTGGCCGATTCCAAACCCGAGTTGGAATGGGAAGAGACCATGAACAAAGGCCGGGCGATCTTCCGCGCCGTGGCCCGAGTGGCGGCGGGGATCGAGTCCCATATCTGCTCCACCTGAGAAGCTGTTTGGAAAGTCTCGTTACAGCCTACGCGCCTTCGGGCCAAGGCCTATTCTTGCGATTTTCGTTCTCATTAAGAGAACAATAAAGGATTTATTTCTTTATTTGTTGCTAATGAGGGAACGGAAAACGAGCCTTTTCGCTCGATGCCCGGGAGGTGAGGATTTCCAAACAGCTTCTGAGGCGATTTTGTGAAAAAAATAATATTGCCAACTGAATCGCAAAATCCGCCCACCACCTTTGAGTTGAGATCCCCCCGCAACCCAGTCCCTGGACCTACGGTTTGTGTCGCGACATGGGGGCCTATGTCGATGAGACGGCAGCAACTCGCTTCGGTTCGAACGCCATTACACCAGCGCCGAACATTGGGAAGCCACCGCGCTTGGTCGGCATTGGCCCATAGTTACAGCCGACACATCGCCCTGATCGAGGCCTCGGGGCTGAGCGTGGCCTCAATAGACGTCGGGCACAGGTGCCCGACCTACCTGGCTGCAGCAAAAAGCAGAGAGAGAAACGAGCGGCACTTTTTAGTGTCCGAGTGGATGTGATTGGTAGCCAATATATGGGAGCTATTTCCAATAATCCATGAATCCTTCTTTGAAGTGTAGATAATCCCAGCCCAATGATTTGTTAAGTTTCTCTATATTTGGCCTGATAACATTGGCGGATTCAACCTCCA
>JBPOHE010000089.1:0-15228 GCA_052035915.1 Pseudomonadota bacterium
TGGGGCCTGTATGTTCCATCCGATCTCGCGGCCTGAGCCGCTGGGTCCAACCGCCGGATGCGGAAAACCGCATGTCCGGTGGTGTGGGAGGGGTGACGGGCGCAATCCCGTCACCTCGACCCGATCAAGTTGGTAGTACATTTTTCGGAACTCGCCTTACGCTCGCCACATCCGAGAAACTCACAGGAATTGGTAGAAGGTTATGAAAGAGAAACTGGTCTTGATCGGCAACGGAATGGCGGGGATGCGCACCATCGAGGAACTGCTGCATCTCGCCCCGGAGCTGTACGACATCGTCGTTTTCGGCGCCGAGCCCCATCCCAACTATAACCGCATCCTGCTTTCCCCGGTGCTGGCCGGTGAAAAGCGGTTCGAGGATATCCTGCTCAACAGCCGTGACTGGTATGACCAGCAGGGCATCGAACTCCATAGCGGCGACCCGGTGGTGGAACTGGACCGGCACCGGCGGCGGGTGCGGACTCAATCGGGTCGAGTCGCCCAGTATGACCGCCTGCTGCTGGCGACCGGTTCCATGCCCTTCATGATCCCGGTGCCTGGTATTGATCTGGCGGGAGTGATCGGCTTTCGCGATATCGCCGACGTGGAACTCATGCTGGCCGCCGCCGGCCAAGGCGGTCGGGCGGTGGTCATCGGCGGCGGACTACTTGGCCTGGAGGCCGCCAATGGTCTACGCAAACAGGGCCTGGAGGTGACCCTGATCCATCTGCTGGACTCGCTGATGGAGCGCCAGCTCGACCCGGCGGCGGCGACCCTGTTGCAGCGCGCCCTCGCCGAGCGGGGCTTGAGGTTTCTCATGGGCCGGCAGACCCAGGCTATCCTGGGGGAAGATCGGGTGCGGGCGGTGCGTCTGAGCGACGGCCAGGAGATCCCGGCCGATCTGGTGGTGATGGCGGTGGGCATCCGGCCCAACATCGGGCTGGCCAAGTCGGCGGGGCTCTATTGCGAGCGCGGCATCCTGGTCAACGACACCCTCCAGACCTACGACCCCCGCATCTATGCCGTCGGCGAATGCGTGCAGCATCGCGGGCAGACCTACGGCCTGGTCGCCCCCCTGTTCGAGCAGGCCAAGGTATGCGCCAATCATCTCGCCCAACTCGGTTACAGCCGGTATCAGGGTTCGGTCACCTCCACCAAGCTCAAGGTCACCGGCATCGACGTCTTTTCCGCCGGTAACTTTCAAGGCGGGGAGGGGACCGAGGCCATCCTCTACCAGGACCCGGGCGCCGGGGTCTATAAAAAGCTGGTGTTGCGCAACAATCGCCTCGAGGGCGCCGTCCTCTATGGCGATACCGGTGACGGCGCCTGGTACTTCCAGCTCATGCGCGAAGGCACGGATGTGGGGAGCCTGCGCGATCACCTCCTCTTCGGTCAGGCCCATCTGGGCAATGCCGGCCACGGCGGGGAGAAGAGCGCCGTCGCCATGCCGGACAGCGCCCAGGTTTGCGACTGCAACGGCGTCTGCAAGGGCGACATCGTCAAGGCCATCACCACCAAGGGACTCTTCACCCTGGACGAGGTGCGCGCCCATACCAAGGCCTCCGCCTCCTGCGGTTCCTGCACCGGGCTGGTGGAGCAGATCCTCGCCAGCACCCTGGGCTCGGACTACTCGGCCCCGGAGATCAAACCCCTGTGCGGCTGCACCGACTACACCCATGAGCAGGTCCGAGCGACCATCCGGGAACGGCATCTCACCAGCCTGGAGCAGGTATTCGCTCACTGTGAGTGGCGACAGCCGGACGGCTGCCAGAGTTGTCGCCCGGCGATCAACTACTATCTGCTCGCCGCCTGGCCCGGTGAGGCGGTGGACGACTCCCGCTCACGCTTCATCAACGAACGGGTCCATGCCAATATCCAGAAGGATGGTACCTACTCGGTGGTGCCCAGGATCTTCGGCGGTGAGACCACCCCGGCCCAACTCAAGGCCATCGCCGAGGTGGCGGTGAAGTTCGCCGTACCCACGGTGAAGATCACCGGCGGGCAGCGTATCGACCTGCTCGGCGTTACCAAAGAGCAATTGCCCGCCATCTGGGGCGACCTCTCCGCCGCCGGCTTTGTCTCCGGGCACGCTTACGGCAAGGCCATGCGTACGGTCAAGACCTGTGTCGGTTCCCAATGGTGCCGCTTCGGCGTGCAGGACTCCACCCGACTGGGCATCGAACTGGAAGAACTGACCTGGGGCTCCTGGACCCCGCACAAGTTCAAAATGGCGGTCTCCGGCTGTCCGCGCAATTGCGCCGAGGCCAGCATCAAGGATTTCGGCGTGGTCGGCATCGATTCCGGCTGGGAACTGCACATCGGTGGCAATGGCGGGGTCAAGGTGCGGGCCACCGATGTATTGTGCCGGGTGAAGACGGCGGCAGAGGCGAAGGACTATTGCGCCGCCTTCCTGCAACTCTATCGGGAAGAGGCGCGTTACCTGGAACGTACCGCGCCCTGGGTCGAACGGGTGGGGCTGGGGTATATCAAACGCCGCCTGCTCGATGACGGCGCCGGTTGCCAGGCCCTCAAGGAGCGCTTTCTTGCCTCCCAGCGCCTGGCCCAGGTGGATCCCTGGAAGGAACGGGCCGATGGTGGCGATGCCGGGGAATTCAGGCCGCTCAAGCGGCTCGGGCGTGCGTCCGGACAGCCATAGATTGGGCAACAGCCGAGCCTTGCCCAACCATCCTAGAATGTTGGGCTTCACGATGTTCAGCCCGACCTACCAAGATTTTTGTTCAGAGGAGTGGCAATCATGCCGCAACAAGTGACCGAAACCGATCCCTGGCTGGCCTTGGGCCGACTGGAGGAGATCCCGCCGCGCGGCGCCCGGCGGGTGGAGATCGAAGGCGAGTCGATCGCGGTCTTTCGCACCGCCGACGACCGGGTCTTCGCCCTGCGCAATCGCTGTCCCCACAAGGGCGGTCCCCTGTCCGAAGGTATCGTTTTCGGCCATCTGGTCGCCTGCCCGCTGCATAACTGGCGCATCGATCTGGAGAGCGGCGAGGCGGTGGCACCCGACCAGGGCTGTACCCGCACCTATCCGGTGCGGGTCGAGGATGGGGTCATCTATCTGGCCCTGGTCTGAGAGGTTGTGAACAAATCTGCTGCGCATCCCGATAGCGGCGTTGGGCGGTGCTCGCTCCTCGCCTATCTATTTGATATGTCTCGTCGCTACGCTCCTTCCGCCTGGCTTTCGGGCGGCTCGCGACGATTTTTTCACAACCTCTGAGGGGTCACCGACGCCATGATCACCCGCACCACCTGTCCCTATTGCGGTGTCGGTTGCGGCCTCGAGGTCGAGTCATCTCCAGATGGCAAGATCAGCCTGCGCGGCGATCCGGCCCATCCCGCCAACCTGGGCCGACTCTGTTCCAAGGGCGCCGCCCTGGGCGAGACCCTGGGGCTGGAAGGGCGGCTCTTGTATCCCGAGATCCAGGGCCGACGGGTGGACTGGGATACCGCCCTGGATCGGGTGGCCGACGGCTTGCGGCGCATGCGTGACGAGCATGGACCCGAGGCCCTGGCCTTCTATGTCTCCGGGCAGTTGCTGACCGAGGACTACTATGTCGCCAACAAGCTGATGAAGGGCTTCCTCGGCAGCGCCAACATCGACACCAACTCCCGTCTCTGCATGGCCTCCAGTGTCGCCGGCTACAAACGCGCCCTCGGCGCCGACGCCGTGCCTTGTTGCTACGCGGACCTGGAACTGGCGGATCTGGTGGTGTTGATCGGTTCCAATGCCGCCTGGTGTCACCCGGTGCTCTTTCAACGCCTGCGGGCGGCCAAGGAAGCCCGACCGGAGCTGCGACTGGTGGTGGTGGATCCCCGCCGTACCCCCACCTGCGACATCGCCGATCTCCACCTGCCACTGGCCCCGGGAACGGACACCAGCCTGTTCAACGGCCTGCTGGGCTATCTCGCCCAAGCCCAACGGCTGAATACCCAGTTCATCGCCCATCACACCGAGGGTTTCGACGCCGCCCTCGCCGCGGCGACCCAGGGCGTCGATCCGATAGTGGACACCGCCGGGCGCTGTGGCCTGCCGGAGGCCGGGGTCGGGCAGTTCTTTCGCTGGTTCGCCGCCACCGAACGCACCCTCAGCCTCTTCTCCCAGGGGGTGAACCAGTGGTCCTTCGGCACCGACAAGGTCAATGCCATCATCAATGTTCACCTGGCCACGGGGCGCATCGGTCGCCCCGGCATGGGTCCATTCAGTCTCACCGGCCAGCCCAACGCCATGGGCGGGCGCGAAGTGGGCGGGCTCGCCAATCAGCTCGCCGCCCACATGGAGTTCGACGCCACCGCGCTGGATCGGGTACAACGTTTCTGGCGGGCGGAACGACTGGCGAGCGCGCCCGGGCTCAAGGCGGTGGATCTCTTTAACGCCGTCGGCGAAGGACGGATCAAGGCCATCTGGATTATGGCGACCAATCCCCTGGTGAGTCTGCCCGACGCGGATCGGGTGCGGGAGGCGTTGCGAGGTTGCGAATTGGTGGTGGTCTCGGATGTAGTCCGCCACACCGATACCACCAGCCTGGCCCATGTCCTGCTACCAGCCGCCGCCTGGGGCGAAAAGGACGGCACCGTCACCAACTCGGAACGCCGTATCTCCCGCCAGCGCGCCTTTCTCCCCCTCCCCGGGGAGGCGCGACCGGACTGGTGGATCCTGTCCCAGGTGGCGCGACGCCTGGGCTGGGGCGAGGCCTTCGCCTACGGTTCAGCCGCGGAGATCTTCCGCGAACACGCCGCCCTCTCGGCCTTCGAGAACGAGGGTCGCCGCGACTTCGATCTCGGTGGTCTGGCCGAGCTGGACGACCAGGGGTATGACCGCCTGGAGCCGGTGCAATGGCCGGTGCCGAAGGGGACCAGCTCGGGTCGGGAACGACTCTTCGCCGATGGTCGATTCTTTACCCCGAGCGGCCGCGCCGGCTTTGTTCCTATTCCCGATCAGTCTCCGGCCAATCCCACCACTCAGACCTCTCCCTGGGTGCTCAACAGCGGTCGGGTGCGGGATCATTGGCACACCCTGACCCGCACCGGGATGAGTGCCCGGCTTGGCGCCCATAGCCCGGAACCCCTGGTGGAGATCCATCCCCTGGAGGCCGCCGCTCAGGGGTTGAAAGAGGGCGGCTTCGCCCGGCTAGACAGCGATTACGGGACACTGCTGGCCCGGGTCCGTTTGAGCGAGGGGCAGCGACCTGGGAGTCTTTTCGTCCCCATGCACTGGTCGGAGACCTGGGCGCGCTCGGCCAAGGTCGGCGCCCTCATCAACCCCGCCCTCGACCCCGTCTCCGGTCAGCCGGAATTCAAGCACACCCCGGTGAGCCTCCGGCCCTGGTCGCCGCGCTGGCAGGGGTTTCTCCTCAGCCTGGAGCCGCTGGATCTCACGGCCATCGAGGCCGAGTACCTGGTGCGCGTTCGGGGTGAAGGCTTCTGGCGCTACGAGCTGGCCGGCGACAATGGCAGCGGGGACTGGTCCCGCTGGGCCAGGGATCGACTGGGCGAGACGGGCGACTGGCTCGACTACCTCGATCCGGCCCAAGGCCGTTATCGGGGCGCCCGTCTGCTGGCGGGTCGCCTGGTCGCCTGCCTCTTCGTCACCGAGGGCGACAAGCTACCCTCCCGGGATTGGCTCGGTAGCCTGATGAACAGCCCCGGCCTGAGCCTCAAGGACCGCGCCGCCCTGCTTGCCGGCCAACCCGGCGAGGCTCAGGGCGAGACTGGCGCCCGCATCTGCGCCTGTTTCAATGTCAACGCCGACCGCCTCATCCGCGCCATCCGGGAACAGGGCCTGGTCACCACCGAGGCCATCGGCCAGGCCCTGGGGGCGGGCACCAATTGCGGTTCCTGTCTGCCCGAGATTCGCGGCCTGATCGCCGCCAATAGCTGATGTTGTTCTCCATGGTTCAACCGGACGCGACTGGCGCCAGCGGGCCGGGACTGAGTCCGCTTCTCCTTGGATAACAGTATCTTATTTGTTCTTCTTTGGAGAACAACATCTCTGAAAAATACTGCATTGTTCTCGTAATAAGAACGAAATAAGGCCATTTTCAATCGAGGCCCGGGATCGCCGAAGGCGAATAGCCATCTCTCTTGGATCTTTCTCTCATCAATGATGGAGGCGGGAGCGGCGCCCGCGCCTCACCGCTCGGAGGCAAAGGATCGATTCGGACAGGATAGGCGACAGAGATTTCCCTGATCGTCAGGACAAGGCTCTCAGTCCGGATTGGTCGGCGGAAATCCCACCTCGACCAGCAGGCCGCCTTCCGGGCGGTCCAGCAGCCTTACCTTGGCGCCGTGCAGCTCGGCGATGCGGCGGACGATGGACAGACCCAGACCGGAACCCTTTGATTGGGTGTCGGCCAGGCGGTGGAAGCGCAGAAACACCTCATCGTGTTGGCTCTGGGCGATGCCATGGCCGTGATCGCCGACAATCAGCCGGAGGCCAGCGGTCGCGGTGACCACTTCCACGCTCACCTCCTCGCCGTTCGGGCTGTAGCGAATCGCATTGTCGAGCAGGTTGCGGATGAGGATGCCGAGGTGCCCCGGGTCGCCCTGCACCTCGCCGTCCTTGGCGCCATGCACGCGGATCAGGACGGATCGCTTCTGGGCCAGGCGTTCCAGGTCCCGGGCCACGCTGCGGGCGGTTCGATAGAGATTGACGGGCTCCCGACTGGGCAGGGTCTTGGCGACATCCAGCCGGGACAGGGTCAACAACTGCTCCACCAGATGGCCGGCCTGGTCGACCCCGGCGATGATCTGGTCGAGGGCCTTGCGTCGTATCTCGTCGTCCGTCGTCCGCAACGCCACCTGGGCCTGCACCCGCAGCCCGGCCAGGGGGGTGCGCAACTCGTGGGCGGCATCCCCGGTGAAGGCCCGTTCGCCCTCGATGGCCTTGTCGAGTCGCTGCAGCAGGGCATTGAGCGCCCCCACCAGCGGGGTCACTTCCAGGGGAACCTGGGAAAAGTAGAGCGGGGTGAGGTCTTGGGGGTCCCGCCGCTTGATCTCTCTCACCAGTCGCAGCAGGGGTTGCAGACCGCGACTGAGGGCGAACCAGACGATCAGAACCAGGGGTGGGACGCTCAGGAACACCGGGAAGATCAGGCTTTGGGCCAGATAACAGGCGAGTTCCTCCCGGATCTCATACTGTTCCCCGGCATGGAGTTGCAGGTTCAAACCCGGATCGGCGAGATTGAAGACCCGCCATTGCTGGCCGTCGATCAGGGTTTCCGCGAAACCCGAGGTATTCTGTGACAGCTGTTCCTGGGGGGCGGTTTCCGAGGCGAGAATGAAGCCAGTCCCGGGCATGAAGACCTGATAGGCGATAATCCGCTCGTAGAAACCCGGACGATCTTCCTCCTCTTCGGTGACCATGGCATGGGCGGTCGGGCGATACCCGGGTTCCAGCGCCGGAAGCCTTTCCTGTAGCTGGGATAACTCGCCGCGTTCCGCGCTGAGCTTCACCATGGCCATGAGGAAGCGGGCGGATTGGGCCAGATGGCCGTCGAAGACCTCGTTCACCTCGTGCAGGGCGTTTTGGTAGACGAACAGACCCATGATCACCCATACCGCCAGGGTGGCCAGGACCAGCCAGAGCATGAGTCGACGCTTCAGAGACACGGTCGCACCTATTCGATCTTGTAGCCCAGGCCGCGCACCGTCTTCAGCGGCAGGTCCGGGAGTTTTTTGCGCAGATTGTGGATGTGCACCTCCAGGGTGTTGCTTTCGACCTCGCCTTCCCAGCCGTAGAGCGAATCCATCAGCCGCCGTCGCGTCACCACCCGTCCGAAAGAGCCCATCAGGGTCTGCAACAGGGAAAATTCCCTGGGAGCCAGCTCTACCGCCTCGCCCTGGGAGGTGACAAGCCGGGCCGCGGGGTCGAGGACGATATCGCCGCACCTCAACACCCGCTCCGCCGGGCCCAGCGCCCGCCGCTGCAAGGCGCGCAGACGGGCGGCGAGTTCATCCAGATCGAAGGGCTTGACCAGGTAATCGTCGGCGCCGGCATCCAGCCCGGTGACGCGCTCCCTGACCCCGTCGCGGGCGGTCAGGATCAACACCGGCACCCGTTCGCCGCGCTCGCGGAGTTCGGTCAGCACCTCGAGCCCGGATTTTTTCGGCAAACCCAGATCGAGGATGACGACGTCGAATTGGTCACTCTGGAAGGCCGCCTGGGCAGCCCAGCCGTCGCGTACCCAATCCACGGTCCAGCCCGCATGGGCGAGACCATATTTCACCCCATCGCCGACCAGTTCGTCGTCTTCCACCAGCAAAACCCGCATCGAGCGCCCTCAGTATCGGTCTGTCATTGGCCTATTCTACTCGCGCCATCCTCCACGACGGACGACTCCCCTTCGCGGTCCTGTTTTGCGAAGTATTCCCGTTTGATCTTAAGGTTTCCTTAAGCTTGGCGGCTTAGACTCCCGTCGCGGTAATGCCCGGTTGAAACGACGGATTCCCCGCACGAGTGGAGTGGACTGAACGAGGTTGCCGGCATCGCCCCGGAGGATGGGTCGAAGCACAGAGCTTCGCGCCACATCCGCCATGCGTTAACCCTAGAGAGGAACCGACAGCTGATGAACCGCCGAACTTCTATCCCCATCGGGATGGCTTGGTTGGTAGGCGCTACCCTGGCCTGGCCCAGCCTGAGTCAAGCCGCGACCTGTACCATTTCACCGCAGAATCCGAGCATCAACAGGGGGCAGAGTGTCACCTGGACCCGCACCTATTCCGGTTTTTCGGGAACACCCAGCCATCGCTGGACCTTCCAGGGCGGGAATCCGAGTTCGAGTACCAGTTCCAGCCGCACCGTCAGTTATGCGAACGCCGGTACCTTCACCACCAGCCTGAGGCTTACCCGTGGCAGTACCGTCGCCAACTGTTCCACCACGGTCAACGTTCGCGTCCCGGATACCCAGGCGCCGACCGCGCCAAGCAATCTTTCGTCTTCTCCGGTAAGTTCCACCCAGATCAATCTGACCTGGTCGGCCTCGACCGACAACGTCGGCGTCACCGGTTATCGCCTGGAGCGCTGCACCGGCGCCTCTTGTACGAATTTTGCCCAGATCGCCACCCCCACCACGACCAGCTACGGCAACACCGGGCTGACCGCCAATACCAGTTATCGCTATCGGGTGCGGGCGACGGACGCGGCGGGAAATCTCAGCCCTTACTCCGGCATCGCCAATGCCGCTACCCCAGGGGCGACGCCCAATATCTCCATCAACTCCACCAGTCAGGATTCCCTGGCTGAGATCACCACGACGGTACCCCAACAGCCCCAGGTGGCCAACACCAACTACAGCGTGCTGGCGATCAACGACCTGGGTATGCACTGCGGTGATCTCGACACCCGTATCGCCAGCATCCTGCCGCCTTTCCAGGTGTTGCTCGCTCAGGTGATCCAGAAGGGGGCCGAGCCGGTCCTGAATCCGGCTGGTGTGAGCCTCTATTATTCGGCGGCGGCCAACCCGAACGACCCCGTTCTGGGACAGAACCTGTTCGAGGGGATGAAGGTCGACGGCAGTACCTACAAGACCAACTTCTGGGACACGGTCGACAGAGGGGCCTACGACCCCTTCTATCCGGCCTTCAATCCCTTTGTCCCGGCCCAGACCCTGACCCCCCTCGCCGGTCCCCCCTTCAATGTCGGGCCGGACGTCGGCCTGCCGGTGCCCAATGTCGAGGATCTCTATATCGGCCCGGACGGTATCCTGAAGAATGGCGACGAGAGCTTGACGGCGGTGCTGCATGCCATGCCGGGGATTTCCAATCCCTATATCGCCAACAGCCCGCGGCTGGTTCAGGAGCATTATCTCGACAAGCCTTTCTTCGTGAACTTCCCCTTCGGCTATGTCGCCAACGATGTCGACTGGTATGAGGGCGCCGGTGTTCCCTTCGCCGCCTTCGACGATTATGGCCGCGAGAATCCCTATCCCCTGGTGCGGGTGCAGGCCAAGAATGCCGCTGGTAGTGTGTTGACCACGGTCGATACCGTGCTGCCGATCTCCGGTGAGGCGAGCTGCACCAACTGCCATTCGGATCCGGTCGATGTGTCGGGGAGCCGCAGCTCTGTACCGACCACCACCCTGAGAAACGCCGGTCTGCCGGTCGCCATCAGCCTGGATGACCCCGACACCAACATGCCACAGAAGGTCAGCGTCGAGTACGCGGCCGACATCAATGTGCTGCGTCTCCATGACCTCAAACATGGCGCCAGGTATGTGAGCACCGCCTGCGACAATGTCCCGGCGGGGGAGAACTGCCTCGGCACCGCGGCGGACCCCTGCACCATCAATGCCGCCAACCCGAACGGCACCCCGAGCTGCCTGACCAACAAGGCCCTGGTGCAGAACAAGCCGGTGGTGTGCCAAGTTTGTCATTACACCCCGGCCCTGGACCTGGCCCAGCTCGGTCCCATGGCGGGGGCTCCCGGCACCCTCGCCAATGGTCGCAATCAGTTGGCCCATCAGAGCAATTCCCGGGTGATGCACCACCATCACGGCGGCTTGCCCGGCAATCTGTTCCCGGCCATCCCGGCCCCGATTCAGGACGCCACTGGTCTCATCACCAACCAGGCGGCGCGCCTGACGGCCCTGGACAACTCCTGCTACCAGTGTCATCCCGGCAAGAACACCAAGTGCCTGCGCGGTGCCATGTTCAACGGCGGCATGCTCTGTAGCGATTGTCACGGCAACATGGCCCAGGTCGGCGACGACTTCTCCAAGAACGTCTCGCCCACCAGCCCGGGGGCCTTTCTGCTGGCGAAGGATTTCTACACCAATCCCAACACCCCGCGGGTGCCCTGGGCCAATGAGCCCGGCTGCGGTTCCTGCCACACCGGCGACAGCCTCAGCAACCTGGCCGGGACCACGGGGACCCTGGTCAACACCAAGGACGCCAAGGGCAATACCGACGGCATCCGCCTGCGCCAGGCCTTCAGGACCGGCGATGCCAAGGCCACACCCATAGTTCCGACCAACAAGAAGTTTGCCGAGCCTCTGGTCCCGGCCAGCTTCAATGGTTCCGTCAACCCGGGCGCCGGCAATCCCAAGCTGTATCGGGTCAGCAGCGGCCATGGTGGGGTGATGTGCGAGGGTTGTCATGGCGCCACCCATGCGGAATGGCCGAACGCCAGCCCGACCGCCAACGATAATGTCACCGCCAACCAATTGCAGGGCCATACCGGGACCATCGTGGAATGCGCCACCTGCCATGGTACCGCCATGAACAGCCAGAATACCCTCGGCGGGCCCCATGGCATGCACCCGGTGGGAGCGAATACCAACTTCGCCGATGGCGGTCATGAGGACATGGTGAGCGGCAACAATTGTGTCGTCTGCCATGGGCCGAATGCCACCGAAAACGGGCGTAAACAAAACACTGGCACGGTGTTGTCGCTGGCCAAGGCCGACCGCAACTTCAGCGGTCTCGAGGACGGAGGACAGGTTCTCAAAGGCCAGCCCGTGGGTTGTTCGACCTGTCACAAGTAATAGGCGTTTTGTAGCCGAGGCGGCCAGGATGCCGCCCGGGACCCATGGCCCCGCCGGGCAATCCGAGCGGGGCTTTTTTCTTTTTGATTGGCCGGTTATTTCAGCGAGAAAGAGGGGCGTCGTCATTCCGGACGGGAAGCCGGGATCCAGCGCCATGGAGGGTGCCCTCGATGGCATCAAAGTTTATTTAGAACACGAAAACGTTGTTATTTATTTATGGATGAAGCCGTTTTGGCTTCAGACCCGGGGGGCTTGGGGTCTGGAAGACCCGGTGCAAGCAAGAAGGGGACAAAGCTGCCGGACCCCTGGAGCCGCCCCATGACCGCCGTCCACTTCCATCGGCCTTCTATAATGCTCGATGAAGCAGAGCGTTCTACCGATCATCTAGAGGAGTTCTCCCCATGAGCGTTCCAGCCGCCAAGCTCATCATGACCCCTGAAGAGTATCTCGCCTGGGAGGCGGAGCAACCCGAAAAACACGAATATCTGGCTGGGGAGGTGTATTCTGTCTACGCCATGACCGGGGCGCGCAACGCCCATGTCACCGTAGCCGGAAACGCCTTCGCCCTGCTCAAAAGTCATTTGCGCGGCACCCCTTGTCGGGCCTATATCTCGGACATGAAGGTCGAGGTGGAGGCGGCCTCGGTTTACTTCTATCCGGATGTCTTTGTCACCTGCGATCCCCGTGATCTCGCCGCGGACTATGTCATGCACCACCCTCGGGTGATCATCGAGGTGCTCTCCCCGAGCACCGCCGCCTTCGACCTCGGCGAGAAATTCGCCATCTATCGCCTCATCGAGAGTCTGCAGGATTACGTGGTGGTGGACCCGGAACGACGCCGCTTGGATGTGTATCACCGGGCCGACAGCGGGGATTGGCTGTTGCTGGCCGGCTCCCTGCCTGCCGGGCAATGGGTCCTGCCCAGCCTGGAGTTCAGTACGCCCTTGGAAGCGGTGTTCGAGGATGTCGCCCCAGCGAGCTGAACCTTGAGGCGCGGTTGAGGAACCAAATCCCAGTCTCCCAATTCAGCTCCAATAGGGGTTTCTGCTCGGCTCTAGCCCAACCCGGCGCTGGCGAACCCCGGCAACAACCTGTTTAAGGCGATTTCTGTCAAAAGAAATACCAGCTTGCTCGGTATTGACGTTGTCGGTTTCCGGGCATCGGCCCCTGATACGCAAAGCCGTTCTCTTTGAGAGAACAATAACAGCGATATGGACAGCATTGTTCTCGGATAAGCAGCATCAAATCGCCAGTCCCCGCCCCTTGACGAAAAGCCGGGCGGATTGAATGATCAGCCATCACCAGTCTCAGGGGGCGAATGCACAGTTCGCTGAATACCATGTCACAAGCCTCGTCTATTCCTTCCTTTGAACACTGTCTGGAAACCGCGGGAGCTGATATCACCGCGGTGATCGAACACTGGTATCAGACCATGAGGGAACAACCGAGGATCGCCCGGGGATTCCAGGATATCTTTGGGGTCGAGGCGACACCGGCCAACCTGGGCCTGAAGCTTCTGGAGCGCATCGGCTATCTGCAGGAGGTCAGATATAGCTACATAGACCCAGGGGCTCGGAGCCATCCCTTATACGAGTCCTTCGTGGGGTATCTCAACGACAACCTCAGGGTGGCGAGGAACATCATCCGCGAAATCACCCAATACTTCAGATACTGTCGCACCCTGGCCGCCATGGTGAACATGGAGGAGGTCAAGGTCCTTGACAGGGACTGGCGCTATTGCGAAACCGGCGGTCTGAGCAGCATTTCGACCTTCCTTCGGTCCCGGGGATTCGCGGTCAGCGAGACCAGCGGGGATCTCAGATTTTCCATCGATATGGAGGCGGCGGCGGTCGATGTGGTGCTTTCCTTCGAGGTCCTGGAACATATCAAGGATCGAACCGAGACGAGCATCGAGGAGATCTGCCTCTTTACCGGCAGCGGCGCCAGGCGATACGCAGAAGAGATCCACCGCATTCTCAAGCCCGGTGGGCTGCTCGTTTTGACCACGCCGAATGCCTGCTCGAAGAAGTGTCTGCTCAATCTGCTGGAGTACCAGGCGCCGATGCTCTACCGACCCCATGTGCGGGAATATACCAGGGACGAGATCCTGGATATCTTCAGCGGCTTTCGCTTGTTGACCCACGAAACCCAGGATGCCTACTTTCTGGTCGAGGGCGGCGTCAGTGAGGTAGAGGATCTGCTCGAACCGCTACTGCGTCGATTCGGCGCCGAAGGGCGTGGCGACGATCATCTCTTTCTGTTCCAAAAGGGCTAGAGGCTCGGCGATGCCAGCCTCGAAAGGGCCGATTCCACATCGGCATGATTTGTTGGTCTTCGCCAGGCCTGACAAGCGATGATTTGGCTGTAGCGAAATGGGGCCGCGCCCGCCTAGAGGAGCCAGGCTCGATTCTGGTGTATGAGGGAGAGCTGAAAGAGCTTGGAAGGCGGCGCATCGTTGCTGAACATTGGGTTGTCAAAACCGGAGACAGGTGTAGGTCGGGTTGACACCCTCAACCCAAGATTTCAAACGACGCCGGCAGGCGCTCTATTTCGACGGACTCCTCGATATTTTCTACCCGCCATATCTCTTTTGGTCGCCGCCGAGTGGGCGGAATCAGGGTGGGGAGATCATGGCGTCCGGAATGATGTGATCCAGCAAATCCCCGGCGGCGGTCTCGGGGACGGCCCAGTCGCAGACTCTGTGACCCTCGGCGCGCAACTTGTCGCTGGAACCATGGCGGAGCGGGTGCCATTTGGGCAGGGGTTTGCCTTCGGCCAGGAGACGGTAGGCGCAGGTGGTTGGCAGCCAATAGGGATCGGTCAGGAGTTCAGGGGTAACCGTCGCGCATTGGGGGACCAAGCGGGTACGTTCGTCGTACCGGCGGCAGTGGCAGCGGCGAAGATCCAACAGCCGACAGGCCACATTGGTGTAATACAGGGTACCCGTATCCGCGTCTTCGAGCTTGTGAAGACAGCATTTTCCACAGCGATCGCAGAGGGCCTCCCACATGGCCATGGTCATTTGTGAGAGAGGAATCTTCTTCCAGAAGGCTTTGGGGAGCTGGGATGAGGGAGAATCTAGGGGTTTCATGCGGCGATGTGGAGGGGGTGTGGGGTGAAAGATCGGTTCAGTCCAATAGATTATTCACATGGATGTCTGGGGAGCGGATAGGCGGTAACCTGGGTATAAGGTGCTTGCAGTGATTTTGGCCGGTCTCCATAACTAATTGAATAGTAAGCTCTCGTCAAATTGTCGCGGAATTGGTCAGGGTCTCGGCAGAGCAGTAAGGACGCGCTCTCCGGGCCGTTATCAAAAAATTATTCCCAGGGTTATCCACAGAAACGGTGCATAACTAGGAGGCGATGATAGCCTCTGGGTCGGTCTCCCGCGATAGGCGGGATCAAGCGGCCTTAACACCTATCAGTCTGCGTCCCCCCTTGATAAAGGGGGGGCGAGACTCCAGGAACCCTCTTTCCCCAAGAGTGATGGGTGGTAACTCTGGTGAGCGGTTGTTGTCCACGTGACAGCGACCAGCTAGTATCTGAACCACATCAAGGACATCAAAGGAAGATTGCAGGGCCGTAGGGCGCAATAGCGAAGCGTATTGCGGAGGGTGTCAACTCAACTGTGTAACCGGCATTCACACAGGCACCCTGTCAGCATACATAATCACGAACTGATTGAGCGCTTCCTTCCAATTACGTATAGGCATGGTCCATTTCTTTTCTACCCGTT
>JBPOHE010000090.1:0-7441 GCA_052035915.1 Pseudomonadota bacterium
GCCGCCATCCCGGCGGAGCGCCGAACAGAAGGCCAGCACATCCTGGCGCTGGCGCAGCCAGAGATTGACCTTCTGTTTGAGTACCGGCTGCCGCTCCTCGGATCCACGGCCCTTGCCATGAATGATCTGGACGCAGCGTAAGCGATGGCGTTGGCAATGACGCAGGAATTCGGCCAGCAGATCCTGGGCATGGGCTGTCGTCAATCCATGCAAATCGAGTTCAATCTCCACTGGGATGCGACCGGCCCGCAGATCGGCGAAGAGGCGGTGTTGAATCCCCGGGCGCTGGAAACTCAGATAGTCTTCGGTTTCCACTTCGTGTTCGGAGAGCAGCTCGCCGAAGCCGGCTTCAAGATTTGCCGGCTCCTCCCTGATCTGGCGAGCTGGGCGCACCCGGCGGCGGAAGGGTTCGCTTTGCTCCTGTGACAGGGGTTTCACATCCCTGACTTCCTCACGGAACAACTCGATTTCTGTGGGAGCCAGTTCGGGGGGATGACGCATAGCGGATTCCTGGACAAAGCCGATTATGATATACCCAAGTCTTCACCACTTTGCCGATACTGTGTCGGTGGCGGTTTTTCGGTATAGTTCCGCTCACTCGAATGGGTGAGATCCTCTATCGGCCGCCCGGGTAGTGTTCCACCACTCATGACACAACAACCTTGCCTTGAGGCGCGGTGAGCGCTCGGCCATGCATATCCTCCTGAGTAATGACGATGGTTATCAAGCTCCTGGGCTCCGCGTGCTGGCAAGGGCGCTGGCGAATCTGGCGGAGGTGGTCCTGGTGGCGCCCGAGCGCGATCGCAGCGGTGCCAGCAACTCCCTTACCCTTGACTGGCCGCTCCGTGCCCGTGAGGTCGAAACCGGGGTGATCGCCGTCGACGGTACCCCTACCGACTGTGTCCACCTCGCCATCACCGGCCTGCTGGAACAAGAGCCGGACATGGTGGTGGCGGGGATCAACTCGGGTCCGAATCTGGGCGATGACGTCATCTATTCGGGTACCGTGGCGGCCGCCATGGAAGGACGCTTCCTCGGTTATCCGTCCATGGCCATCTCCATGGCCACCCACAACCCCAGGCATTACGATACCGGAGCCCAGGTCGCCGTCTTTCTGGTGGAGCATCTGCGCCGACAACGACTGAACCCGGATAACATCATCAACGTCAATGTCCCGGATCTCCCCTTCAGTGCCTTGCGTGGTTTTCAGGCCACCCGACTGGGAAACCGCCACAAGGCCGAACCCATCATCAAGGAACGGGATCCCCGGGGACGCACCGTCTATTGGGTGGGACCGGCGGGGGCGGAACAGGATGCGGGGCCGGGGACGGATTTCCATGCCGTACGCGAGGGTTATGTGTCGGTGACCCCGCTGCATGTCGATCTCACCCGCCATAGCCTGGTTCCCGATCTGGGGCACTGGCTCGACGGGATCTCGCGAGCATGAAACCCGATCATCGTGGTATTGGCCTGACTTCACCCCGTGCCCGCGAACGCATGGTGGAACGCCTGCGGAACATGGGGATCAAGCATCCGTCCGTGCTGGAGGCGATTCGGGAGACCCCGAGACATATTTTCGTCGAGGAGGCCCTGGCCTCTCGCGCCTATGAGGACTCATCCCTGCCCATAGGTTTCGGTCAGACCATTTCCCAACCCTATGTGGTAGCGCGCATGACCGAGGCCCTGTTGGAGGGGGGCGCTATCGATACCCTACTGGAGGTGGGCACCGGCTCCGGCTATCAGACAGCCGTGCTCGCCAGGCTGGTCCACAGGGTGTACACGGTGGAACGCATCAAGGAACTCCTCACCCAGGCCCAACATCGTTTTCGTGAGTTGGAATTGCGCAATATCCGCAGCAAACATAGCGACGGCTTCTTAGGTCTGCCGGAATACGCCCCCTTCAACGGTATCCTGGTCACCGCGGCCCCCGAAGGGGTTCCCAGGACCCTGGTCAACCAGCTTGTCGTCGGTGGTCGTATGCTGATCCCCATGGGACAGAGGGAACAGCAGGTGCTGGTGCGGATCCAGCGTACCCAGGCCGGATACGATTACGAAGTCCTGGAGCGGGTCTCCTTTGTCCCGCTGGTGAGTGGGGTCGGTTGATGCCGCCGACGAGGTTGGATCCGACTCGGGCCCCGGGGAACCTGCCAGGTTGGGGCCTCCGGTCGATCGCTGCCTGGACCGCCGGCCATCGGCTTCTCCTGCTTTGTTGCCTGACGTTGGTGGTAACCGTCGGACTGACCGCTTGCAGCACCCCAGCCCCCGCCCCGGTGGAGATCCGGGAGGAACCCTCCTCCCAACCATCCCAGACGGAGTCAACGACGATCTACCGGGTACAGCCCGGGGACAGCCTCTACATGATCGCTTGGCGTCTGGGACTCGACTATCGGGTCCTGGCCGCCTGGAATCAGATTCCACCCCCTTATGTCATCCACGCCGGTCAGGAACTTCGCCTGCAGCCCTCGGAGCCGCGGCTGGCCGCCGGGCGGGCGACGGCGACCCGTGGGGCCAAGAAACCGACCCGCCGGGCTGGTACAGTCGCCAAATCGGTTCGTAAAAAGCCGGGCCGACCCAAACCCTTGCCTCCGGAGCCGGTGGATGACGACTCTGGCGAGGACAGCGGCGGCGAATCCCCGCCAGGAGGGACCCTGAGTTGGTTGTGGCCAACCCAGGGTCGGATAATACAGACTTATGTCCCCAACGATCGCGCCCATCAGGGGATCAAGATCGCCGGTTCTCCGGGACAGGCGGTGGTGGCGGCGGAAAACGGCAAGGTGGTCTACAGCGGCGATGGCCTCATCGGCTATGGCCGACTCATCATCATCAAACACAACAAGGATTATTTGAGCGCCTACGGGCTAAACAAACGGGTGTTGGTGAAGGAAGGTGACCAGGTCAGCCGGGGGATGCAGATTGCCGAGATGGGAGGGCCGGCCGGCGGCGGCCAGTCCCTTCTGCACTTCGAGATACGCAAGGATGGAGATCCCGTGGATCCGGCCCGCTTGTTACCCAAGCGCGGTTGAGACCAGGGCAGAATGACAACAATAACTTCAGGGAGCTGTTTTAGCGAAGCTGAACGAGGGGAGGTGGCGGGGTATGGTGGGAAAGGTCGATGAAATGGAGCTGGTGACTGAGGACGAACCCCAGGAGGAGTATGGGTTCGAGGTTGTGGAGGAAGCTTCGGAACAGGTCGAGGATTTGCTCGGCGACGAGGCCTCGGAATTGGTTTCCGAACCTGAGCCGACGTCCGGGTACGGCAGCGAACAGGGTGGAATCGGGCCCATGGACGCCACCCGACTCTATCTCAATGAAATCGGCGCCTCCAAGCTGCTGACGGCGGATGAGGAGGTCGCCCTATCCCGACGCGCTCAACGGGGAGACGGCGCGGCGCGAAAGCGCATGATCGAGAGCAATCTGCGGCTGGTGGTGAAGATCGCCCGCCGCTACATGAACCGCGGTCTGGCCTTGCTGGATCTGATCGAAGAAGGCAATCTGGGGTTGATCCGGGCGGTGGAGAAGTTCGATCCCGAGCGGGGCTTTCGCTTCTCGACCTATGCCACCTGGTGGATTCGCCAAACGATCGAGCGGGCGATCATGAACCAGACCCGGACCATCCGCCTCCCCATCCATGTGGTCAAGGAGATCAACGTCTATCTCCGGGCGGCGCGCAAACTCTCTCAGCATCTGGATCACGAACCCTCGACGGAGGAGATCGCCCAGATGCTCGACAAACCGACGTCCGAGGTCAAACGCATGCTGGGGCTGAACGAGCGGGTCACTTCCGTCGATACCCCCTATGGCAGGGATGCGGATAAACCCCTGTTGGAGACCATCCCCGACGAGATGACCCCGGATCCGGCCGCCCGTATCCAGTACGAAGGGCTACAGGCCAATCTGGAACACTGGTTGGCCAAGCTCAGCGACAAGCAGCGGGAAGTGGTGGAGCGGCGCTTCGGCCTCCACGGCTATGAGAATTCCACCCTGGAAGAAGTGGCCAACGAACTCGGGGTGACCCGGGAACGGGTGCGGCAGATTCAGTTGGACGCCATGCGCCGATTGCGCGAGATCCTGGAAAAAGACGGCTTCTCGGTGGAAACCCTCTTCAAGTAACAGCGGTTTCGTTTTGGTTTTGGCTCGCAGGATGGGCTGAACGAAGCGGAGCCCATCGATCCCTGAAGTCCAAGAGGTCTGGGAAAGTCCATGAGGTCGACCGCGAGGGAAGGAAAGCCCTTGCGGCTGGCCCGTCCGTCCCTGGCGTTCCCGGGCACGGGCCTTTTTATCCGGCTTTTCGTTCTCAAATGAAGAACAATACCTCTAAAATCGACTTATTGTTCTCTCAGAAAGAACAAATACCAGCCATTTCCAGCCGATGCCCGGCACCACCAAGCCCCGACCAATGTCATACCATTTCCTATTAGTTTATCCGCCTGAAAGCCATGGGGTAGGCTGGCGATGAGCGAAGCGAATCCCAGCTACTAGAAGCTGGGTTTCAGCGCTTCGCGCCTCAACACCAGCCTACGAATATCGATAATACCTATCGAGAAATGGTATCAGATAGAGCGGTACCCTCATCGGCGCTGGGCCGCCCCCTTGGAAACCCTGAATACGGGGCGGCTTTCAGCCCTCGATAGCCAGCAAGGCGGCCGCCACCCGCCGCCCTTCTGAAGAGAGGATGTTGTAGGTGCGACAGGCCGCCCTGGTATCCATGACATCGAAACCTATTCCCCGCTCGACGAAGGCCAGATAAGTGGTCACCGGCGGGAAGCGCTGGCGTTCCCCTGTCCCCAGAAGCACCGCTTCCAGACGAAGTTCATGCAGGGATAAAAAGTCTTCCGCGCACAGCTCTTCGAGCCTTTGCGGACGCCAATCGGGAATCACCAGATCGGGCATCACGATCAGGCTGCCGCTATGGGCGATGCCATTGATCAGGATAAGCCTGGGTCCATAGCCCCTGATCAGGTTGCCGCTGGAAGATGTGTCGCTGGAGAATCTCATGCTATAGAAGATAACCAATGCCCCGGCCCGCCGACAAGACCAGGGTCAGTCAAGACCGCTGGGAAAGCCCCGGCCATCCCTTTGGGCTCCTTCCCTATTTGATCTCCACCGGCAACTCTTTCTGCTCCCCGGCCTTGAGGCTGAATTCGGTTTCCACCCTGGTCTCGCCCAGCCTGGCTTCGACCAGATAGTCTCCGGCATTCAGGGTGAAGACATGGCTGGCCTTGATCTCATAGGCGACCCGCTTGCCTTTGTCCTCTTGTTCGGCTTTGTTCTGATAGATTCGCCATTCGACATTCTTCGTCAGCGGCGAGCCGCCCGAGACGGCGCTGAGTTTCACCTGGCCGGCATTGAGGTTGAGGGTCAGGGCATAGCCGTCGCCCGGTTTGATCTCGATCTCACGCTGGATGTGGGCGTCGCCGTAGCTTGGTTCCACGAGATAGTGTCCGGCCGGCAGGGTGAAGACCCGGCTGGGGGCGATCTCATAGGCCGCCCGTTTGCGTTGCCCTTCGAGATCCGCCTTGGCTTCGTAGATCTTCCAGACGATATCCTTGGCGATAGCCGGTCCGCCTTCGCTCAGGGCGGCGCCGAGTCTGATCTGACCGGCGTTGAAATCGATCGCCTGGTTCGAAGTCTCACCGGCCTTGATCTCGATCTCCTGTTTCGCCAGGGCGTCGCCGTATTTGGCCTCTAACAGATAGCGTCCGGCCGCCAGGGTGAAGACACGGTTGGGACTGATTTCATAGGCGACCTGCTTGCGCTGACCCTCGAGATCGGTCTTGGGCTCATAGATCTTCCAGACGATGTCCTTCTCGATCGCCGAGCCGCCCTGGGTCAGAATACCGCTGAGCCGTATCTGCCCGGCCTCGAAGACGATGATCTGGGTAGCCGCTTCCTCCGCCTTCACCTCGATCTCCCGGCTCACCCTGGCGTCGCCGTACTTCGCGTTCACCAGATAGCGCCCGCTGGGCAGATGAAACACCCGGCTCGGACCGATCTCATAGGCGATCTGCTTGTGCTGGCCTTCGAGATCGGCCTTGGTTTCCAGTATCTTCCAGGAGATGTCCTTGTCGATGACCGGCCCACCTTCCTTGAGCACCCCGGTCAATCTGAGACCGGGCGCCTCGGTCTTCGGCGTCGGCTCGGGTTTCCTCGCCTCGATCTTGGCCACCACCGCCTGTTTGACCTCGGTGAGGGCCTCCTTGAGTTGGGCGGTGTTGTTGGCGGTGAAATATTTGCCACCACCGGCGTTGGCGATACAGACCAACTGATCTTTTTCTTCGCGGCTCACATCGAAGCCGACCACATGGACCTTTAGCTTGATCCCTTGGCCTTTCAATGACTTCACCAGGGCGCAGGGGTCCGCCTCGCAGGTCTCCTGACCGTCGGTGATGAGCACCAGTGTGGATTCCTCTTCGGCGGTCCGTAACCGCTCCGCGGCCAGCTCGAGGGCCTTGGTGATCGGCGTCTTGCCCTTGGGATTGATGGACTGGATCTTGTCGATCAGGATCGACTTATTGCCCTGACCTATGGGCACCATGAGTTCGATATCTCCGCAGTCTCCCTTGCTGCGGTGCCCGTAGACCTCGAGACCGGCCTGCACCTGATCCGGCAGATCCTTGATGAGCTGGATCATGACCTCCTTGGCGATAGCGATTTTCTCCACCTGATCGATCTTGGCCTTCATGCTGCCGGAGCCGTCCAGGATGAAGAGAATCTTCTCCTGGGTTCCGGCTTGGGCGGCGCTAGCGACGGCCTCCAGGGTGGCACAACTCAAGGCCAGGCCCAGCAGTAAACGGGACAAGGAAATCGGCAGAATCTCGAGCATGGGTGACTCCGACATTGACTGAATGAATCCAGTGACAAGAGACAGTATGACGGCTCATGGCGATTTGCCTAGCCTCGTTCTTGGCGAAAGCCAGCTAGGGTCCGCTCCGCGGACCCCTCGTATTGTGTTTCGGTGGAGGTTGTCCATGATAATGGCCTTTGTTGCCCCGTGGAGCCTGGCCAGTGGGACTCCGTATTCAGATCGTGTCCCCGGACGTGGTGTAAGAAGCGATCAGAAGGTCATCGACTCTGGCAAGGAAGGGAAGGTCATCAGTTTGCGACCGCAGGCAAGCTGATGTTGGGATTCTCGCCGAGATCTGTAGGGAGCAAATAAACTGTCCGGTGTTGTAGCACGTGATCTGTCCGGTGTAGTGGATGCCGAGGAGGTACCCGATGAACCGAACGAAACTGTTACAGGAGATCCGGAAGATGCGATTTGAAGAGGCCTATGCTGGGTGGCCAGGCGGGCGATTGAGGCAAGAGGAAGCCGCCCGGCTGTTGGGGGTGTGCGAACGGACGTTTCGCCGGTATGTGGACCGTTACGAGGAAGAGGGCCTGCCGGGGTTGATCGACAAGCGCTTGGAACAGGTTTCACACCGCCAGGCGCCGGTGGACGAGG
>JBPOHE010000180.1:0-6006 GCA_052035915.1 Pseudomonadota bacterium
CGGGCTCCCTGCGTCTCAATCAGGACCTGCCTGCCGGGACCCGGCTCACCCAGAGCCATCTGCTCGACCTCTTCGCCTACCCGAGCCCGTTGGTGCTGATCCGCCTGGACGGCGCCACCCTGCAACGGATCGCCGAGCGCTCGATCCAGCAATGGAGCTAAGTAGGGTCCGCTGTGCGGACCGGTTCCTTGCGCGTCCGCACAGCGGACCCTACCGGGCTGATCGAAAGATATACCACCTTCAGGCCAGAAACTTACCCTCGATACTGGTTTTGATACCAGCTGTGTACAAATATCCGGCATCAAGTTGTTCAGCCATGTCCGGAATCAAAAGATTCAGGTTATTCTTGTACGTGCCGCGCCAGAATTTCTTCAGAAACGCCAGCGCATCTTCGTTGATATGGACGTTATCAGATTCATCTATCAGAAGCAGGGCTACGTCATTTGTATGTTCAGTGACGGCAAAAAAATATTTATCCTCATCGGCCCGCTTCGATTCGACATACTCCTCAATGTGCTCCTCCAATTCATATTCAAATAGAGCCTGGCTCAAGGGGCCGTCTTCAAGCAACGCTTTTCTGAGATTCTTCTCGATCGTTTTCCTGCGCATTTTCTACCTGTTTTGGTGCTGATGATAATCTGGATATTTGGACGCTTATGTACGCCCAACATGTAATCGACGATACAGTCGTATCTAAAATATCCACATTTAGACGCAAGCATCTAAGTATAAATACCTCATGCTTGCCCGTAGATATCTACATATAGGGCCGTAGGCTGGGTTGAGGAACGAAACCCAGCTGCTGGAAACATCCCTTCTGCTGGGTTTCCGCGAGGCTCCAACCCTGCCTACCGTGCTACTGGCTGTTCCGGGCATGGACTGAAAATGGCCGGTTTTTGTTCTTTGTAAAGAAATAATACCGCTTCATTAAGAATTATTGTTCTTTTATGGAGAACAAAAACCACACCAAATAGCTGAGGCCCGGGAGCCGCCTATCGACCTTGGGGTCGAAGTTATCGGATCAAGATCGGCCCCTGGGCCGGCCTCCCACCGAAAGCCTCGTCACGCCATGGTCGGCGGCGGCCTCCAGTAGGTCTTCCCCCGGCTTCTGCGGTATCCTCTTTTCTTGTTTTCATCCCTTCACCTTCGGTCAGTCAGATTCCCATGCAGCATTCCTACGACCCGGCCCAGATCGAGCAGGACGCCCAGGCCTATTGGGACGCCCAAGGCAGTTTCCGCGTGCGCGAAGATCCGAGCCGGGAGAAGTTTTATTGTCTGTCCATGTTCCCCTACCCCAGCGGCAAGCTGCACATGGGGCATGTGCGCAACTACAGCATCGGCGACGTCATCGCCCGCTATCAGCGCATGCGCGGCAAAAACGTCCTCCAGCCCATGGGCTGGGACGCCTTCGGGCTGCCGGCGGAGAACGCGGCGATGAAAAACCGTTCGGCGCCCGCCGCCTGGACCTACGCCAACATCCAGTACATGAAGGGCCAGCTCAAACGCCTCGGCTTCGGCTATGACTGGGAGCGGGAGATCGCCACCTGTACGCCGGCGTACTACCAGTGGGAGCAGTGGCTGTTCATCGAGCTGTATAAAAAGGGCCTGGTCTACCGCAAGCTGTCGGTGGTCAACTGGGACCCGGTGGACCAGACGGTGTTAGCCAATGAACAGGTGATCGATGGTCGCGGCTGGCGTTCCGGGGCGCTGGTGGAGCGCCGCGAGATCCCCCAATGGTTCGTCAAGATCACCGCCTACGCGGATGAACTCCTGGCCGAACTCGATCACCTGCACGGCTGGCCGGAACAGGTGCGCACCATGCAGCGCAACTGGATCGGGCGCTCGGAAGGGGTGTTGATGGAGTTCGGCATCGAGGGTTCCGCTGCCAAGCTCAGCATCTTCACCACCCGCCCGGATACGGTCATGGGCGTGACCTACATGGCGGTGGCGGCGGAACATCCCCTGGCCCTGGAGGCGGCGCGGACCAACCCGGAATTGGCCGCCTTCATCGAGGAATGCCGTCAGGGGGGCACCTCGGAGGCGGAGCTGGAGACCATGGAGAAGAAAGGCCTACCCCTGGGTGTGCGGGCCGTCCATCCCATCAGCGGCGAGCTGGTGCCCATCTACGCCGCCAATTTCGTACTCATGGGCTACGGCACCGGGGCAGTGATGGCGGTCCCGGCCCATGATCAACGGGACTGGGAATTCGCCGAGCGTTACGGTCTCCCCAAAAAACAGGTGATCTTCGCCCTCGACGGCGGCGAGTGTTCCATCAAGCGGTCGGCCTATGTGGAAAAGGGGGTGCTGGGGAACTCGGGCGAGTTCGACGGCCTGACCTCCAGCCAGTCCTTCGACGCCATCGCGACCTGGCTGGAAAGCCGGGGCCGCGGACGCAAGCTGGTGCAATATCGTCTGCGGGACTGGGGGGTCTCACGCCAACGCTACTGGGGCGCGCCCATCCCCATGATCCATTGCCAGCACTGCGGCCTCGTCCCGGTGCCCATGGAGGATTTGCCGGTGGTGTTGCCGGAGGATGTCGCCTTCGACGAACGCACCATCAACCCGCTCAAGCAGGACCCGGATTTCATCCGCACCTCCTGTCCCCAGTGTGGTGGCGCGGCAGAACGGGAGACGGACACCTTCGACACCTTCATGGAGTCGAGCTGGTATTACGCCCGCTACGCCTGTCCAGACGCCGGGAAGGCGATGCTGGACCAGCGCGCCCATTACTGGCTGCCGGTGGATCACTACATCGGCGGTATCGAGCACGCCATCCTGCATCTGCTCTATGCCCGTTTCTATCACAAGCTGTTGCGCGACGCCGGCCTGGTGTCCTGCGACGAGCCCTTCGCCCGGCTGCTGACCCAGGGCATGGTGGTGGCGGATACCTATTTCCGCGAGGGGAGCGATGGCAAGAAGACCTGGCTCAACCCGGCGGAGGTGGAGGTTGAGCGGGATGAGCGGGGCCGACCGCTACGGGCCTGTCTCAAATCCGACGGTCTGCCGGTCGCCATCGGCGCGGTCGAGAAGATGTCGAAGTCGAAGAACAACGGCGTCGATCCCCAGCATCTGGTGGATCGCTACGGGGCGGATACGGTGCGGCTCTACACCATGTTCACCGCGCCGCCGGAGCAATCCCTGGAATGGTCGGACGAAGGGGTCGAGGGCGCCCATCGGTTTCTCAAACGTCTCTGGGCGCTGGCCGTCGCCCGAGCGATCGGGCAAGACAACTTCGATCTGGGCACCCTCGGCGAGTCCGCCCGCCAAGCCAGGCGCGAGATCCACGAGGCGCTGAAAAAGGCCCTCTACGACTATGACCGCCAGCAGTTCAACACCGTGGTGTCCGCCGGCATGACCATGGTCAATGCCCTCTACAAGCTCGGCGAGGGACCCGGGGAAACCGCGGTGTTGCGGGAAGGGCTCAGCCTGGTGCTGCGGCTGCTGGCCCCCATCGCCCCCCATGTCACCCATCACCTCTGGCGCGAGCTGGGTTTTGGCGCCGACATCCTGGACGCCCCCTGGCCCGAGGCGGATACCGAGGCGCTACGTCAGGACAGCCTCGAATATGTGGTGCAGGTCAACGGCAAGGTCCGGGGCAAGATCTGGGTGGCGGCGACGGCGGATCGGCTCGAAGTGGAGCAAACCGCCCTGGCCAACGAGAACGTGCAACGTTTTCTCGCCGGCGCCCAGGTGCGCAAGCTGGTGGTGGTGCCGAACAAGCTGATCAATCTGGTGATTGGATGACGACGATGGAATTTCTCCGTTTGAGAACCCTGTACCCCTGGTTGGTCCTTGGCCTCCTGCTGCTGAGCGGCTGCGGCTTTCATCTGCGCGGCAGCTTCGAGGTACCGGCGGAGGCCAGCCCGGTGTATGTCACCGGCTCCCCTTCGGGCCCGGTCAACAAGATCCGCCAGGCCTTGCGCCACGCGGATGTGACCCTGGTGGAAGAGATAGCCAAGGCCAGGACGGTGATCCATGTCTTCAAGGAGGAGTTCGAGCGTCGGGTGCTGGCGGTGGATGGTCGCGGCAAGGCGGTGGAGTTTGAACTGAGCTACAAGCTGACCTTCGACATCGTCGATGGCGGTGGCAAGGAGTTGTTGCCGCGCCAGAGCCTCGAAATCAAGCGCAACCAGATCAACCCGGAGACCGGCGTCATCCTCGGCAAGATCGAGGAAGAGGCCTACATCCGCGCCGACATGGAGCAGGATGCCGTGGAGCGGGTATTGCAGCGGCTGCGCGCCCGCCTGCGTTGAAGCCGGTGAAAAACCTACCTGGCCGTCGCCCGTCTTTTTCGGCAGTCGTCTACTGATCAACCGATGAGAGACAGGTCCAACAGAAAGAGATATTCGCGCTTGGTGGTTCCGGGCCTCGACTGGAAATGGCCGATTTGTGTTCTCTTAAGAAGAACAATGCCTCGATATGGTGGGCAATTGTTCTATTTTGGAGAACGAAAAACCGAGCTAAACCGCCCAGGCCCGGAACGCCGACAGAGGGTCGGGACCAGCGCGACGGCGGCCCTGTCTCTCGCGGTCAAGCCCAGGGGCTTGGCGAACCCGGCTCCTGGTTCAGCCAGGGATGCGGCTCGCTACGCGCACCACAGCCTGCCAACTGAACACGGCTTCGAGGTCGGTGATGCGACTGCGGGTTGAGGACCTGCCGCGACGGCTGGCCCAGGGGCTGGACCTGGTCTATCTCCTCAGCGGCGATGAGCCCCAGCAACTCCTGGAGGCGGCGGAGGCGATCCGGACCCGGCTGCGGGAACAGGGCTTCGGCGAACGGGAGCTGTTCGATCAGTCGACCGGGTTTCAATGGAACGAGCTCAAGGAGGCCGCCTCCAGTCTCTCCCTCTTCAGCCAACGCCGTCTGCTGGAGGTGCGCCTGACCAGCGCCAGCATCGGCAACGAGGGCAGTCGTGCCCTGGTGGACTACGCCAACCACCCCTCACCGGAGGATGTGCTGCTCATCCTCTGTCCCCGGCTCGACAGCAAGCAGGTGCAGACCGCCTGGGTCAAGGCCATCGACGCACTGGGACTGCTGATTCAAATCTGGCCCTTGACTGGCGAAACCCTGACCCGCTGGTTGGAACAACGGCTGCGACGGCGGGGGTTGCAACCCGATGCCGAGGTGGCCGCGGCCCTGGGTGACCTGACCCAGGGGAATCTGCTGGCGGCCGCCCAGGAGATCGACAAGCTGGCGTTGCTCCTGGGCGCTGGGCGGCTGGATCTGGTCACCCTGGAAACCTCGGTGGCGGACAATGCCCGCTATGATGTCTTCTCCCTGGTCGACGCCGCCTTGGCGGGCGAGGCGAAACACTTGCCGCGCATGCTCGCCAACCTGCGCCGGGAAGGGGCGGCGGAACCCGTGGTGCTCTGGGCGCTGGCGCGGGAGATCCGCAAACTGGCGCGTATCGCCTGGGCCCAGAGCCGGGGGGAATCCCTGGAAAAACTGCTGTCCGCACACAAGGTCTTTTCCATTCGCCAGGGGATCACCCGCCAGGCCCTGCGTCGCCACGGGCTGGCCGAATGGCGGCGGTTGCTGCGGGACTGCGCCCGCCTGGATCGGGCCATCAAGGGACTGGAACCCACGTTGGAGCCCTGGCGCGGGTTGTTGGACCTGTCCCTGCGACTGGCCGGCACCCCGGCCATGCCGCGCGTCCGGGATCTATCGCTCAACTCCTCTTTATTGCTTTGACGAGGCACACACCATGTCCATCGAAGACGTTGCCACCTACATGAGGGATCTCGGACGCCGGGCCCGGGCCGCTTCCCGGGTCTTGGCGTCCGCCACCACCGCCGAGAAGAATCGTGCCCTCAACGCCATGGCCGCCGATCTGGAGGCCAATCGCGAGACCCTGATGACGGAAAACCGCCGGGACCTGGAGGCCGGGGCCGCCAAGGGACTGGACGCGGCCATGCTGGATCGGTTGGCGCTGACGCCGGGACGTATCACCTCCATGATCGAGGGCCTCCACCAGGTGGAGGCCCTGCCCGATCCCGTGGGTGCCAT
>JBPOHE010000005.1:0-34774 GCA_052035915.1 Pseudomonadota bacterium
CCTCTTCAAATCGCATCTTCCGGATCTCCTGTAACAGTTTCGTTCGGTTCATCGGGTACCTCCTCGGCACCCACTACACCGGACAGATCATGTGCTACAACACCGGACAGTTTATTTGCTCCCTACACCGCCCCCGGCAGCGGCTTGTCCCAGCGCGTCGGCTTCCTGTATCTTACCCCTTCATGCGGCTCGAAAAGATCAAGTTGGCGGGTTTCAAATCCTTCGTCGATGCGACGGTGGTCCACCTTCCCAGCAACCTGGTGGGCATCGTGGGACCCAATGGATGCGGTAAATCCAATGTGATCGACGCCGTGCGCTGGGTCATGGGGGAAAGCTCGGCCAAGATGCTGCGGGGCGAATCCATGGCCGATGTCATCTTCAACGGTTCCACCGCGCGCAAACCCGTCGGCGCCGCCGTCATCGAGCTGATGTTCGACAACAGCCTGGGCCGCGCCGGTGGCCAATACGCCAATTACAACCAGATCTCGGTCAAACGCCAGATCTCCCGGGACGGCGACTCGTCTTATTTTCTCAACGGCACCCGCTGTCGCCGCCGGGATATCTCGGATCTCTTCCTGGGCACCGGCCTGGGGCCGCGCAGCTACTCCATCATCGAACAGGGGATGATCTCCCGCCTCATCGAGGCCAGACCCGAGGACCTCCGCCTGTTTCTCGAAGAGGCGGCGGGGATCTCCAAGTACAAGGAACGACGACGGGAGACCGAGACCCGCATCCAGAGCACGCGGGAGAACCTCAGTCGCCTCAACGACCTGCGCGACGAGGTGGGAAAACAGTTGCAGCATCTCCAGCGACAGGCCGCCACCGCGGAGAAATATAAGGAACTCAAGGAAGCGGAGCGGGTGCTGAGCGCCGAGCTCCTGGCCTTGCGCTGGCGCGATCTCGACCAGCGCTTGGCCGCGCGACGGGACTCGATCGGCGGGCTGGAAACGGCCTGGGAGGCCCTGGTCGCCCGCCAACGCCACCTGGAGGCCGTGCTCGAAGACGAACGCGACCGCCACCATGACCTCAACGATCTCTTCAACCAGATCCAGGCCAGGTATTACGCCATCGGTGCCGAGATCTCCCGCCTCGAACAGGGACTCGGCTTTGCCCGGGAACGGGCGCGCAAGCAGGAACAGGATCTGGCCCAACTGCAAACGGATGCCCGGCGTCTCGACCAGGATCTGGCCCAGGACGAGTCCGGTCGGATCGCTCTCCTTGAAGAATTGCAGTCCCTGCTGCCGACCCTGGAAGAGGATGAGCGCCAGGAAACCAGTGCGAGCGCCGCCCGCCGGGAGGTCGATCGTGCCCTGCAGGACTGGCAACACCACTGGGACGGCTTCAATCAGGAGGCGGCGGTGCCCACCCAGGTGGCCCAGGTCGAACGCTCCCGCCTGAATCAACTGGAAACCCAGGGTGACCGTCATCAGCGCCAGATCCAACGCCTGGAGCAGGAACTGGAGCGACTAGAGACGAAGGATCTCGAGGTGGAGATCCTGGAAATGGCCGCCAGAGAGGAGGAAGTGGTCCAGCTCGACGACCTGGCCCAAGGGGAATTGGACAAGATCCTCAAGGCCATCGAGCAATCTCGGGGTCGCTTGACCTCCCTTCTGGCCGAGTTGGACCGATGCCGCGCCGGGTTGCGACGGGATCAGGCCCGACAGGATTCCTTGCAAACCCTGCAACAGGCGGCCCTGGGTAAGGATCGGCGGGACCTGGGCCGCTGGCTCCACACCCAGGGCCTCGCCCAAGCCCCGCGTCTGGCCGAGGTGATCGAGGTCGAGCCGGGCTGGCGACGCGCCGTCGAAGTGGTGCTGGGCGATCGCTTGCAGGCCGTCTGCACCGAACATCCGGAGGCCCATATTCCGGCCATGACCGGGGTGACGGGCTCCCTCACCCTGGTGGCGACCAGACGGAACGAGGATGATCCGCCCCCGCTCGGGTCCGATCGGCTGCGGGCCCGCATCCGTGGGCCGAAGTGTATCGACTCTCTCGTCAATGGCGTGCGCCTCGCGGATTCTCCGGAGGCGGTGCTGAGGGACCACCCCAGGCTGGTCCCGGGAGAATCGCTGGTGACCCGGGAAGGGATCTGGATCGGGCCCGACTGGGTTCAGGGTCGCGATGGCCAGGATACCGGGATGGGGGTGCTGCAGCGGGCGGAAGAACTCCGCACCCTGCAGATGGCGGTTGCCAGTGGCGAAGAGCAGGTTGCACAATTGGAACTGGATCTGGAAAGGGAACGCCAACTCCACCGGCAACAGGAAGAGGCCCGGGATGGCGGCCAAAAAAAACTGCGGCAACTGGGGCTGGAGCTGGCGGAGATTCGCGCCCAACTCGCCCAACGGCATACCAGGCGGGAGCACATCCTGGCCCGACAGCAGGCGATTGCCGCCGAGATCCATGAGGTCAACGAGCAGGCCCAGATGGATGTGGAGGCGATGCAACGAGCCCGCGAGCGATTGCACCAGGCCCTGGAGCGGATGGAGGAACTGGCGCGGCAGCGCGATGTCCTGGTGCAGCAGCGCGAGGCTTGGCGCGAGCAGGGACGGAGGCTCGGTGAACAACTGGAGCAGCTTCGCTCGCGGCGACAACGGCTGGCGTTGCGGGCCGAGTCCATCCGCGCCTCCCGACAGTCGCTAGAACAGCATCTCGATCGCACCCGGAGCCAATTGGCGGAGATCGGCCGACGGGGAGACGAATTGCGACTGGCATTGGCCGCCGGGGAGGAACCGATCGATCGCTTGATGGAAGATCTGGAGCGACAGCTTGGCCTGCGCCTGAAGGTCGAGGCCGAGTTGGGAGCGACCAGAACCGAACTGGAAGGGCTGGATGCCAACCTCCGGGAACACGACCGCGAGCGCCACCAGCTCGATGGGGAGGCCCAGCAACTCAGGGCCAGATTGGAGGCGGAACGCCTGGACCGCCAGGATCTGAAGGTCCGACTCAAGACCCTGGAAGAACCCCTGGCCGCGGCCGGGGTCGTGGTGCAGGAAATCCTCCAACGGCTGGAGGCGGGGGCGAGCGAGGCGGTCTGGGCGGAAAAACTGAACAAGCTGGAGCTACGCATCGAACGCCTGGGTCCGGTGAATCTGGCGGCCATCGACGAATATCAGGACCAGGCCCGACGGATGGAGTACCTGGAGGCCCAGTTCGCCGATATCAACGCCTCCCTGGAGACCCTGGAGAATGCCATCCGCAAGATCGACCGGGAGACGAGATCCCGTTTTCGCGAGGTCTTCGACCAGGTCAATACGAGTTTCCAGGAGTTGTTCCCGCGGCTGTTCGGAGGCGGCCATGCCTATCTGGAACTTACCGGCGATGATTTGCTCAATACTGGGGTGTCGGTGATGGCGAGGCCGCCGGGAAAACGCAACAGCAGCATTCATCAGCTTTCCGGAGGGGAAAAAGCGCTTACCGCGGTGGCCCTGGTGTTTGCTATATTTCACCTCAATCCCGCACCCTTCTGCATGCTCGATGAGGTCGATGCCCCCCTGGACGATGCCAATGTGGGGCGTTTTTGTGAATTGGTGAAATCCATGTCCACTCAGGTTCAATTTATCTTCATCACTCATAACAAAGTGACCATGGAGATGGCCAACCAACTCACCGGTGTCACCATGCAGGAGCCCGGGGTATCCAGGCTGGTAGCGGTGGACGTGGAAGAAGCGGTCAAGCTGGCGGCAATTTAGCATCTATAAAGAAAGAACAAGAATGGAAGCCAACCTATTACGTATCGTACTTTTTGGTGTCGGGCTGCTCATCCTGCTCGGGATCTATCTCTGGGATCGTCACAAACGCAACAAGCGGCGCATGGAGGAGATCCGTCAGGCCAGGGCGGAGAAGGATGGGCTGGATGACCCCTATGGTTCTTCGGCCATGGATATCGGCGATCTGGACACCGAGGCCCCTTTCGACGTGGACAAGGAATTGGATCATCTCAGCCGTTCCATGGACGGAGGCGAGGCTGCCGGGCCAGCGACGGAGAGAGAAGGGAGGGCGAAAAAGCGGCCCTGGTGGTTAGGTGGTGGGAAAGAGAAGAGCAGCGGCGAGGCCGTGGAGGAAGAGCGGGCCGAGGATGAGAAGCCGGCCATCATCTCCCCCGAAGAAGGGGTACCCACCAAGATCATCCAGATCAATCTGGTCGCCCGGGACGATCACTTCGAAGGCAACGATATCCTCCGCGCCGCGAAGGACATCGAACTGGTCCTGGGCCCCATGGATATCTTCCACCGCTTTCCGGGAGGCCAACGTCGGGGTCGTGCCATGTTCAGCGTCGCCAACATGGTGGAGCCCGGGGTATTCCCCGTCAACGGCATGGCGGATTTCAAAACCCCCGGCCTCATCCTCTTCGCCCAACTGCCCGGTCCCTATGATGGTATCGCCCTCTTCACAGATATGCTCTTCACCGCCGAGCGCCTGGCCACCCTGCTCAACGGCGAACTCCAGGACGAGACCCATAGCGCCCTGGGCAAGCAGACCATCGAGCACATCCGTGAGGGGATCCTGGAGCACCGGCGGCAGGTACAGTTGTTGCGGAAAAAGCGCTGATGTCCGTGCCGGAGGAGGCGCGGGCCCGGGTCGAGCGCCTTCACCGGGAGATCGAGTACCACAATCGCCAGTATTACGTCCTCGACGACCCCAAGATCCCTGATGCCGAATACGATCGCCTGCTGCGGGAACTCCAGGAGCTCGAAGGGCGCTACCCGGAACTCCTGACCCCGGATTCCCCCTCCCAGAAGGTGGGTGGCGAGCCTCTGGACTCCTTTGCCGAGGTCAGCCACCGCCTCCCCATGCTCTCCCTCGACAACGCCTTCAGCGATGCAGACCTGGCCGCCTTCGATCAGCGGCTGCGGGAACGCCTGGGGATCGAGGTCATTCAGTACAGCGCCGAACCCAAATTGGACGGCCTGGCGATCAGCCTGATTTACCGCCATGGGGTGCTGGCGCAGGCCGCGACCCGGGGCGACGGTCTCAGGGGCGAGGATGTCACCCAGCAGGTGCGCACCATCCGCACCCTGCCGCTACGCCTGCTCGGCGCGGGTTACCCGGAACTCCTGGAGGTACGGGGTGAGGTATTCATGCCCCGGGCCGGCTTCGAGGCCATGAACGCCCGTGCCCAGCGTAGCGGCGACAAGATTTTCGCCAATCCCCGCAACGCCGCCGCCGGCTCCCTGCGTCAACTGGATCCCCGCGTCACCGCCGGACGCCCGCTGGATCTTTATTGTTATGGCCTGGGGGTAGTGGAAGGCGGCGACTTGGGCGCAAGCCAGGCTGAGGCCATGCGGCGTCTGGCCGACTGGGGGCTGCGGATCTCCCCTGAACTGCGCCTGGTTCAGGGTCTCGAGGGCTGTCTGGCCTATTATCGGGACATCGGCCGGCGTCGCGATCAGCTCCCCTACGACATCGACGGGGTAGTCTTCAAGGTTGACCGCTTCGACCACCAGCAACGGCTTGGCTTTGTCTCCCGGGCACCCCGCTGGGCCATCGCCCACAAGTTTCCGGCCCAGGAAGAGATCACCCAGGTCGAGGCGGTGGAATTCCAGGTCGGTCGCACCGGTGCCCTGACCCCGGTGGCCAGACTCAAGCCGGTGTCCGTCGGCGGGGTCAGGGTCAGTAACGCCAGCCTGCACAACATGGATGAGATCGGGCGACTGGATCTGCGCCTCGGCGACAGCGTCATCATCCGCCGGGCCGGGGATGTCATCCCGGAGATCCTGCGGGTGCTGCCGGAACGCCGTCCCCCGGGGGCGGCACTGGTGGAGTTGCCCGCGCGCTGCCCGATGTGCGACTCGGACATCCTCAAGCCCGAGGGCGAGGCCGTGGCGCGCTGCATCGGCGGTCTCTACTGCCCGGCGCAACTCAAGGAGACCATCCGTCATTTTGCCTCCCGGCGGGCCATGGACATCGAAGGGCTGGGGGAAAAGCTGGTTGGTCAGCTGGTCGATCGCGGCCTGGTCAAGACACCCGCCGACATCTACCGCCTGGACCTCGCCAGCCTGTCCGGGCTGGAGCGCATGGGGGAAAAATCCGCCCAGAACCTGCTCGACGCCATCCAGGCCGGCAAACAACCCGGCTTGGCCCGTTTCCTCTATGCCCTGGGCATCCGCGAGGTGGGCGAGGCCACGGCCCTGGCCCTAGCCCGACACTTCGGCGGTATCGAGGGCCTGCGGCAGGCCGATGAGGCCCAACTGCAACAGGTTCCGGATGTCGGACCCGTGGTCGCCGCCCATGTGTACCGCTTCTTCCGCCAATCCCACAACCTCGAAGTCATCGAGCAACTCCTGGCGGCGGGCGTCTCCTGGCCGCCACCACCCCCCAGAAGCCAGACCGCCCTCCCCTTCACCGGCCTGACCTTCGTCATCACCGGCACCCTGGATCAACCGCGGGAGGAGATCAAAGGGCGGTTGGAAGCCCTCGGCGCCAAGGTCAGCGGCAGTCTGTCGAAAAAAACCAGCTATCTGCTGGTGGGTACGGAGCCGGGCTCCAAAGTCGACAAGGCACGGGAACTGGGGGTGGAGATCCTGGATCAGGCCGGACTGGAAGCCCGGCTGCGCCGAGCCGCGACCGACTGAAACAGCTCACCAGGGCCCGCCCCGGGTCCGATCATCCTCGGGAGAACCGCATGACCGCGCTCACCAAAGAGCAACAGATCCTCATCACCATGCGTAAGGTGCTGACCGGCATCATCCGTGAGACCACCCCACCACCGGGCCTGCAACACCCCTTGTCGGCCCAGACCATTGAAGACATCCGCCTCTGTCTGGGGCTGATCGCCGCCCGTGAACGGGAACTGGCCGACGCCCAGGGACGCTCCATGGAACGTCCCCATTACGCCGACGAACCCCAGACCGCCACGGTGGTACCTATCGGTCGCTTGAAGAAAGCCGGGGAAAACCAAGAGGACCCATGAGGCGCCTTCAGCCGCCTTCCTGCTTGGAGAGGGAGGAAGAGGCTTCTGATTTCTATTCAGGGCGCTCCCGGGCCTGGGCGCCTTGGTTCGGTTTTTTGTTCTCTGTTAGAGAACAATACTTTTTCATATTGGCATATTGTTCTCTAAAAAAGAACGGAAGATGGCCATTTTTCGCCCAGGCCCGGAATATCCGATATCAATTGTTGTTAGGATTTATCACTTGCAGAGCGGGCAATATAAAACCCGATTAGCAAGTTAGGCGATTGCCGGCAACCCGGCAACCCGGGCAACTCGGTTAGAATGTCCGCCGACGGCAAGAAGGGGCTGGTCCCGGGTTCAGGCTCCATTCACCCAAGCCGAGATACCCTGGCAAGATTTCCACGCCGGCATTGATTCCCGGCGGCGCTGGCGCAACCAACAACAGCAGGGCAAGACCAGGCTTCCCCGCCGCCGGTACGACTTCGATCCTCAAGTCCAGGGCCTCATCATGACAGCTTCTTCCTCATCCAGGCCGCCCTCGCGGAACAAGCGTATCGCGGCGGTGCTGACGGCCCTCGCGGTCGGCGGTACCGCCGTCTGGGCCATCGTCAATGGTCCCCGGTCGGAACCGACGACCAAGGTCGCCGCCGCCATCAAACCGGCCCTGAGCGTAACCCTGACCAAGCCCCAGACCCTCGACTGGCCACGCACCCTGACGGCCAACGGCGACATCCTGGCCTGGCGGGAGGCGATCATCGGCGCCGAAATCAGTAACTACCGCCTCACCGAGGTGCTGGTCGACGTCGGCGATCAGGTAAAGAAAGGCCAACTCCTGGCCCGCATCTCCAGCGACACGGTGGCGGCGGAGCTGGCCCAATCCCGGGCGGCGGTAGCCGAGGCGGAGGCCACCCTGGCGGAGGCCAGGGCCAATGGCGATCGGGCGCGGCAATTGCAGACCACCGGCGCGCTGAGCGCCCAGCAGATCAAACAGTATCTGACCGCCGAACAGACCGCGTCCGCCCGTCTCACGGCCGCCCGCGCCCGGGTGCAGGCGGATGAATTGCGATTGTCCCAGACCCGGGTCCTGGCGCCGGAGGCCGGGATCATCTCGGCCCGCGCCGCCACCCTGGGCTCCCTGGCCCAACCGGGACAAGAACTGTTCCGCCTCATCCTCGGCGGTCGTCTGGAATGGCGGGCCGAGGTCACCGAGACGGAACTTCACCAGCTCCAACCCGGCCTCAGCGCCACCCTCACCACACCCACGGGCGACAGCGTCCAGGGACGGGTGCGCATGCTGGCGCCCACTGTCGATCCCCAGACCCGCACAGCCATCGTCTATGTGGATCTGCCGCCCGCCGCCGACGAGGCGGGGATGCGGGCCGGGATGTTCGCTCGTGGCGAGTTCCAACTGGAGCGCGTCCCCGCCCTCACCCTCCCTCAGTCCGCGGTGCTGCTGCGCGACGGCCTCGCCTATGTGTTCCGCCTCGAAGGCGACACCAAGGTGGCCCAGACCAAGGTCAGCCTGGGTCGCCGGGCGGGAGAGCGCATCGAGATCCTCGCCGGACTCGCCCCCGACACCCTGGTGGTGGCCTCAGGCGCCGGCTTTCTGGCCGACGGGGACAGCGTGCGCGTGGTCGAGCCCCCCATCACCCAGGCCAAGACGGCGCCATGAACGTCTCCTCCTGGTCGATCAAGAACCCCATTCCGGCGATCCTGCTGTTCCTGCTGCTCAGCCTGCTCGGCGGCATGGCCTTCAAGGCCATGAAGATCCAGCAGTTCCCCGACATCGACCTGCCGACGGTGACCGTCAGCGCCAGCCTGCCCGGGGCCGCGCCTTCGCAGATGGAGACCGAGGTCGCCCGCCGCATCGAGAACTCGGTCGCCACCCTGCAAGGCATCAAGCACATCTACACCAAGGTACAGGACGGCACCGCCACGGTTACGGTCGAGTTCCGCCTGGAGAAGCCGACCCAGGAAGCGGTGGACGACGTGCGCGACGCCGTCTCCCGCATCCGCTCCGATCTGCCGGGCGACCTGCGCGACCCCATCATCTCCAAGGTCAATCTGGCGGGTTCGCCCATCCTCACCTACACCGTCGCCTCCAACCGCATGGACGACGAGGCCCTGTCCTGGTTCGTCGACAACACGGTTACCAAACGCCTGCTCAGCGTGCGCGGGGTCGGTGCGGTGGCTCGGGTGGGCGGGGTCGACCGCGAGGTGCGGGTCGAACTGGATCCGGCACGCCTGCTGGCGTTGAACGCCACCGCCGCCGATATCTCGCGTCAATTGCGACAGGTCCAGCAGGAGGCTTCCGGCGGTCGCGCCGACGTCGGCGGCAGTGAGCAATCGGTGCGCACCATCGCCACCGTCCAATCCGCCGCGGAACTGGCGCGCCTGGAGATCTCCCTCGCCGACGGCCATCGGGTGCGGCTCGATCAGGTGGCCGGTGTCGCCGACACGGTAGGGGAACAACGCTCGGCGGCCCTACTCAACGGCCAGCCCGTGGTTGGCTTCGAGATCACCCGCAGCCGCGGTGCCGGGGAGGTCGAGGTGGCGGAAGCCGTGCGCGCCGAACTGGAACGACTCAAGGCCGCCCATCCCGACATCAGCATCACCGAGGCCTTCAACTTCGTCGATCCGGTGTGGGAAAACTATCAGGGCTCCATGGCCCTGCTGATCGAGGGCGCCATCCTCGCCGTGATCGTGGTCTGGCTCTTCCTGCGCGACTGGCGGGCCACCATCGTTTCCGCCACCGCGCTGCCGCTCTCCATCGTCCCCGCCTTCGCCGCCATGTACCTCATGGGCTTCAGCATCAATGTGGTCACCCTGCTCAGCCTGTCGCTGGTGGTGGGCATCCTGGTGGACGATGCCATCGTCGAGATCGAGAACATCATGCGCCATCTGCGCCTGGGCAAGACCCCCTATCAGGCCGCCATGGAGGCCGCCGACGAGATCGGCCTGGCGGTGATCGCCACCTCCTTCACCCTGATCGCGGTCTTCCTGCCCACCGCCTTCATGAGCGGGGTGGCGGGCAAGTTCTTCGTCCAATTCGGCTGGAGCGCCGCCATCGCGGTCTTCTTCTCCCTGGCGGTGGCCCGGCTACTTACCCCGATGATGGCCGCCTATATGATCCATGCGCCGAAAAAACACTACAGCCAACCAGGCTGGTTGAGCCTTTACCTGGTCTGGGCGGCCTGGTGCCTGCGTCATCGTTTTCTCACCAGCCTCGCGGGGGCTGGGTTTTTCTTCGGCTCCTTCGCCCTGGTTCCCCTCCTCCCCACCGGCTTCCTCCCGCCGGACGATCTTTCCCAGACCCAGGTCTATCTCTCCTTGCCGCCCGGCAGCACCTTCAAGGAGACCCTGGCCCTTGCTGAGCAGGCGAGGGAGATCGTGCAACGTCACCCCCAGGTGAAGATGGTCTATACCACCGTCGGCGGCGGCGCCTCGGGAACGGATCCCTTCATGCCCAGGGGCGCCTCGGAGGTACGCAAGGCCACCCTCACCATCAACATGACCCCCCGCTCCCAACGGGGCGGAATCACAAAGCAGGATGTGGAACGGGATCTGCGCGAGGCCCTGAGCGTCCTGCCCGGGGCGCGGATCAACGTGAGTTTCGGCGGCTCGGCGGAGAAATACATCCTGGTGCTGGCGAGCGAGAACGGCCAGCTCCTCGCCGAGCACGGCAGAATAGTAGAACGCGAGCTGAGGACCATCCCCGGCATCGGCAATGTCACCACCAGCGCCAGCCTGGTGCGGCCCGAACTGGTGGTGCGACCGGATTTCGCCAAGGCGGCGGATCTGGGCGTCACCTCGGCCGCTATCGCCGATACCCTGCGCATCGCCACCGCCGGCGACTATGACCAGAGTCTGCCGAAGCTGAACCTTTCCCAGCGCCAGGTACCCATCGTCGTCAAACTACCGCCCGAGGCACGCCGGGACCTGGCCCTGCTGGAGCGTCTGACGGTGCCTGGCAAGAGCGGCCCGGTGATGATCGGCAGTATCGCCTCGCTCGGGCTCGACGGTGGCCCGGCGGAGATCGACCGCTACGACCGGCTGCGCAACATCAACTTCGAGATCGAACTCAACCAGCAGCCGCTCGGCGAGGTGGAACGCCAGGCCATGGCCCTGCCCAGCCTGACTCAGTTACCCCCCGGCGTGATCCAGACCACCATCGGCGACGCCGAGGCGATGAACGAACTCTTCCAGAGTTTCGGCCTGGCGATGCTGACCGGGGTGCTCTGCATCTATATCGTGCTGGTGCTCCTGTTCCGCGACTTCGTGCAGCCGGTCACCATCCTGGTCGCCCTGGTGCTGTCCATCCCCGGCGCCTTCCTCGCCCTCTTCGTCACCCAGACGGCGCTCTCCATGCCCTCCATGATCGGCCTCATCATGCTCATGGGCATCGCCACCAAGAACTCCATCCTGCTCATCGACTACGCCATCCTTGCCCGCCGCGACCACGGATTGAACCGCTGGGAGGCGCTCCTCGACGCCTGCCGCAAACGGGCGCGGCCCATCGTCATGACCACGGTGGCCATGGGTGCCGGCATGTTGCCCATCGCCGTCGGCTTCGGCACCGACCCCAGCTTCCGGGCACCGATGGCGATCGTGGTCATCGGCGGCCTCATCACCTCCACCTTCCTCAGCCTCCTGGTGATCCCGGTGGTCTTTACCTATGTCGACGACGCCATCCGTTGGGTCAGGTGGTTGCTTGGCCGGGCACCGGAGGTAATCGGGGCGGCAACCGCCCCATGAGGAAGAGAAACCTCGCCATAGCCGGACGGGAGAGCGAACCCCATCTACCACCAGGGGATATCAATAGCTAAGGGTGATAGTGATGACATCGGAATAACTGCCGACCCGGACCGTTTTTTGGTTGGGAGCGATCCGTCCGTAGAGGGTGTGGCTTCTGGTTTCCTGCTGGTTGGCGTTTTTCAGCGTCCAGGCGGAACCCGCGACGGTCTGCGTGCCGCCGGTGCCATTCCCCCACACCGTGGTGTGGTTGGCGGCGGTGTAGATATTGTAGTTGAGCTTGTAGCCGCCGAAACTCAGCCGGCGTGGCGAGTACCCGCTGCCGCCGCTCCCGGTGGAAAGGGCCACGTTGTAGAGGACGCCTGCCGAGCCATTACCGTCCCAAGTGCATCCGACCACGAGGTTGGCGGTGCTGTCCTGGGCCGCGCCATCGAGGGGGCTGAAGCTACCGAAGGCCAGCGTCCCACCGCTCACATTACAGGTCACCGTTCCCCAGGCGGCGATGGGGCCTAGTAACCCCAAAACCAGCGCCGATAGCCGCCTCATCTCCCACCTCCACAGACCAGGGGGCCGATGCGCGGTTCGGCGGCGGCTCCCGGCTGGAGATTCACCGCCAAGGTGCAGCGCCCGCCCTTCCAGTTCACCTCGATACTGTTTTCGTTTTGCAGGTTCATGAGATACACCTCACCGCGTTTCGCCACGATGAATTCGTCGGTTCCCGGCGTGAGCGTCACCCGAGCCCCGGCGGGCACCGGGGAGCCATTGGGCTGCCTGAGCACCACCAAGGCGTTGCGCGTGCGTCGCACCGGAAACTCCACCAACGAACCGCTACGGGCGTAGGGGATCGCTACCTCTTTCACACCACCAATATCGACATCGAAGGGCAGATCGCCCGGTTCTATGGTCAAGATATTCTTCTGATAGGCTAACAACCCGGTCACCAACGCCATCCCCTGGCCGTTAGTGGTGGCCGCCACTTGATTGGCGCGGTATATCGGCACCCCTTCGAGGTCGGCGACCCGGACCACCGCAAAGGCATCGTCAATCCGCCGAGAGGCGAAAGGCAGGCCTTCCATCCAGCCTAAAGCGCCGTTGGCGCTGAGACGCAAGGCATTGGTGTCTTTCCCGAAATTGGTTTCCGCCGTGAACTGGCCGTAGTTGGTGTTGAGGGCCGCCCCGGCCTGGAATTGCTGGTTTTCATTGTCGCTCGCCCGCAGGCGCCAGCCCCACCCCGGACCGATCGGCAGGGATTGCGTTGCCTGGATGGCATTGGTGACACTGCCGTCGGCATTGCGGTTGCTGCTTGCTACCACCGATCTTTGTTTCTCGAATGACATGATTAGGCTAATCCCCCCACTCCATTCCTTGTCGCCATCCAGTTGTTTGTTCACATAGGCGCTGAGGTAGAGATTATGGGGCAGGGATAGGCCGAAACTGGCTCCCGTCTGACTGAAGCGCTCGCCTTCCCAGGTCGTCTGGTGGACATAGCTCATGCCCAACGAGGTGTTCGCTCCCAGGGGCAGTCCGGCGCTGGCAAAAACACGGTCTTTTGGTCGCGGCTCGCCCTCCAGGGCGGCGAACTGCCGGTAACCGGAATCGAAGTATTCCCACGCCAGGCTGGCGCCGATACCAGGGCTTGTACGTTCAAACCCGGCCAGGTAATGACCTCCGCTCGTTCCGTCCTCACTCCGCGACCAAGCCACCGCCCCCCCCAGCACCCCAAGGTGGCCCAGCAAGCCAGTCACTTCCAGGCCACCGGCCTGACGCTCCTTCTGCAATTCAAGGCGGCCCCCAACGGTCAGCGCCGGGGTAAGGCCATAGCGATACCCGGCGGCGGCGAAACCCTGGCTATAGTCGTTGCTGGTCATGCCATAATTGAGCCGTAGCGCCCCGGCCTCGACGGAAAAATCGGAAAGCCCCACCGCCAGGAGGCGCGGCGACAGGTAGTAGCTTTGGGAGATAACGGTCTCCACCCCGCGTAGATCCCGCACCACCAGGTTGACCTGCCCGGCCCCGGTCACCACCGGCACATCGGTCAATTCGAAGGGCCCACTGCCGATTTTCTGATCGCTGGTCTGGCGTTGATTGTTCACCAGCACCTCCACCGTTGAAGGCAGTGCCGCCGAACCTTGCAACGTCAACATGGGATAGGTGATGAAACCAGGCGCCAGGGAGAAGTCGCGAGCCCAACGTATGCCCCCATAGTGGACCGGCTGACTCCAGGCGCCACCGCTGCCCAGGGTATCGCCGATAACCAGGGTCTCCATCCGCCCTGGCAAGTCTTTGCGCCAATAGGTATCGGTGCGGATGATCTCGCGGGAGATGTCATCGCCACGCGCCACCGCTCCGCTCACCAGGGTGCCCCAGGTGTTGAAGGCCACCCCCTCGACGAAGGCCCCATAACTGCGGTAATGGGCGCGGGACTGGGTGGCGGACAGGTCGTAGTTAAGATAGACCCCGAATGGCGGAGGGGTAGGTACCGGCATCGAACTACCGCCCAGACCGAAAGAGGCTAGCTCAAAGGCGGACGATGGCGCCTTGATCTCTAGCCTCATTCGCCCACGATCGAGTTGGTACTCGAGACTAGGTACCGACTCCAGGGCATAGCCCCGCTGCCCGTCCGGCAATTCCAGGGCCGTTCCCGGGGGGCGCAGCCGGGCCTCCGACCAGGCCTCCACCGGCAAGGCCAGACGACCGTCGGCCAAACGTTCGGCGCGGTAGATGCTGGCCAACCAGTTGCCATTGATCTGGACCTCGAGCAGCAGGCTTTCCGCCTGGCGCCCGATTCCCTTGGGTCCACCATTGACAGCTTCACTCTGCGCACCATCAACAGAGGCGGCCACAGGGACGCCAAGCGGCCATAAGGCTAGCGTCCCCAGTGCCAGCTCCAGGACTGAGACGCCGCCCCGCCCCAGTCGCGATCCGGAGGTGCCTGGCTGAGACTGCGGCACCCGCTGGCGCGAGCCAATCCTTGCGTTTCCCGGATGTTTCCGACGCCAAGTCGGAGAAAGCCATGCCATCCCCTGCTTCCCTCCGCATCATGGCACCAGAATGGCCTTTCCGGTCTCATCGCCCGGAAACTGAGAGTTCAGCGGCGATCTCGCCGACCGAGGTATCCGCCTTGACCCGTACCGGACCATCGGCCTTGGTTGGGAGATCGAAGGTCCATTGCCGCCAAGCCCCGGCGAGTACCCGCGCACCCACCTGGAGCTCCCGCTGCCACCCCTTCCCCTCGATACCCAGTTTTTTCACTACTGCATAGCGCTCGCCAGCGTTGTTGACCCGTACACAGCCCGTGGTGGGTTTGACGCAGGGATCCAGGCTAAGTCGCGCCCTGGCCTTGTTGGAGGTGGTGACGAATACCGGTAGATCGTAGCGATAGCGCAGGCTGACGCTGCTGCCCTGCTTGGCTACTTCTTGGCTGACGTCTTCGAGGATCAGGCGGTAGGCTTGCTCCCTCGGCCCCACCGGCGGACGGCGTAAGGTGACGCGGAAGATCTGACTGGCGCCGGGAGCGATCTCGGCGATCGGCGGCACCACCAGCAAATCGGTGCTTTCCTCGTACTGATCGCTTCCCTCCGGCTGGGTCCAACTCCGGGTCTCCGCCTGAAAATTGAGGGCTCGGTCAGAGTCATTGGTCAGGGTAACCGAACCCACCCGCTGGGCCGGTGACAATTCCACCAGCACTGGAGAGATACCGAGCGCCTGGGCCGGACCCATGCCCGAGGTTAACCCGAACATGAGTCCTGCCAGCAAACGCCCCGTCACTGCGGCCAAGTGCTTTGCAGCGAACGAAGCTTTCATCGGTTGCCCCGCGCCCGCTCAATCAAAACTCGACGGTCAGTGACAGGTCCTGGGAATAGGCGCCAGCGGGTTTAGTGGCTTGACCGCTGGCGATCTTGCCATACAGGGTAATAGTCTGCGTGGTGCCATCGGCCGTTACGGCAAAGCCTGTACCCAAAGTACTGCCAAGCGCTGTAGTCCGCCCAGCATTGGTATAGACCTCATAAGTGATTTTATCGGCTCCCTTACTTATCTCCCTGGTGGCGGCTCCATAGAGCTTTGCGGCCACCCCAGTGTTGGTACAGATAATATCGACCTGGGCGGCGGTTTCCTCATTCTTGCCATCCCTGAGGTCGGCGATACCGATCGTGGTGCCAAAGGCCAAAGTAGGCGTATTGGTGAATTCGCAACTCGCCACGACAGTACCATTGACGGTGAGATCTTGCGTATCAACCCCCGCATAACCCAGGCTACCAAAACCCATCATCAGACCGGTAGCTACCAGCGCTTGCACTAAGGTTTTATTCAACATGATTGCTCTCCAAATGTTAACAGGCTACCAAGAATGTAAGCTCGACATTCATGGATCTTGAGTCTCTGCAAATGTGATGACTTACTCGGACTTCGTGATCCTTAACGGCCATACTGGTCGTTGAAGGGAATCATAATACATTCATATCCATGCGCAACTAGCCAAGCCGTCCTTTTACGCCAATTTCTATATTTATCAGCTATAGGTTATTCGAGTTAGGAATATGAGTTCCATAAAGCCGCAAAGACGTTATTTTGACTCACTTAATAATCAATGCCTTACAGGATATTAATCGCCTCAACCAGAATCTGGCGCGATGGCAGAAACCGATGAGGACGGGCCGTTTAGGAAGCTTGTTGTCGCTCGAATACATCTAATTTTGTTATAGCCTATACCCTTTCCCACGACTGACGGCACCTTGGAACGGCCAAGAGATATCACAACGGCGGATTCCATCCACCCATGATATATAACAAATCGCCATAGGCTATTTAGCCATGGAATAAACGCGGACCGGCGACCATCCGTTTCTTATCCCAATCGCCTTCCCTTCCCAGCGTTTTCCCGGATTGTCCCGCAGGGACATAGGTTCTCTGCATGCATTCATCTCCTCTCGCCTGTGGAAGAGAGGTTGGGGGTGGGGGGCGAGGGAATCCGACCAGTTACGGCTTTCTCCCTCAACTCCGAACCCCAGCGCCATCCCTAGCAACCTTCCCACTCTAGGACTGTGGAGATGATCAAGGGTGAAGCCAACCGATGGGTGCTGACGGCATCGGGATCTTGCACTCCAGACCAAGCGGCCTGAGTTAAAATGGTGGGGTGTCCGCTGTATTTGAGGGCGAAGCCGGTGTCCATTGCCGTGCTGATGGCGGCTGGCTCAGATGAGTGGTGGTTCGGCCTCTCGGGAAGCAGGGACGCGCGCCTCATTTTCACCATTCTGTCCGGAGAGCCCCGACCGACAATGAAGCTGCAGCAACTCCTCTTTCTGCACGAAGTGATCAAGCACCAGTGCAATATCTCCTTGACCGCCAAGGCGCTGTTTACCTCCCAACCGGGGATCAGCAAATGCCTGCAACAATTGGAAGACGAACTGGAGGTCGAGCTATTCCAACGGGAAGGCCGTCAATTGAAGGGGCTGACACCTCAAGGAGAGGCCATCTCCAGCGTCGTAGCGAATATCCTGGCGGATTTGCGCAAGATTCAGCAGATTGCCAAGAATGCCCGCCCAAACGCCAAGCCTCTCCTTGAAATCGTCTCTACCCGCTATATCGCCGAACACATCTTGTTGCCCGTGCTGGCCCGTTACTACGCTTCCCACCCCGAGGTCGAGGTAAACACCTACGAGGACATCCCCGAGCGCGTCACCGAATATGTGCTCGCCGGCGAGGCCGATATCGGGATTTTGTCGGATCTCTCGAAACGCTATAGCGAACTGGTGTATTTCTGCATCTCGGAATGGCGTCTGATTCTGTTGACCCATCGCTCCCATCCGCTGCTCAACACCAACCCCCTGACACTCCGACTCCTTGCGGAAGCGGAACTGGTTACCTATAACCGCGCCAGCGTGGCCCGCAAGGCGGTTGATGCGGCTTTCGCTGCCGCTGGGTTGCAACCCAAAATCGTTCATTCCTTGAGTTCAACGGAGTTGATCCTCGCCGACCTGGCCACCTCGAAGTGGGTGGGCATCCTGGCAGAGAGTGCGTTCAACCCGGAGAAGCATCCCGATCTTGTGATGATCGGCAATAAATCCCTCTTCCCGCCGCTCAGCACCTGGATCTGTATCCGCAAACAGGCCTTCCTGCGGGGATATGTCTATGACTTCATCTCGCTACTACAACCCGAGCTGGACCGCCAAACCATCCAGAAGGCGCAGCACAACATCGATTAGCGCGGTAGCGGGCAGCCCGGATGGAGCCACCCATTTCGTGCGTTGTAAAGACAGGAGCCTCGTGGTCGACCTCATGGCAACCCCTGTTTGATTTTCCCTAATCGGCGGATAGCGAACCGGTTGGCTCATCCGCACCGGACCGAGGAACCCGAGGCCCTGTTCAGGGCAAGACTATGAGATCGAGGGCGAGAGAAGCAGAAAAGCCGTCACGGCTGGCCCGCCACCTTCCGGCGTTGCCGGGCACGGGGTCTTGGAGCCGATTCATTGTTCTCCTATAGAGAACAATGAATTATCTTAATGCGTATTGTTCTTTAAAAGAGAACAAAAACCGGACAGTTTTGCTCCCTGCCCGGCGCCGTTGAGCGTTCTTATCGGTCCAGACCCTTCGACGGTGGGCCAGATCGAACGCTTCCCTATGGGCGGCTATCGACAAACAAAGACCCAGAATCAATACGGGATGGGTATGTAAAGTCTGGTGCCGCGATAGGCTCAGTCGGCATCGGGATGGAGAATGTTATAGGTGATCATGGCGGCGACACCGATCAGCATATAGGCTAGGGGCCAACCAAGATCGACGAAGCCCCCACTGACATATTGTTCCTGAGCCGTCAGGATCTCGAAGCTTCTATTGGAAAGGTAATACAGAATCAGGCCGGCGAAACAGAACCACCAGGGCAGGGCGAGCATGCCACTGGTAAGCAGGGAGGCGGATAATACCGTCATGCCCAAAAGGACGGGATCGAAAATCACATAGGCCAAGATGGCCAGATAGGCGATCAGGGTATCCGCTTTTTGAATATTCTCCTGGGAGGAGTTGATAGCAAAAAATACGGCTCCCAGTACAACGATCACCGCCGCCAATATCCCCCAAGCCGGAGGACGGATATCCAGGGCGCGGGCAAATATGATAAGCGCAACGAAGATACAGGGTTGGATCAGGAGAAATCCGATATCGGAAAACCAGGGATAGGGAGGTTCTTCTCCCTGGTTAAAGATAACATAACCGGCATATAAGGCCTGTCCCAGCCCCCAGCTCAAGACACCCATACCCATCAGTGCCCACATGGGCCGCATGGGATCGCCCCGCTCGAATACGGAACTGGTTCGCCAACAGACTACAGCCGTGGTCAGCGCCGAAAGCACCTGGACGAGATTGGAATAATAGGAAGCGGCCTGCTCACCAAATCCGAGTATTGGCAATATGAATAATAGCCCGCAGAGGACGATCCAGAACGAAATATAAAATATGGTGCCTTTGGTATACATAGGATCTGCTCCTTAGGGACTGGCCAGATCACGGATGATCTTGGCCTCTGTTGTGGATAATTTTTCCAACGATTGTTCAAAGCAGCGAGCGGCGAGAGTAGGTATACCCAGAGCGCCAAGTCTCGTCTTGATCAACTTCGCCCAATTGTAGTACGGTGCCGCCCCGGATTGGAGTTCCGGCGGGTCCTCAGGATGCCATCCGGGCCATATCGTCTGCAAGCCTTCCCGCACCGAGTTGACAAAAGGATTCAATACCTTGTGACCGAACAGCTTCTCGATCCGCGGTAACAGATCCTTTTCAAAGGCCATCAACATGCGGCCAAGCGTCGGATGATAACTACATACCACCTGACCGCTGGCGCAAAGAAACATGAGTGGTGACCAAAGATCGCCGGCGCGATCCATGGTGCGGAGACCTGTATAGGCGATACCGGAAGAGATCCTGGCCAAGAGGCCGGCCGTGACGATGGAGGCTTTGATCTCCTGTGAACTCGGCAACCCGCTACGCTTGATATAAACCTGCTCCAGCATGGGGCATACTCGGTCCACCTGAGGCAGAAAGTTGCGCGTGAGCCCTTCGACCAGAAAGAGATAGTCCATACCGGGGGTCTTCGGTGGGGGAACTTTCTGGATAAGTTCCAACTTTCCCATCGGTCGCCAGAAAACATTGATCAAGGCCTCGTCATTAATGAAATCGCCGTATTTGGCGTGCGTGACACCTTCTTCTCCGAGCCACACCACCGCTGGCATCCTATCGTCGAACAAGAGAGTCACCATACCTGAGTAGCGGCGTGCCAGAAGGGTTCCCAGGATCTGGCCGACAAAGATGTCTCGGAAAGGAACCACGGGCGAGTTTCTCCAGTTAGGCCAAAATCAGAAGCAAGAATAGTAAGACGATTTCTGTCAAAAGAAATACCAGGCGGCTGGTCTGTTTATCCGCCTTCGACGTTACGCCAGCCGTTACAGAGCTCGCTCGGCGCCAGCTGGCGCGCCTGGAAAGCAAACGAACAGCCATCGCATTCTGGTATTTCGTTTTCCGACAATCGCCTAAATGTTTTCGATGGACGGGAAAAGAAAAGCGAGCATTTTCAGGTAATGGTATCGCCCTAGCGTCATGGGCCAAACCGAGAGTTGAGCGCCGGGAAGCTGGCGTCTGGTTGCGGGACAGCCTATCGGGATTCGGCTTCATGACTTTCGGAGTTGCCTTTCCAGCTCGTCCGCCAGCTTCTTATTCAGGGCGTTCAACACCTCATGCAAGCGCCGGGCACGCTCATATTCCCGTTGCTGCAGTAAAAGCAAGGCCGCTTTGTAATAGGCTTGAGCGGCCAAATCCTGTTTGCCCTGTTGATAATAGATATTTCCCAATTCACCGGGAAAGTCCGGTTCGTTGGGATAATATCGTATCAGCTCGTTATAGGCCTTAACGGCGGCCTCCAAGTCGCCGTTCCAATATTGGGTACGTGCCTCTGTAAGAAGATCCAATTTACCTGGCGGCGCCTCGGTCGTGGGAACATCCTCGTCGACGAAAGGCCGAAAGCGATATTGGGGTGCGGCCTGGGATTGAGTCGGGAAACCATTGTATACCGCTGCCTTGGCCTCCTCAGACTTCTTGGTCAACATAGGCGCCGCCGTACCCCCGCGCTCCTCGGGAGACGCGAAAGTCGCGGGGGTACCTCCTTGATTGGAGCGGCTTCCCTCCCCTACCCCGGACTTATTCTGTTGCAACATCTGCAGAAAAGGGGGAAGCGATGGTGTAACCCCTGGATTCGGGCCCTGACGACTTGGTTGAGCACAGCCGCCTTCCGGGCAATCCGTTGCCGGTCGGTACGCTTGGGTCTCCTGCGATCGGTCAGAGACCAAACCTGAAGTAAAAAAATCGAGTCGCTGTAGGCCCACAAAGGTAGCCACACAGAGACCGATGAACAGCACTCCAGACAGAATAAACCCACGCTTAGGCCGCCATGTCAAAGATGACTTCATCTCGCCAGGGATCCCGGACAAGATATTCAGGGAGCCACTTCTTTGATGACATGAGGATAGAGCGTCGCGCAGAGTGCGCTCAACTCCCAAGAGCCCTTCCCCCTGGGTTCGAGCTCGAATACGGCCAATCCTTCACTGAAAGACCTGCGATAGATGGTGCGCTGGGCCAAACGTTGTTTGATGAACTTGATGCCGGGTAAGGTCACCAGGGCCGCCGCCGCCTCATCCGATTCCCGCACCGCGTGATGAGTATCCGCCCGATTGATAAAACCCAGCATCTCCGGTTTTGTCGTTTTCTCCGTATTCGCCTCGACCAAGCGGATGAACCTTTGGGTCGACCAGATATCCGCCTGACTGGGTGGCACCGGCACCAGGATCCTATCGGCCAGGTTAAGCGCCTTTTTCATCGCCTCCAGACCCGCCGTCCCCACATCGATGAGGGTTTCCTGGGCCTTGGCCATCCGTTTCTCAGCCAAGGCGGAGATCCCATGGACTTTGATCGGCGGTTGAATCCCCTCTTCCGTCCGCACATCCGCCACATCGGTAAGGGTAGCCTGGGGGTCGGTATCGATGACCAAAACATCGACATTGGCCTTGGTAAGCCAAACCGCCAGATTAAAAGTGACGGTGCTTTTACCGGAACCACCCTTCAAACTTCCTACCACAGTGATCATGGCCGTCTCTTAGCTTACGAAGCCTTACTTGTAGATTGAATGAAAGGAACGCCGCTCATTGTCATGGGGCAGGGAACCGGCTTCATTGAGGATGCAAAATGCTCGACACACAGCAATGGAAAACCTTGCCTGACCATGATGAATAGTCATTCGAGAATGCTACCGAGGCGGACAACCACCGGGGGGGTGGTTGCATCTATTTAAAGCGGCGCGGCATTCTGGCTAGCGACCGACGGGCGGTTGTTGCCCCGAGGCCGGAGGGGTGACCTTTTGATATCCCGCTGGGATAGAAAACAGGCTGGAAGGCGGCTCGCCCTCGCGGATATTGATCAACTCCCGCACAAAACCACCAGGAAACTCTTCCCGGATAGCGAGTTTCAAAACCGGATCGTACCACTGGGTGGATCGTTGAGCGGGCTGGTTGGGGGCCGAACTGCTCATCTCCCATTTTTCAACCTGTCTGCCGCCGACATTCTCGATACCCAGCATCCGCAAATCCATTCTCTGTCCTTCAGAGGTTTCCGTACGCAAGGGGATACCCCGGTCGGCGTCTATCCATGAAGTCATCTGCATCGTCTTGCCTTGCTGGGTGACGGACATCTGCCACTTGTCGGCGGTGCGGCCATTGATGGATTCCACACCCAGCTTGTTGCACCGTGCTCCCTGCAGGCCGGCACAGGGATCGAGTTTTCCTCCGGAAGCCGGCGTTTGGGGGGAAGCCGAGCTTCCCGGGCCAGGTCCCTGGAATTCCATGTAACTGTGCTGACTCGGATACAAGATCAATTGTGCCTGCTTATCGTTGTCGATGATCTGCACCACCTGCTGTCCGCCCTGATCCATTTCTATGCGCATTCTGTTTTTCCCTACATACATCTTCCCGGAACTCGTCCCTTGAGGACTGCTTTGGCGGGTTTCCGCCGAAAACGGCACGCCTGACAAGTCCGCAGAAGCAACACCGCTCATGAAGCCGGATACGAGCAACATCGCTGGAACCAATTGAGAGCTTCTCATAAAAAACCTCCTCATCATTTTATTCCGGATATATCAGGTGAGACCATTTTACCCCACATAAACCGGTTCTCTTGCCATTCGATACTTCATGGTTAGGGCCGTCTGTATTATCGGGTTGTAGCGGCACCGCAAGTGAGCCGCTTTAAGATATCCGGCATTTCCGTCCGGTCGAGCTGAATGTCTCATGGGCACTCACTGGGAATAGGGATCACGACCCCCATATAACGCCTGGCCTTGATAAGGAATCTCATACTGGCGGTGTTGACCGAAATAACCTGGCTCGGCGCTGGGAGAAGCCCCGTCCCTTGCGGGAGACCTCCCGCCATGGACTCCTGTTTCAAACGACCTGAAATAGGGATTTTCTTCGGCAATCTGTTGTTTTTCCCGGTCGCTCAGGGGGCGGAAATAATATTGTGGCGGTGCCGGCATTCTATCGCGTTGATAACTCGCCCCCACCTCATCCCAGATACTATATCCTCCCCCCTGACCGAACTGGGAAGATCTATATTTTTGCTGAGCCTCGGAACCCAGACTGCCCCAGGAATTCAGGTTCGACTGGTAATAAGAGCGGTTGGACGGCAGCCACCCTGGAGATTCGCTTTTACTTCCCTGACCTCCCCTCAGATTCCGGGACCTCCCATCCTCATCCGGATCAATGGGCCGATACAAGGGCCCCGCATAGCCTGCCCAGGTATCGGTCTGAGGGTATGAGGAATAAGGTTTCGCCGGTTCCTTCCCCATTCCGGAAGGATATTCCCGGTTACCCTGATAGGGATAGCCGAGGTAACTCCCATTCGATGATTGGGGAGGCGCATAGAGGGAATCCACACCCGGCACTTGAGCCCGTCCCCCGTAAGGCTGGGGCTGGGACCAAGTCTCCATTCGCCGACCATCCCAAATATCGGACGTAAAGGAACGTTGCTTCCCACCACCAGCGGATTCATCTTGCCAAGGGAAGGCCGTCTCTGGCGCCAAACTCGACAAGCACAGGATAAGGAGACAATTGTCCGCAAGGCGCTGATTCATGGTTGCAAGTTGCTGCTCAATCCCTTAATACACTTTGATCTGGTTACATAGAAAGCATCCACTCAAAGCAAGCATAGCCGCCTTCGTGACAACGACTGGTCAGATTTGATCCCTATCCGGTCTGTCTTGCCCGTCATCGGTCGACACCTTCAACCGAATTCCTCTCCTACCGGATCGCCGTCCCACCTGGGGTGTCTCCTTCCTGATTTCAGATTCCGAGTGAGAAGAAACGACGCTCGTACCAGTGTCCATCGGGGGAATGGCCTCATCAGACTTGGTCGGTTCTTCCCGCAAGAAACTTTGCCCTTCGGATAAGGATTGTCCCGGACGGCCAGCGTCTTTCTCTTCGCTGGTAGTGGCGGGTCCGGTCGTGATCGGTTGATCTTCCGCGGCAGAAACACCGGGCTCATCGGACGATTTGGCGGTGGTCTCTCCAGTCGAGGCGATGGAAGCGGAAGATCTCTCCGCCTGTTGGAAGGCCGAATCACCCTGATCCGAACTCACATCCCCTTGTGGCCACGCCACCGCCCCCGCCTCAGAGTTGGTAACAGGCGCCGCTGATCCAGGCATGGTCCCGGAGGCGACGGGAACCGTACCACCGAAATTGGTGGGAGCCGGTGGAGTTGTAGGGGGCGAAGGTGGAGGTGTCGACCCGCCCTGGACCTTTTTCGGTCTCTTTAGCCACTGCATCAGCAGCAGGAAGATTCCGCGGATCAGATAAAAGGCCATCAGCAAGACATTCGCGACGATCGACCAGATTCTCAAGACAAGAGACGGACCCTTGGAAGATGCCCTCGCCTTGGCCGGACGCGCCAGCGTCATATCCTCGGGGCTGGGAAGTACAGTGCCCACAGGGCATCCGGCTGCCGCCACCTCGCATAAGGACCGACTGGCTTTCATGCAGCCCAGTGGGATGACGATCAGTGTCAGGATGGTAGACACCATGACCCCGGAGGCCAGGGAGATGGCCATGCCCTGGAAGATGGGATCGGTGAAGATCACGCTGGAGCCACAAACGAGGGCCAAGGCCGTGATCATGATCGGGCGCGTCCTGGTATTGCAGGAACGGATCACCGCCTCCGCCACCGGGATACCTCGCTGGATCTCATGAATCGAAAAGTCCACCAACAGGATCGAGTTGCGAACAATGATGCCGGCCAAGGCAATCCAGCCGATCATCGAGGTAGCGGTAAACTCGGCCCCCATGATGGCATGCATTGGGATGATCCCAAGCAGGGTCAGGGGAATCGGCGCCATAATCAAGGCTGGAATACGAAAGTTACCGAATTCCCAGACGACCAGGATATAGATGAGTATGAGTGCGACCATGAAGGCGGCCCCCATGTCGCGGAAGGTTTCGAAAGTGACGGTCCATTCCCCGGTCCATTCGAGGCTGCTCACATTATCAGAGGGCGGAGGTCCGAACCAGTAGGCCTCGACTTTTACCCCGTCGGGCGCGGTGTAATTCGCCAAGAGATCCTGCACCTGAAACATCCCATAGACCGGAGCAGCCAGCCTCCCACCCACGTCCGCGACCACATATTCGACCGATCGCAAATCCTTATGGTAGAGGATGTCGTCTTCGGCAATGCGTTCAAAACGCCCCAACTCCCGCAATGGCAGGGTCTGACCGGAACCGGATTGGATCGGTAGATCGGCCAGTCGGGTAATTTGGGAACGGATCGCCAGGGGGACCTGGATGAGGATATTCGTCGGCTCGTGCCCCGCCCGTTGCTTGACATCCCCCAGGGTCGTACCTCCCAGGGCCATGGCCAGATTGCGATTGATAGCGTCGACGGAGATTCCCCGCCGCACCGACTTTTCGGTATCGACGATAAAACGCCAATACTCGTAGGGATCGCGGAGATAATTGTCGACATCCACCAGGCTCGGAGCCTTGCGGAACAGCTCCGTCAGATCCCGGGCAAACTGCCGACGAACTTCAGGCGTTGGACCATGCACCTCGCCGACCACCGACTGAAGCACCGGCGGCCCCGGAGGCATCTCAACAACGGCGATATTGGCACCAGTGCCCTTAATGATGTTCTGTAGGCTTTCCCGGGCATGGACGGCGATCTGGTGGCTGGATCGCTTACGGACCTTTTTGTGGAGCAACTGGACTTGCAGCTCACCCTGCCAGGGCTCGCTCCTCAGATAGTAATGGCGGACCATGCCGTTGAAGTCGAAAGGCTTGGCCGTACCGGCATAGAGTTGAATGGCCGTGACCTCGGGGATCTCCCGCACCCGGATAGCCATCTGATGGAGCAGATTTGCCGTCACCGGCAAGGCTGTCCCCTCCGGCATATCCAACACCACGGAAAATTCCGGCTTGTTGTCCAGCGGCAACATCTTCACCGCCACCCACTTGGTGTAGAAAAAGGAACAGGCAAAGAAAAAGCTGCCCCAGAGCGCCAAGCGGAAGATGGCCCGTTTGGTCGAGCTTTCCATCAGCGGGGTGAGCACACGGCGATACAGCCCTTCGAGTTTCTCGGCGCCACGATGCTCGCGAATCTCTGCCTTTTCCAGGTAGCTCATCGTCGGACGTAGCCACTTGGACTGCGCCAACCAGGGCGTGAACACAAAGGCCGCGAACAGCGAGACCAGCATGGCCACGGAACCCAGGGCGGGGATGGGAAACATGTAAGGCCCCATCATGCCGCTGACGAAGCCCATGGGCAGCAGGGCGGCGATCACGGTAAAGGTGGCGAGGATAGTTGGGTTGCCGACTTCCCGCACCGCATCCACTGCCGTGACCACATCGGTCTTGCCTTCCTGCAACCAACGCCGGTAGATATTCTCCACCACGACGATAGCGTCGTCGACCAAGATACCGATGGAGAAAATCAGCGCGAAGAGACTCACCCGGTCGATGGTGAATCCGAGGATCCAGGCAGAGAAGACGGTAAAAAGCAGCACCACCGGGATGACCAACAGCACCACGATGGCCGGACGGAAGGCACGAAAGGCCACCAGCACCAGGATAAAGACAAAACCCGTGGCGACGAAGAGTTTGAAAATGAGTTCGTTGACCTTGTCGTTCGCGGTTTCGCCATAGTCGCGGGTAACACTGACCTCCACATTGTCGGGTATCAATTTCCCCTTCAAGTGGCCGATGCGCTCGATGATGGCGCTGGCCACCGTCACCCCATTGGTGCCTTCCTTCTTGGCCAGGGCGATCGTCACCGCTGGCTGTCCCTCGGCCAGGGTCTTGAGTTTGGTTGCCGGCCCGGTGTAATAGGCTACGAGCTGGCGGGCATCTTCCGGACCCTGGGTGACGCGAGCGACATCATGCACGTACACGGGAACATTCTTGTGGGTCCCGACTACCAGGCGGTTGATATCATCGGCGTTTTTCAGAAAGGCTCCAGTGATGACCGAAAAATGCACATCACCGGATTCGACGCCGCCGGCGCGCTGCTGGGAGTTGGCCGTCTGGATGGTGTTGGCTACTTGATCGAGACTGATGTCGTAACCGGACAGCCGCTCGGGAAACACTTCGACGGTGATCTGTTCGCGTCGTCCACCAACGACGAAACCGGCTCCAGTGCCCGGCAGTTCCTTGAGATTCTGCAATACAGAGTGAGACAACATGCGCAGGTAGCCGTCATCCACGTCGGCCATACCATCCCGGTCCATATCCTTGGCCCAAAGCGTGAGATTGACCACGGGCACGTCATCGATGCCCTTGGCCTTGACCAGGGGAGGCTGCACACCCGGCGGCACGATGTCCATATTGGAGGCCAGTTTGTCATTGACCTTGACCAGGGAAGGACCCATCTTCTGGCCCACATCGAACTCCACGGTCACGATGCCCCGGGCCCGCTGGGCGGCTGAATAAACGTGCTTCACCCCCTTGATCTCGCTCATGATGCGTTCGAGGGGTTCGATGGCCAGGGTGGAGACCTGCTCCGCTTCCGCTCCCGGATAACTGACAAAAATGTCGATCATGGGCACGGAAATCTGTGGATCTTCCTGGCGTGGCGTCAATACCAAACCAAGCAGCCCCATGAGCATCATGGAGATAAAAAAGAGCGGCGAGAGGGGGGAGTTGATGAAAAATCTTGCCGTTCTTCCAGCAAGACCGAGATGTTCGTCGGAAAAAGACTCCAAACCCTTCTCGTGTTCCAGGGGTTTTTGCTGGCTCACCGTGGCTTTGCCCTCATTTACACAACCAGGCCCGACTGGGCCGAACTACTCCTGGGAAAACAACCTGGAGCGAGAAATCGTTCCTTATTTGCCGCCCCCGGGAGGGGCCGTCCACCCGGCCGTGAGATTGCTGCCCGGATCCCGCAGGACCTTTTCCCCGGCTCGAAGTCCGGAGAGCACCGTCGTCATACCCGGCGCCAACTCCTCACCGACCCGGATCAACCTCAATTCGCTCTTCCCTTCGTCGTTGACCACATAGACCCCAGGAAGGCTGCCGTTGAAGCGAATGGCCGAGGTGGGAATGACGGGATTATCCTGGCCGGGGGCATTGAAGTCCGGTATCAGAACTTTGACGTACATACCAGGGGCCGATACGCCCTGGGGCAGATCGAATTTCATCTTTACCGTGTGCCGTTGGACATCCGCCATGGGATAGATCTGCGCCAGACGGACAGGCACCACCTGGTCGCCCACATCAAGTTGGGCCTTCAGCATCATGCCCATATTGAGTCCGGGCCGCAGCCGCGCGGGCACATCCACCTCGACCTGGAGATAGGTTAGATCGGCGAACTGCAACAGTGGCTGACCGGGCTGGACCGTATCCCCGACTTCAATGAATTTCTTCGTGATGACCCCGTCGAAGGGAGCCAGGCTTTGGGCATCCCGCAGTTTGGAATCGATCGCCTGGATCTCCGCCTGCGCCTGGATAATGGCATTCTGAGCCTGTTGCACGCCGATATGGGACGAATAAAGATCGATCGAGCGGGCCGCCGGCTCACTGCGGTTCCCCATCACCGACTCCATGGGATTGACGAACATCTGGTCGAACAGGTTCGGCATCCCCATACCACCGGGGGATTCCTTAGTTTTCGGGGACCAGAGTTCGCGCGTGAATTGCGCCCCGGCATTCCGCAGGGCCGCATCGGCATTGGCGAACTGGGCATAGGCCGCCTGGCGCTTGGCCAACAATTCCCGCTCGTCGATGGCGACCAGCAGGGTGCCGGATTTGTGCTCGTCCCCTTCTCTACCCGCCAGGTATTTGATACGACCAGGCAACTGGGCCGACAGCGTCACCTCTTTATAAGGGATTACCGTCCCACCCAGAGACACAGTGGCGGCTCCCCGCGACTGTTGTACGACAAAGGTGTCGCCAGATGGTTGAGCCAGCCCTGGGGCCGTACTCCCAATACCGCCTACCGCGAGCACCGCCATGAGCAGCGAACGAACCTGAATAGCCATCACCACAACTACCCGAAGGATTTCCAAACCTAGAATTTGCCAGCCGGCAGATCCAAAACGGCCCGGGTTGCACCGGGCCGCGAACTCTCGATCCGGAGACGACCGGATTAAACCCGAGCCATCACCGCAAAGGTCTTGACGAAGGGGCCCGCCATGCGCGGGTCCTTGATCATGGAGGCATAATCGCCGATAGGAAACTTCAGCTTCCCGGACATATAGGCCGTACCCAACCCCATCATCCCTGGAGGTTTACCCAGCCATTTCTCCCATTGCTCCTTAGAGGCACGGATGTCCCAGTTCAACGAACCACCCTGGTAGGCACCAGCCGCAACCGCCTGGCCGCCTTGAACATTAATCACACCACGCGGACCTGGTTCGCCCTCGAAACCATAACCGATAACGCTATTGAACCCGATCTGCGCCAAGGCACCAGACAATTCCGACTCCGCATTCCATTGGTTCATGAAACCTTTCATCCACTCATCGGAAAACAGCTCTGCCATCTCGTCCTCCATCAAGGGAAAATTTGAAAGTGAAGAGGGATATTCTTCAGTTCGGTGCAACCGAGCCCGGAAATAGGGCTGACAACATGACATGATCATAGGGCGAGAGACCCCGCCTTTAAGCCCGAGCAGTATCCTCTATGGCCATGGGTATTGCAACCAAATTACCCCTTTTTCAGTCCCTACCCCTTCCACCCACAGGTTATTATTCAGTTGCAGCACAGCCTGCAACATTCCTGGCCCCAGTCTCCATCGCCGCTCAATGGACTCTGTCTCTGAACGTGGTGCAGGGAACGATCAGGAGGACATCGACGCCGACATGAATATATAGTCGCTCAGCTGGCGACCGCGGGCCAGCCGAGATCGGAATTTTCGCCGCGGTCGGCAGGTTGCCCGCATTCCTCATCAAGCGCCGAGGGGCCGCTGTGGCGGGTAGTACAGTTAAAGTAGAGCCGCTCCGGCTCGCGGTATTGGCCGCTTTCATGGCCTAGCGCATCACCCGATCCGGATCCATGGTGGCCACCCGCCAGATCGGGATGATGTTGGCGGCGGCGTAAGGAAAGACAGTGAAGAAAAACAAAGTGGCGAGTGGCAGGGCCTCGACCAGGGGTTGGGGGTAAAAATCCGGATAGAGGACGGCCCAACCCTTGAGTACCGGGGCAAAGATCAGCGCCCCACCATAGAACACATGGCCATAAGCGAAGAGATAGCCCAGCAGGAAGGCGGTGAGGGAGATCACGGCGCCTTCCCAGAACTTCATTTGGATCACATCCGAGGTCTCCCAGCCGATCGCCTTGAGGATGCCGATCTCGCGTTTTTCCGCCGCCGATAGCCCGGAGGCCCGATCCCAGGCCAGGATGGCGAAGGCCAGCAAGGCCCCCATCAGCAACAGGAACAGGACCCCCTCGCGCCAGGAGAAGAGGGCGTCATAGGTACGCAATATCTCTTCCCGCAGGATCGGACGGGTGTCCGGCAGCCGCTTGCCGATTTTTTCAGCGACGGTGCGCACCTCCCGGGGATGACGCACCCTGAGCACCAGATCGGTATAGAACCCCGGGGCGATACCGAAGAACTCCCGAAAATCCTCCTCGGCCAGCAGCATCAAGTCCAGGCTCACCAGTTCCGCCTCGGCTGGCAGGAGATCCCTGACCCGCCAGGTCATGGCCTGGCCCCGAGAGGAACGCAGGCTGAGATAATCCCCCGGGTTGAGGTTGCGGGCGCGGGCGATCCCGGCCCCGATGCTAATCTCGCCGCGCGATAGGGAGGCTTCCGGCGGCACCATCAGGGTATAGTTGGCGCGCACCGCCGGATCATAGTAGTAACCCCACAGCCGTCCCATCGGCGCGGTCACGCCACGGATTCCGGCCACGGAGTCGAGATAGGCGACCGGCATGAGTTCATGTCTCCCCGCCACCAGTCGCTGTAGACTGATCTCCGGCGCCCCTTGCAGCAAGAGTTCCGCTTCCCGGCGCAGGGATTGGGTGAACAGCATCACCGAGGCGAGCAGAAAGACCATGAGGCTGTAGACGAGCAGCAGCCCCAGGTTCTTGCCCTTGTGACGCCATAGGGAAGCCAGGGTGAAGTCGATGAGATAGCGCTGACGCCGCCACCAACTGGTCATGGCCGCTCCAGTCTCAGGGGCGGCAACGCCAGTGAACCCGAGGGGAAATGATCGAGGGCCAGGGGATGATCCTGAAAAGCGCTGTGCCGATCGGCCTGGGAAAGATGGCGGGTATAGCGCGCCTCGGTAAAAAGCGCCAGATCGCTGAGCTGCAACTGTTGCACCAGCTCACCGACCCGTTGCCGGCGCGCCTCCGTCGCCTCGAGCGAGCGCCGGACATCCACCTGGGTGAGGAGAAAGCCCGTCAACAGAAACCCCGTACCAACCAGATAAGAATCGACCCGGCGCACCTTTGGTCTCCGATAAGCAAGATGAAAGAGGGCATGATACCGCCTGACCTTGAGGCATTGTTCCGGCCCGCCCTGGGTGAAGGCATTGACCATCGTCAAACCCGGACCCGGAACGCCATAAACTCAGACTGGTTCGTCACGCCCACACAAGCGGAGATCCAGGTCATTGATTTAACGAGGTTCCCGCTTGCGCGAGAATACCCAAAGCCGAACCGATCAGCGTTGCCTAAGAACCCTATCCTGGTCGCGCACGGAACTTTGGCCCGGCACCTCTCCGATACAGCAGACGTCACCTTAGGGACACCAACCCGGATGAACCCGCAATACTTCGACCGACAGCTATCCACCAGCCTTTCTTCCCCTGCCGGGAACAGACACCGTTCCGCCTGGACCGGCCTCTTCGCCTTCTTCATGGCCACCATGCTTGGGATCTCACCGGGAAGCACGGTCGCCGCCAATGCCTTGGCCGGGCATCCCTCGCCCTACCTGGCCCTACACGCCCAGGACCCGGTGCACTGGCAGGAATGGGGTCCCGAGGTGCTGGCCCGGGCCAAGGCGGAAAACAAGCTGCTGTTCCTCTCCAGCGGCTATTTTGCCTGTCACTGGTGCCATGTGATGCAACGGGAGAGCTTCCGCGATCCGGAGATCGCCGCCCTGATCAATCGCCATCTCATCCCGGTGAAGATCGACCGCGAACTCGAACCGGCGCTGGACGCCTATCTCATCGACTTCGCGCGCCGGATCCGCGGCCAGGCGGGCTGGCCGCTCAATGTGTTTCTCACCCCGGATGGCTATCCCCTGGCCGGTCTGCTGTACAGCCGCCCCGAGGGGCTGCGACAGATCATCGAACGCCTGGCCGCCGCCTGGGGGGAACAGGGGGAGTATCTGGGCACCTTGGCCCGACAGGCCGCCGACGAGATGCAGCCGCCGCCTGCGGGCACCACTGAACCCATGTCGCCCCGGGAGACGGCGGCGCTTCGGGACAGTTTTTTGCAACAGACGCTGGCGCTGGCGGATGAACTGAGCGGAGGCTTCGGTCAGGGCAGTCGCTTCCCCATGGAACCCCAGTGGTTGACCCTCCTGGAGTTGATCCCCGAGCCACCGGCTCCGCCTTTCCGCAAGCTGGTCGAACTCAGTCTGGATCAGATGGCCACCCAGGGGCTGCGGGATCATCTCGGCGGCGGTTTTTTCCGCTACACGGTGGACCCCGGTTGGCAACAGCCCCATTTCGAGAAGATGCTCTACACCAATGCCCTCATGGCCAGGCTCTATCTGCGCGCGGCCCAGGTGCTGGAGCGCCCGGATTACCTGGAGGTGGCGCGGGATACCCTGGACTTCCTGCTGCGGGAGCTGCGCGCCCCGGACGGCGGCTGCATCGCCAGCCTCTCGGCGGTGGATGGCGCTGGCGTCGAGGGTGGCTATTACCTCTGGTCGGAGAACGAACTCGCCGCCACCCTCACCCCGGAGGAATTGGCGGTGGCCCGACGGCGCTGGGGGCTGGAGGGAGCCCGGCCCTTCCCCGACGGCTGGCTACCGGTGCTCCGCGCCAGGGTGGAAGAGATCTCCCGCGCCGAGGGGGTCTCCGAGGATGAGGTCGCGGAGCGGCTGCATCGCGCCAAGACCAAGCTCCTGGCCAAACGCCAACAGCGCTCCCTGCCGCGGGACGGCAAACGTCTCGCCGGTTGGAACGGCCTCGCCTTGAGCGCCCTGGTAGCGGGGGCGCAAGCCTTTCCGGAAGGCCCTTATCGACAAGCGGCGGGGGAGGTGCGTGACTGGCTGCTGACCCGACTCTGGGACGGACGGCAATTGTGGCGCGCCAAAGAACAGGGCCGGGCACTGGGAAGCCCCGCCCTGGAAGATTTCGTCTACACCGCCGCGGGGCTGTTGGCCTGGGCCGAACTCAGTGGCCAGACGGCGGATAAGGACATAGCGGTGGAATTCATCGCCCGGGCCTGGTCGGATTTCTTTACCGACCAAGGCTGGAAGACGGCGACCCTGACCCCATTACCGGCGATGCCCAGGGCCTGGGCCATGACCGACAACCCCCTGCCCTCGCCGTCGGCCTTGTTGATCCGGCTCACGGCGGCGCTCCCACAACCACCCGCCTCGGCCCGGGTCAGCCAGGCGCTCGGCCTCAGCGCCGCCTCCACCCGGCAAAACCCCTTCGACTTTGCCGGCCATGTCCTGGCCCTGTTGCAGGCTCAGCCCCGATAGCGCATGCGGGTGCCATGCACCAGGGAAAGGTTGATCTCCTCGGCACTGAGTTCCACCGGGAAATAGGTGCCGGAGATGCGGGCGCCGTAGATGCTGGCCCCTTCCAGCCGGGTCGCGGAAAAATCGACCCCGCGCAGGTCGGCATGGCGCAGATAGCTATCCCGCATATCCAGACCTTCGGCCTCCAGATTGCGCAGATTCGCGCCGCGCAGATCGACCCCGCGCAGATCACAGGCCTCGCCCTCTTGCTTGCGGCGATTGAATTCCTCGATCCGGCCATGGACCAACAACAGATACATGGGATCCTCTTTCGCCATTGGTTGTGCCATAGGTTGCCCCTCGATGCTCGTTCGCCGATACCTTGATCGGGACGGGTTGAACTTACGCCCCAGTGCCGGAGTTCTCAAGCGGATTGTCGCCCGCCGTCAGCATTCGCCGGGCCGATGGCCGGGAGCTTGCTCTCCACCGGCCCATCCGCTATGAAATGTCGGCCAGGCGGCGCTCTGCTCCATGCCAGGCTTCTGTCCTTGAGCGTTGACCATGTTCTCTTAATAAGAACAATAAGGAACAAAAAAACCATATTGTTCTTCAAAAGAGAACAAAACCCGGCTCTCGACGCCGAGGCCCGGGCTATGACCAGCGAGATCAGACCAGGTTCGTCACCGATCTCATCCAGCGATTTACCAGATTCGACCCAGGACAGCGCCCATGAGCCTAACCCCCAATATTCCCCTCACCGATTTCGGACTCCAGGCCAGGGTGGCGGCCTTCACCCACACCGGGTTGGTGCGTTCCCGCAATGAGGATGCCATCCTCGTTGGTACTTGGTGGAGCGGGTGCGGCCTTCATATAATGTATCAAGCAAAGACTTCTGCTCCGAACTGATCAATCTTTTGCCAGAATTGAGACCAACGTCCCCTGGTTTGGCTGAGGGAACGAAGACTGAGAATGATCTTGGCG